>JAZDHY010000023.1:0-3597 GCA_043805435.1 bacterium
TATAACAGCCATTATTTGTCCTTATTTAATATGCTAATATACGAATTTATAACGACTTATGCAACTTTATAGTGGGGAATTACATCTTCTTTTTTATAATCCCCACCTGTTTTATTATCCCCAATTTTCACACAGTCTGTAAAGGACGTGGGGAATAAAAACTATACTACATGGCCTTTAGGCCTGAGTTAAAAAATATTAATATTAAATTATTCAGACCGAAGTAATTTTATTTACATGTATATAATAAATGCAATTAAATTTTCCATAACCTTATATTAATATAGAGATTAAAGAATATTATAATATCTATTGCAAAATCCGGGTTAAATATAATTTCCTGCTGAATAATTTATATAAAACAAAACAGAAAAAAATTGTAAAAAATATTTCAAAAATACATATATTAGTAATTAAATTTTTTCAGGGATAAAAATGATCAAAAAAGCACTTCTTTTAACTATATTTGCGGTTAATATTTTATTTGCACAAAATAATTATCAACAATTATTAAATGTGCAAAAATCGGATGTATATCTTCAGGGATTTTATTGGAATTCACCTCCCGATGGAGTTTGGTATGATTCGTTAAGTAATTTAGCTCCTCGTTTAGCTTCGGCAGGATTTGGCGGAATATGGTTCCCTTCACCTGTTAAATGTGCAGGCGGTAGTTTTTCTATGGGTTATGATCCTTACGACCATTATGATTTTGGCGAATATTATCAAATGGGATCCAAAGAAACACGATTTGGAAGCAGAGAGGAATTAATACATTCGATAAATATATTTCATCAAGTGGGTATTGAAGTTTATGCCGATGCCGTAATGAATCATGTAAATGGCGGCGAAGCAAAAGCTCCTTATGAATGCAAGCCGTATCCATCCTATCCCGATTCGGGCTGGGTAATATTTAATTATCCTTACGGATCCGGCAGATTCAAAAAAGACGCTTCTTCTTTTTATCCTAACAGTCAAACATGTAATGTTAGTCCGCCATATCATGGTGCAGACGATCCTATATTTCAATTTGGCTTATGGCTGGCAAAGGACAGGCCGTCTGTTAGAGACAGTCTTATTGCGTGGGGAAATTATCTGAAAAACGTTATCGGTTTTGACGGTTTTAGATTAGATGCGGTAAAAGGTATCGATCCTGCGTTTATGGGTGCTTGGATACAGGCTGTTAACCAGGGCGGTTTTAACGTGGCCGAATATTATGGTTCGACAAGTGATATTGGTTATTGGCTGGATCAAACCCAAAATGTACACGGCGGGAACGTATCCATGTTCGATTTTCCTTTACGTTTTACATTAAAAGATATGTGCAATAACACTTCCGGTACATTTGATATGAACACGTTAGATGGAGCCGGTTTAATAAATGCAGGAATATCAGGTTTTGATATTTCGACATTTGTTGAAAATCATGATATGGATAGAATTGGCTGGGATGGTTCTGTTGATGATGGACACAATCCTATTATTACAAATAAAGATATGGCATACGCTTTTACCTTAATGAGTGAAGGACGTCCTTCGGTATTTTTTAAAGATTATTTTGATTATGGTTTTTCGGGCAAAATAGATACTTTAATATGGATACGTAAAACATTTGTGTATGGCGGAACGACCAAAAGAAGCGGCTTAAATCCTTGGTATCTGGGTGGTAACGGAAACCAGACTGATATTGCAAAAAATCTTTATATTGCAAGAAGAGACGGCGGGGATAATAAACCACAGGTGTTTTTGGTTATTAATAATAATCCTACAGAATGGCTTGGTGTATGGGTAAATTCCAATCATCTTTCTCAAACATTCCGCGATTATACCGGAAAAGCAATGGATAAAGTATCACAAGCTGACGGAAGAGTAGAATTGTGGGCTCCTCCACGCGGTTATGCGGTATATGTGCCCGATACTACTCAAACAATTAATAATGTTCCGGTATTACAGAGTATTCCAAATAAAGTGGCTTATACAAATTCGTATTTTGAATTTCAGACAATATTTAGTGATGCAGATAACCAAGTATTAAATTTCTCTTTACAAGGAAATCCTGCTTGGCTTAGTGTAAATGCTAACGGTAAAATATTTGGTACTCCAAAATTAAGCGATGTAGGCAATAAAACCGTTATTTTTAAGATAACTGATGCACATAATAGTACCGCAGTTGATACGTTTGATATCTCCGTATTCCTTAATTATGCTCCTGTATTAAGTGCAATTAACGATACAACTGCAATTGCTGCACAACGGTTTGAAAAACAATCTATTGCTATTGACTTGGATTCCGATTCGTTAAAATATTTCTTTATTCAATCTCCCACATGGATAAGCGTAAATAGTTTTAACGGTTTAATTGCAGGTACGCCGGCAATTGAAGATACGGGAAATTATCAAATAGTTTTAAGTGTAACGGATTACAAAGGTGCTTATGATACAGTATTGTTTAATGTAAATGTTATAAAAAATAGCGATACTTTAATTGCAACTTATGGTAAACCGTTAATTGATGGTACTGTTAATGTTGGTGATAACGATTGGCTTGCAGAATGGCTGATTATTGCGGACAGTGGTACTGATAGTTATTGGAGAACTGTAGATTCCTTAAATAATGAATTATTCAATATTTATGCTACATGGGATTCCGATTCTTTATATCTGGGTATAAATTATTACATAAATGATAAAAATAATACCCTAATGTTATATCTTGATACAAAAGAAGGCGGTGTAACAAACTTCAATTCAACAGGTGGTTATAATGGCGATTTCCCTAAAAATTTCCGTTTTAGACAAAATGAAGGAATAGACTTATTTACTGCGGCGTATTATTTAACCAAACCGACTGCATATTCAATTCAAGGGAATCAGTCCACCAACATCTCAACTTTTGTAAATTCAAAACGTGGTGTTGACGGGTATGATAGTGAAATGGCAATTTCGTGGAATGACATTTACAGCCTTGGTGCAGGATTAGTTCCTGCAAATGCAAAAATTAATATGGTTGCTATTGTAGCCGGTGGATTTAACTGGGGCGGTGGTGATTCCGCGCCTGACAATATTGATATTGACGGAAATGCCGGACCTGACAGTTTAGTTAACCTTGCAAAAATAAGTTTTGATGAAAATGGTGATGGTATTCCGGATCCTACTATTTTTATTTCTGATGTTGAAGAAGTTTTTACAACATCGATTCCTAAGGAGTTTAAGTTGTTTTCAAACTATCCAAATCCGTTTAATCCTGAAACAATAATTTCGTTTGCAATCCCTTCCGATAGCAAAGTAGAATTAATTGTTTATGATATATTGGGTCGCGAAATTGAAACTTTGGTAAATAACCAGTTAAGAGCCGGTACTTATAATTTTAGATTTAACGGTACAAAACTATCTTCCGGAATTTATTTTTACTCTGTTAAAACGGATAAAAATAGTGCGGTTGGTAAAATGATGCTGATAAAATAGTTTCAAATGATACCGAAGCAAGGTATCAAAAGATACCGAAAAGAGGAAATAAAATAATATAAAGATCAAAAAGAATCAATAGGTATAAGATCAATATATTGTTGAATGACTCTTTTTGAGAGTCTAGTAACTAAA
>JAZDHY010000024.1:0-2184 GCA_043805435.1 bacterium
ATTATTTTGTCATACTATTAATTACATATCAAATCCTAGTTATAGAAAGAGTACTAATTCTTTTGTTAATAAGTCAGTAATTGTTGCAGAAGATGCTAGTAGAAAATTTCTTGATGGAATGTTAAGTTTATTAAATAGCAAGGAAGGTGTCGCAAATTCTGATGGGGGAGAAGAACAAGCTACAAGTATTGAAGAACAAGGAAAAGAAATTCGTAATCAAATAGGTAAAAATTCTGTAACTATACCGGGACATGGTAGAGTTGATGTAGATGGAGATGGCCATTACAGCAAAGCGGAAAACAAAAAAGTACCAACTCCACATGTACACCCTGAAGAAACACAGACAAACCCAAAAACCGGAGAAATATTTATTAAATATTCAAAAGATCCGCAACCTGCTACACAACAAGACATAGATAAGGTTAGAGATTACTTGGAGTTGTTAAAAGCTAATGGAGTTGAACCATGAATGGAGATATTTTAAAGTGGCTTGAAAATTGGTATTCAAGCAATTGCAATGAAGATTGGGAGCATATGTACGGTATTAAAATTGGGACACTGGATAATCCTGGTTGGGATGTTAGAATTGATTTAAAAGAGACAGAATTTGAAAATGAAACAGTTGATCGTTTTCTTTATGATAATGGTGACGATGATTGGTATTCTTACGAAATAATAGATGCACAATTTATTGCATATGGAGATCCTACAAAACTTTCATTTTTATTGGGTTTGTTTAGAAAATTTATTGAAGAGAGAACAAACAAAGAGCAAAAGTAAAACACCAAGAATAAAAAAATGTGGGAGTGTCGGTAATTTTGTGTAAATGGTAGAAATAATCCACCCCCCCCCACACACACCGGTGGGGGAATTGTTTTACAAAATAAATGGGAAATATTCCCCCAAATTGTATGTTTTTTTTACACTTAAATTTTAGGAGTTTGCAAGGATTATACTGAGAAAGAATTGTAAAAAATCAAAATAAGCAGTAAAGCAATCATGATGGAATATTTAAAAACACTATTAGAGACGGTTTTCTTATGGATCACAGACTTTGTTTTTTTTATTATAGACTTAATTGATAAAATTTTTTTCACTAATGAAGGTAATGGGATTTTCATTTTTTATGAATTATATCTCATTACCATGATTTTAATGGGCGTTTTAACGGTAAGGTTCTCTCTAAAAAAGAAATTACGAACTTCAAATTATTTTTTAATAATATTTCTTTTAATGTTTGGTTATTTAGTAATGCTTTTAGGCCATATTGGAGACAAATGATTTTAATGTTTCAGTTATGAATTTAAACTTTGCATCTTCATTTGGATGTTACAGTCTCTTTTAGTTTTAAAAAAATTAGGTGTTTTATGAAAATATTAAATATGAATGCGATAATTGTTCTATTCTTTTTTATCTTATTTTTTAAAAATAATTATGCTCAAGATGAAAAAACAGAAAATGACAGCACATATATTATTGAACTAAAAGAGTTTTATGATGGTAAAGGGGTTGTTTTTGGAATAGATGAAAAGTATTACGGATCTCGTGACAGTACAGATCAGAGGATATCGCTTTCTTTAGCTGATGTAATTGAAGCCGAAAAAGTATTGGATAGTTTAGTCAATCTGTATTATAGGAACGACTTAAATAGTAAAAAAGAACATAACTCAAAACTTCGAGGATATTATAGGCAGTATTGGGGATATAAAAATATCTTTAATGAAAAAAAAATAATTATGTTTATATTTAATTTTAATGATCCCGACTCAATTGAATATTTTAATGACGGTTGGGATAAAGGGTTTTGTATCGGTACACATGATTTATATTTAAATAATACAAGAATATATATTATTAATTTAACAAAAAGGGAAATGGAAAATGGATCCTGGCCGCTTAAGTTAAAATAATATTTTATAATTTCTGAAATAATCAAATTCTAATTCTTGTGCCAATGAGAATCAATTAATCTTCTCAGCATATCCACTTTTGTGGGAATGGCTAAATGTAAAATTATAATATAAGAACAGATAATAATTAGTGAGAATTTACATAATCCACTTGGAAAGTGGTGGTCAATTTATAAAAATAACTGCTGCCTAAAGTTAAAGTTTATACGTGGTTGTCATTTAAATTTATAAAAGCTTGCCCCGCAATAGAACTAAAAATATAAGTTTACTGCCT
>JAZDHY010000025.1:0-54479 GCA_043805435.1 bacterium
ACATGGCACAGCTCTGGTGGATGTCGCATAAGTACAAAAACCGAACTCACCCCTTGCCCCTCTCTTAAAAAGAGAGGGGAATATCTTTTATATAAAACATTATTATATTATAGTTTATGTCTGATTTTACGTTTGGCGAGTGAGGATTCTTGAAGCAGAGAATTCCAAAAATCAGACTTATGAGACATCCACCGCCGGAGTTCGGGTTTTGGTGGTGTTACGTGTGGTTACAAACATGGCACAGCTCTGGTGGATGTCGCATAAGTACAAAAACCGAACTCACCCCTTGCCCCTCTCTTAAAAAGAGAGGGGAATATCTTTTATATAAAACATTATTATATTATAGTTTATGTCTGATTTTATGTTTGGCGAGTGAGGATTCTTGAAGCAGAGAATTCCAAAAATCAGACTTATGAGACATCCACCGCCGGAGTTCGGGTTTTGGTGGTGTTACGTTTGGTTACAAACATGGCACAGCTCTGCCGTGCTTTCTATAGAAAAACAATGTTAACTAATTGTATAGTAATATGTTATATGGTATTAAATAAACCTGAAAAGGATGACATGATTGTAGCAAAAACAGAAAAATGCCGTAAAGAGGTTGTCTCAAAAGTGGTAAATCAGGGCTTTAATCCAAAATATTTTAAATATTATATCCCCAGTATAAATATTTGATGTATTTACAAATCTAATATATAGCAAAGCAATTACGCTTTATATTCCCCCTCTATTTTTAAGAGAGGGGGTCAGGGGGTGAGTTCCTATATGCAATATCTTGACTTTTGAGACAGCCTCGGCATTATTTTTATTAACAAAATAACCATTCTTTTTTTTACCTCAATTTTTATAAGGTTTATTTAACTTTGGAAGCAAATGAATATTTGTATTAAAAAATCGAATTACAATATTGCTAAATAAATGTTTTTCTAACTATCATATTATCTGTTTGGTATTTACCCCCCAAATTAAGTAAAATTTATAAAATTCATTTTATATTACCAGCTATAAATGTTTTTGTTGGAACATACGGCACATTATTTGTTATATAAAATGGTTGATTAAATTAATAGAGGAATTTTAATGAAAAAAGTATTTTTGGTTTATGTTTTGATTTTATTTTTTAGTTCAATGATTACAAATGCACAAGAAAATAGAACCGGTTTTAATGGTTTATCGGGAAAAATAACAGGTTATTTGTTTGATGAACAAGCACAGGTTCCTATAGAATATGGAAATGTTGCGGTTTTTTCTTTTAAAGACTCAAGTTTAATTACCGGAGGAATAAGTAACAAAACCGGATATTTTGAGATAGACAATATTAAACCGGGAAAATATTATTGCCAGGCTTCTTTTATGGGATATGAAACCTATTCTGTTAAAGAAATTATGCTTACTCCAAAAAAAATTGAAGTCGATTTGGGAAAAATTAACTTAAAATCGAAATCTATTAATTTAAAAGAAGTTGAAATTAAAGCCGAAAAGCAGATGTACACATATAATATAGAAAAAAAGGTTATTAATGTTGATAAAATGCTGACCGCTGTTGGCGGATCTGCATTAGATATTCTGCAAAACATACCATCTGTTAACGTTGACGCTGACGGAACTGTAAGTTTGCGAGGTAATACTAACCTAACTATTTTGATTGACGGCAAACCCAACGGTATGGTGGCAATAAGCCCCGAGGATGCACTTGCACAGCTTCCTTCAAGTTCTATTGAAAGTATTGAATTGGTTACTAATCCATCGGCTAAATACGACCCTGAAGGGACTGGTGGTATTATAAACATTATTCTTAAAAAAAATGCTGAAACCGGTTTTAATGGTATGATTTCCTTAAATGCAGGAACACGAGATAAATATAACGGTTCATTAAATCTTAATTATAGAGTTAACGGTTTTAATTTTTTTGGCACTTATAATGGACGTTCAGCATGGGGTACCGATATAAACTCATCCCAACGAATTAGCGGTGCTGATGACGCAAAATCTTACCTTGATCAGAATCAAATAAGCTCAAGTTTAAGAAAAGGAAGCAGTATCAATACGGGAGTTGATATATATCTTAATAATTTTAATACATTAACTTTATCTTACCAGTACAGAAGTCATGGTGGAAGTTCATCGGGTGATTTATTTAGTAATCAATACCTTGATGATTTGGTATCGTATTCAAATTCAATACGAAATTCTATTTCAAACAGAGATATGAGATCTTTAAGTTATAACTTGGGATACAAAAAAACATTTGACGAAAAATACAGAGAGTTAACTTTTGATTTCTCTTATTCGGATAACAAAATGGATAATATTTCTTTGATTAACCAAAGTTCTTCATCTTGGAGTGGTTTTGTTAATAAGATTACTAAAACCGTGTCTAAAAATCAAAATAAAGAATGGGAAGCTGCCGGAAATTATGTTCATCCTATAAATGAGGATTCCAAATTAGAGGTTGGTTTTGATAGTCAGCTCGAAAATCCAATTATGCGTTTTGATTATTTTAACAATTCGGGTTATGAAGTTTGGAACGAAGATTTGCTTAAGAAAAATTATTTTGATTATAAATTGCAAACTCATGCCGTTTATGCTACCTATATTAATAAGTTTTTTGATATAAGCTATCAAGTTGGTTTGCGTGCCGAACGGGCTTTTACAGACGCTAGAAGTGAGATTACCGGAGTAGGATATAAAAACGACTATTTTAGTTTATATCCTTCACTTCACCTATCGTACGAACTTTCTAAAGAACAAGAATTACAACTTAGTTACAGCAGAAGAGTTGACAGGCCATCGCATAGAACAATAAATCCATATGTGGATTATACGGATTCGTTAAATATTTCTTACGGTAATCCATATTTAAAGCCTCAATATCTTAATTCGGTTGAATTAAGTTATGGTTTATATGTTGGAAAAACTTCATTTACGTCAAGCATTTTTGCAAAACAAACGGACGATGTTATTAGTTCGGTTAGCGTTTTAGGTAATGACGGCATTACGCGTACCACTTATGAAAATATTGCTAAAAGTTTATCCTATGGTATGGAATTTATTTGGATGCAGCCGCTTGGCAGCTGGTGGAAAATGAACGCAAATCTTTCCGTTTACAAATATACATTTGAAAATAATGGAACGGATATTTCAACCTATGATAACTTAAGCTGGACAGGCAAGTTGAATAATAATTTTACTATGTGGTGGGATCTTCAATTGCAGTTTATTATTAATTATTCATCACCTTCAGTTGCCGTTCGTTCAGGCTGGGGAGGCAGTTCGGTAAGTTCGCAATCAAAAACGGATGCAATTTATTTTGCTGATATTGCTGTTAAAAAGGATTTTATGGAAGGCAATTTATCATTTTTGTTTAGGGTATCGGACTTATTTAACACACGTAATTATAGTTCAACTATTACAGGTGCCAATTTTCTAACAAATAGCACCAGAGCTATGGATAGCAGAAATTTATACCTTGGTGTATCGTACCGCTTAAATATGGGTAAAGTTAAAGAACGTGAAAAACAGAATATGAATGAAAGTGAAGAATTTTAGTTAAACAATTACCGGTGATATTAGTTTTGACATTATATAAATAGGCCAAATTAGTATCATCGGTATTTAATTTATTCCCCGTAAAATAAAATCATCCTGTTAATAAAACCCTCGGACTAAAAAAAATAATAGAAAACCGGTATTTTTATATTATTTTTGTACATTAACAATAATTATTTGTGCTATGGAAAAAGAATTTATAAAAAATTGGATTATTAAAAATTCAAAATTGCTTCAAAAAGAGTTTCCTAACGACTTTGTTGATTTTGAACAGATAGAAGAACTAAATATGCCGGAGAAAAATTTAATTTTCGGTGATCCGTTTTTTGGTCTTTTCCAAATATGCGATATATCTGGCGAAGTATATTTTCAGGAAGAAGATATTTATAAGGTTAAGTATATTATCTATTCCAACAAAAACAAACCAAAAAAAATAAGTATTCCTGTTAAACAGGAAGATATTAATTTGGCCGTAAAAAGTTACGAAAAGTATTTAGATGAAATTATTTTGCAGATTAAACAGGAATTAAATCAACTGCAGGTAAAAGTTAATAACGATGAAATAGTGCAGCAGATTTTTAAAGCATTAAATTTAATAAGATTTTAGAAGGAAAAAAATTGACCGAATTAAATCCAAGAATAGTTGATTATATAAATTTGCATTTTGGCGAAGATTATTTAAATAAATTTAAGGAATTTATACAAATTGATTATAAACCGTATATACGAATTCCTTTACGTTATAAACACCTTAAAATAGATGAAAAACTTAGAAAATATCATATTAAATTAGAACCTGTAAAATCGGTTGACGGTGCTTTTTTAGTTACCGATGGTGTTGCTAATATTGGCAAAACTTTAGAGTTTACAGTTGGTAAATATTATATACAAAGTCTTTCGTCTATGATTCCACCTTTAATTATGAATCTTAAGCAGGATGATGTTGTATTGGATTTATGTGCTTCGCCGGGCTCTAAAACAAGCCAAATAGCCGATTATATGGGATATAGAGGAACTTTATACGCCAACGAACCAAATATGGAACGTACTAAAAGTTTAGTGCATAATTTGGATAGAATGGGACTTAGCAACCTTGGCGTTATGATGCAAAAAGGACAGATTTTAAGCAAATATTTTGAAAATAAGTTTGATAAAATATTAGTTGATGCTCCTTGCAGTGCTTTGGGGATTGTTCAAAAACGGGGAGAAGTTGGAGAAAGATGGAGTTTGACGGAAGCTGAAAGAATTTCCGAAATTCAATTTAAGCTGCTTGTTTCTGCAATAAAAATGGCTAAAATTGGCGGCGAAATAATTTATTCCACATGTACGCTTACATTGGAAGAAAATGAAGTTGTTTTAAATAAAATATTAAATAAATATCCGGTTGAACTTGTTGATATTGAACTGCCGGTAAAATCTATGCCCGGCTTTACAAGTTTTTTAAACGAACAAATGCATCCTAGTTTGGAAAAAGCACATCGTATTATTCCGTGGGAAATAACATCGGAAGGTTTTTTTGTTGCAAAGCTGCGTAAAACCGGCGAATCTGAAGCTGCAATTCCCGCTAACCCCGGTAAATCGAAATACGAAATTATTTCGTACGATAATAAATTAATTAAACATTATTTGGGCGATATTGCAAAACATTATGGAGTTCAACCCGAAGTTTTTGAAAATTATAATTTTATTGTAAAAGGAATGGATATTTTTATAATCGATTCCTTGTGGGAAGCAGATGATTTATCGTTATTTGAAAGAATTGGGTTAAAACTTGGAAGTGTGGATAAAAGAAATAAAGCACATCTGCACAGCATTTCAGCCAGAATACTTGATGAACATATTACGGAAAATATTATTGTACTTGATAGCAGGGAAGACCTTAATACCTACTTTAGCGGCGGAACAATTAAAAGGAACTTTAAGCCTTACGGCCATATGGTAATTAAATACGAAGATTATATAATTGGTACCGCTTTAGCGCTGCCTGAGGGCTTAAAAAGCCAGTTCCCGCGCGCCCTGCGTACTCATCAGGTTGCATTTAAGGATTTTAGCTTAGCTGAAGAAGTTGGGGAGTAAAGTTAAACAATAATATTTAATATCTAAAAATTTTAATTTAATTTAACGGCAAAAAGCAGTTATTATATTTTATAAATGACTATGGTAATTTAACTTTATTCTATCATATTGTAATTAAAATGAAGATTTTTACAAAAATGAAAAAAGGGGAGGTTGTTAGTAGTATAATTCAGTTAGTGGTGAATTGTTATTTAATTGCCCGCCAACCTTGTATGATGGGAATTTTAGGGGTGTAAGAAACTAAACAAAAGTAATAGTGGACATTAAGTGGACAGCTTAATAAGTAAACGTTTGCGGCATGGGGGTTAAAAAGAGATAGGTTGGATTGGGGAATTAGGGAGGTAAGTTATGTTAAAAATTAATATAACTGAAAAAGCACAATATGTTTATCGAAACTGTTAGTATGTCAATTAGGCTTGAAAATATAAAACATTGCTTGTTAAAAAAAATAACAATATATTAAATAACTAAAAAGTTATCTTTAATAAAACAACAAATACGTTCAATAAATAAATATTAAGTGTCATAAAAAAAGAAATGATAGAGGGATAAATGAAAAAATATTTGTTTTTAATTTTAATCGGTTTTGCACTTACAAGTTGTATAAGTCATAAATTTATTTATACACCACCCAAAGAAGTAAAAAAAGTTGAAAGCAACATAATTTTAAATGAACCCAAAAAGGTTGTTTGGAATAAGTTAATAAAAGGAGTAGGGGCCAACTTTTTTGTTATTAACAATTTAGATAAAGAATCAGGATTTATGAATATTAGTTACTCTGGAACCCCTGAAGACTATATTGATGCTGGACAATTACACTTTTATTTCTCGAATGCACGGGGCCCTAGAGATTATATATTTCCAGCTTCAAAGTCACAAGCTCAATATGAAACTTGGTTGAATGGTACATTATGCATAATTAACCGGAAATTGGATTTAGATGGGCGTATTAACATAAATGTAAATGAAATTGATTCTTTGCAGACAATGGTTTCAGTTAATGTAAAATATATAATTACAATGAATAGTACAGGTGAAGATATTTCTGGTAAAACATTAATGCCTTATAGTGAAATTATTTCATTTAATACAGGGGGTAATGCAACTAGTAGTGGTGGTACAATATTTTATCCAAACGGAAAACTTGAAAAATGCATTCTTGATATGGTTAGGCCAATTGAATTAATTCAAAAAGATAGTACAAACTTTATAAAAAATAAACCTGCCGGAAGAGTAAATTAAAAAATAGGAATTAAAATTTATTCAGTAACATTATATATTTAATTCAAAAATGAAACTGTTTCAATTCGAAAGTTTTATTGCAAATTTGCAAATAGGGCAAATTATAAAAATATTATTTAATTATGAAGGAGATTATTTATGGAAGGTTTTACATTTATTCCAACAGTAGATGCAACACAAGAATTCATTGAAATTGCAAATGATTTTTCTAATCCATTGGATATAGTGCGAGAAGCAATAAGTAATTCGTTTGATGCAAATGCTACAAAAATTGAAATAATATTTTCAACTGAAAGTGATTATGGTGAAAGAAATTTGGTGATTAGAATGTATGATGATGGGGAAGGCATGGATGAACTAATGTTGAGGGCGTTTTTTGATCTTGGAAATTCAACAAAAAGAAATGATGAAGAAAAAATTGGGGAAAAAGGACATGGAACAAAAGTGTATTTTAATAGTTCTGAGATTAAGGTAAAAACTGCAAAAAATGGAACTTTCTATGAAGCAGTTATGGAAGAACCTTATAAGAAGCTTTTTGCAAGACATTTACCAGATGTAAAAGTTGAAAAAAGAGAAATTGAAAATAATGAACATTTTACAGAAATAATTATTAAACGTTATAATAAGAATGAGAGTGCAAAATTTACGCATGAAAATTTAAAGGATTATATTAATTGGTTTACAAAATTCGGATCATTCGAAAATAAATTTGAAAATAATAAATATGACGGAATAAAGTTGTATTTAAAAGGGCTTAATCGGAATCAACCAGAAGTATTAAATTTTGGACATTATTTCCCGACCGAAAATAAAAATGTCCACAAACTTTTTGAAAAACATGATATCGCCGCACCGGATTACTACTGCTCATGGATAAAAAGAGAAGGATATCTAAAAAATTTTCCTGATATACAATACCAAATTATGATTTCTATAGAGGGTAATAAAGTTAAACAAGATTATAATGATATGATAAGAAGACAAAGAAAACAACGTATTGTTGGTGATTATATAGTTCAAGATAGATATGGATTATGGCTATGTAAAGATTTTATTCCAGTACAACGCAGAAATGAATGGATAGTTTCAAAAGGTTCTGAATTTACAAAATTTCACGGTTTCATTAATTGTCAAGCTCTTAAGCTAACGGCAAATAGAGGTTCAGTTGAAAATACATCTTCGGAGATTATGAAAGATATAGAAGATATTATACGCGATTTATATGATGAAATAAGGGAAAGTGAGGATTGGGATAATATTTCATATCTAGAAGCAGAAGCTGTCGGCGCAAAAACCATTAATATGGAAATAAATGAATTTAAAAAAAGAACAGAAAATGCAAATAAAACTAATATTTCAATGTATAAAGATGTAGAACTGATTGAGCCAAAAAGTGAAAGCGGAGTTTTTAGTTTATTTATTCAAATTTCAACTTTATGTCCGGAATTATTTACCTTTAGGGTCGTTGACTATAATACATATCAAGGAATAGATATCATTGCTGTATCAAAGAATGATTTAGAAATAAAACAGGCTAAAAAATTTTATGTCGAATTCAAATATAAATTGACTAATATTGATTTTAATCATTCTTTCGAGAATACACATAGCATTGTTTGCTGGGATACGGAACTAAAGTATGATGATGAAATAAAAGACATAGCAACGAAAAGTAGAATAATGAGAATAACCAATCCCAAAAACCAAAATGAATATACAAAGTATTTTTTAGATAGTGATGAAAGTCAAATGAAAATTGAAGTATTTGTGTTAAAACAATATCTAAAGGAAAAATTAAATATTAGTTTCACACCACGTGCGAAAAATCAAAGAATTTAAAATATAATATTTAACAGACACAGTAAATTAAATTTTATAAGTTACAGCGGAGGTTAGGTAAGAATAATTGTTCTAATATTAATTCAGGTTTAATATCTATTTATATTAAAGGTACTGTTTGATATTAAAATAATCAATTATTATATTAGGGAAAAATTATTGATTTATTCATAATATGATGGTAAGCCAGATAATTACTAATAAATATCTATAATAAAAATAATATACAGAAAATTAATTTACGGGATTTAATAATAGAGAAAATTGTGAAAACAACAAGACTTTGATAAAACAAATGTGGCACGGCACTGCCGTGCTTGGGATTAGTGGTGATGTGTATGGTTACAGACATGGCACGGCTCTGCCGTGCTTTTGAGGAATAATTGTATGCTAAAGTAATGTATTATAATATGTTACTATGTGTTATTAATCCCGAAGGGATGAAATTATTATAGCAGAAATTTAAAAAATACCGTAAAAACCCCAACGGGGTGACATAATTTTTTATAGCCAAATAGACGCAATTTGATCTTTATCCCCAATTTTCACACAGTCTATTTAGGGCGTGGGGTATAATAATTATACTAAATGACCTTTAGGCCTGAGTTGAAAAATATTATTGTTAAATTATTTTGCCCAACGTGATTTTATTTACATGTATATAATAAATGCAATTAAATTTTCCATGACCTAATATTAATAAATAGATTACGGAATATTGTAATATCTAATGCAAACTTTGGGTTAAACAAGCATTTAAAAATACGAAATTACCTTTTTATGCCCCGGAGAGGATTCGAATCTCTGATCTGCAGTTCAGAAAACTGATGTTCTATCTTACTTAAATTAAAAAGTTTGCAAGCAGCAGAATGGACTTCAATAGAAATAATTCCTGCATTTGACACATGATAGCTGTAAGTTATTGTAAAACAAAAATAATTATAAAAATAGTTACAGAAATTGCCACTACAATTTTTGTTTGAATAAAAAATATTCATCCCATTATTAAAACAAAATTATAAATTATATATCTTTTTTAAGTTAAACAATACAGTTTCAAGCGGTATCCTTTTTATTCCCAAATTATACAAATCAGGCGGGTTATTTTGTATCATTTCAAAAAAAGTATTCATATCCGCTTTTAGTTTGTCGGGTAAAAATATTTTGCTATTTTCGGCCAATAAACGATAGATTCTAAATATATCATTTTTATGTTTTACAATATCCTTTTCATCTATTTTTTTGCTGTTGTCTTTTTTCGTTCGCAAGTCTATATAAGCTTTGGCTTTTAGAGGAATTATTCCCGCAGCAGAAATAATTGGAAAATCATTTACTACCGCTTTATTATTTAAAATAAACTCATAATATTCTTCTTCCAACAATATTGCTGATAAACTTAAAACATCATCATCAATTGAAATTTTTGTTAAATGGATATTACTATCTTCTGAAAGAACATTAGGAGCTGTTGAAAATAGTTCTAACATTTCCGGAAAATTATCCTCTTCCGGCCCATAAAATCTATAATATAGTTTCTTTCCCGTCATTTTTTGTTTGTTTTGGTATTTTCCTTTTTTAATAAATTCCCAAAAAACTTTGGAAAATGCCGAATCTATTGCCTTGATAATTAATACCATATCTAAATCTTTTGTGCTTCTAAATTCTAAACCATTTGCAGCATGTAAAATATCACATGCAGTTCCACCTATTAGTATATATTGGTTCTTACACTCCTTAAAGTGATTCTTAAAGTTCTCTATTCCGTTTACCATACAAATTTACTCATCATTTTATCTAATTCGGAAATAATTCTCTCGTCTTTTGATTCACACAAACTTAGATATAATGAAAGTTGATCAACAATTGAAGAGTCTTCTATATTTAGTCTTGGCGAATAATTCCAAATTTCCAATTTAGCATCCGCGTCTTCCTTAAATCTGACTTTACAAATTATATTATCTCTTATTGCATTTTCATAATCATTTTTACTTATTGCTAATTCTTCTATTAGTGGAGGAGCTAACATTGAATATTTTGATAACGCAGATAAACCTGCTAAACGGAATCTATTCCAATTCCTATTTTTTATTGAAATTAATAGCTCGTTTTTTATTGGGGTTCGTAAATTCGGCAAAGCAGAATTCCATAAAGATTGAAAATCTAAGTTAGTTATTAAATGCCTTTCTTTCCCTGAGATATGTTTTGACGCTAATCCAAAGCTTTCAATTTCGTTAAACGCTCTTGATAATGTCATGTTTGAATAGTTTAACTTTTTAGCCAATTCGCTTGGTGTAATGCTTTGATGTATTTTATTGATTAAAATATATAATATCACTACTTGAGCAGAAGGAGACAAATGCATACTTTGTGTCTTTGCTGTTATATAATGCTCTCGTAGATCAAGCAATAAATTTGGCAAATACATTTGGTTGTTTGGGATAACGAATGGAATTTTGTATTTAATTAATCTATTTCTGTTATGTGAAGAAATAGTTTCATTTGTAAATATTACTTCATTATTTAGGCTTTTCTTAATGGTTAAGATGTTTTCGCGTATTTGAGCCGGTGTAATGTCGGTATCTTCAAATGGAGTAATTAAAATAAAATTTTCTCCAAATAGATTTATTTGCATTATATTATACATATCCTGAATAAAAAAAGGAACCATACTGATATTTGCAGCCCTTTTAATAGTTATTTCGGCATCAAGGATGTCTTTAAAATATTTTACAAATTTGTTTTTAAATTCATTTTTCATGAATAATACTTTAATGTTAACATAATAATTTGCATAATAACATATGTTATGTTAATATGCAAGAAAAATGTTAGTATTATATTACAAATTAGTAAAAAATAAAAGATATGTATTGTATGCAGATTAATAAAAATTATAAACAAGCATTTAAAAATTTGAAATTACCCGATTATGCCCCGGAGATGATTCGAATCTCTGATCTGCAGTTCAGAAAACTGATGTTCTATCTTACTTAAATTAAAAAGTTTGCAAGCTAAATTAAATACTTCAACAAAAAAAATGAATGATTAATTAAGATATTGATTAAAACAATGTGGTTTAAATATAAAGAATACTGCTGTTTTTAATTAAAAATTTAGAATTAAAAAATAAAAATTGCTTTTCTTTGGAGCCATCTGCCGGAGTCGAACCGGCGACCTGCTCATTACGAATGAGCTGCTCTACCAACTGAGCCAAGATGGCCTTAAGAAAATGCTAAAAAGAAGTTATCTTAATTTCTTTTTGTGTCTGTTCTTTCTTAGTCTTTTTTTTCTCTTATGTGTGGACATTTTATGTCTTTTTCTTTTTCTACCACAAGGCATATGTAGTCTCCTATTAATTAGAATTTATTAAATCTTTTGCTTTTTTCGCAGCATCGGTATTGGGATCAATATTAATTACTTTTTCCCACCATTGTTTTGCTTTTTGAACGTTGTTTGCAGTTAAATTTACAATACCTAAATTTAATTGCGCTATTTGATGTTTTGGACTAATAGAAACAGCTTTTTCCATATTTAAAATGGCGTTGTTGTAATCTTTCAGTTCAAAATAACAAACTCCCAAATCAACCCATACATCGGCATCTTGGGGGGAAGTACTTAAAAATAACTTATATTTTTCAATTGCTTTATTATAAAACCCGTTATCATTTAGCAAATGGGCTAAAGATAATAACGTTTTAGAATCAGCCGGGTTGTTTTCCAAATGATCTTCAAGGTCTTTAATTTGCTGCAGGCTATTCATATTTGCACTGCTATGCGGATTGTTTTGAACGTTGTTTTGTGCTTTATTTTGCTCTGTTGGGGCAGTTACAACTTTATGGGATGTAAAAGTACCGCTTGCTAAAAGCAAAACAAATCCGCCTACAATTAAAAAAACAATCAAATAAACTAACTTAACATTACTAAAGGACTTAACTGTTTTGCTTTGGTTTAATGCAGTTGTATTACTTTTAGTCGTTTTATCTTTATTTTGTCTGCTGCTCATAAGCTCCTAAATAAGATTAACTCGGTTTTATTTCCCGCATACCTTTATCAACAGTATTTTTAAAATCCTTAGAAAATTTAAATACCGGAACATAATGCTCTTCAACTTGAACAGTTTCACCGGTTCTTGGATTACGAGCAGTTCTGCCGTTTTTCAATTTTACCTTATAACTGCCAAATCCTCTTATTTCAATTCCTTTTCCTTCGCGTAAGGACTGTATAACAGTATCTAAAAAACCTTCAATAACAGCTTCAGTTTCAAGTTTTGTTAGTCCAATACCTTCGGCAACTTTATCAACAATATCTGCTTTGGTCATTTGTAAATCCAATTTTATTTAAAAAATAACTTGTTAATATATTAAAAATTATATAAAAAACCAATATATTCATTTTACAGGTAAGATAAAAATAAATATATTAAAATTTTCTATATATTTTACAAATTATGCAAATATATTGAATATTATTGCAATTATGCAAATTATTTAAAAAAAATTACAAAGTGTAATAAAATATAACCTTAATAATTGTATAATTTTTTTTAACTTTACAGTTCACTAATTTAACAGTTATGCTTAATTAAATAATAAATATTAAAAATATGTATAGATTTATTTTAATTTTCTTTTTGTTTTTATGTACTATCAATGCTCAAAACGGTATTGTTAAAAGTTATTATCCTGATAATAAATTAAAGTCTCAGCTTTCATACGTTCATGATGTTTTAGAAGGTACTTGTTATTGGTATTTTGAAAATGGTAATTTGCAAGAAGAAAAAAGATACGACCAAGGTAAATTAAACGGGTGGTGTAAAAAATATTATCAAACCGGTTTATTAGAAGAAGAGATGTATGTTAAAGATGGTTATAGAGACGGTTTAACAAAATATTATTACGAAAACGGCGGTCTTAAAGAAGTAAAAAATTTTGAAAACGGCCGATTATTACGCTCCATTCAAATAAGTTTCGATGAAAACTATCAAGCACCCATTGAAGCTTATAAAATGGGAAACAGACAGATTGATACCGAACTTTTACAGGAATTATTTTTGTGCGAGGTGGAAATATGCCCAATTCCGGTTGGCGGAATAGCTGCAATTCAAGAAAAAGTGGTTTATCCCGAACATGCAAAAATGTATGGCTTGGAAGGAATTGTTGTAGTTATTGCCGCTGTATCTAAAGAAGGTTTTGTTACCGATTGCAGCATTATTAAAGGTATTGGTCTTGGCTGCGATGAAGCGGCAATTAACGCGGTAAAAAACACTCGTTTTATACCCGGACAGGAAAAAGGTGAAATTGTTGAATCAAATGTTTCGTTAAAGGTAGAGTTTAAACTAAGTGACAAATCGGTATTAACTTTAGCCAAAAATGACGATACTTATACAAAAGAGAATAGTGAAAATTTTGATTATTATTCGTCACCTAAAGACCAAAGTATAACCCAAACCAAAACAGGATTTACAAATAATAATACAAACGAAACTGATACTTTAATATTATATATGCAGCAAAAATGGGAATGCAATGCTCAAACATGCCCTGTTCCTGTTGGAGGAATAAAACAATTACTTAATAATTTAACCATCCCGCAGACTATTAAAAGACTAAAATTATCCGGTGATGTAGTTGTTCTTACAACAATTGATGAATATGGCAACGTTAGAGATACAAAAGTATTAACAAAATTAGGTCATGGTGCCGACGAAGCTGTGGAAGTTGCAATTTTAGACACACATTTTACGCCCGGTATAATCAACAAACAAAATGTAAGATGTGAAGTTAAAATTACAGTTCCAATTAGGGTAAAAGATTAAAGAATTTGATTAGTTAGCAAATTTATAAATTCCTGTTCTATTGCTTTACCTCTGTTTCTGCCATACCAAAGATGAAGTTTTTCTAAAAACTCTTCTTTTGGAATTCCTTCATTTTTCCAATTAGTAACTAAATCCTGTGCTTCTTTAGGTCTTGCGCCCCATTGAAAAAGAATATTATCGTTTTGATCAAAAACAACCAATTTAGGAATACTTCTTGTTCCGTTAGTTAAAAATAAATCCATTACCTCTAAATTGTTATCTCTTTGCAAAACAGTAAATGTAATTAAAGGATTGCACTCGGAAAATTTATAAATATAAGGAAAATTTTGTGCAGAATCGCCGCACCAATCTTCTGTAATAACCATCCAAACTTGCGGAATACTTATTTTTGTTAAAAGACTGCACAATGTATTATTAATTTTATACGTTTTGTTTATTCGTGTCATTCTTTGATAGTTTAGTTTGGTATATTCAAATAAATGTTTTTCTTCATCATTCAGGCTGTCAGTAATTGTATTGTTTATTTTTTGTTCAATTTGATTGACAAATTTTGGGTAAGTTAAACCATTTTGCTTGATTTTATCTTTAATAATACTAAGATTCATTTTTATCCTTCATATATTTTATTATTATAACCTTATTTTACTGCAAAAAATTCCATTTAAAATAATTATATTTAAAGTTCAATTTAATGAAAATATTGGAGAAATGATGATTAAAGGTGTTATTTTCGATTTAGACGGTGTGTTAGTTACTACAGATGAGTATCATTTTAAGTCATGGCAAAAAATATCTGCCGAAGAAGGAATATATTTTACTTGGGAAATGAATAATAATTTCCGTGGTGTAGGAAGAATGGAATGTGTTGATATTTTAGTTTCTAAATCAAATAAACATTATTCGCTTGAAGAAAAAAATAATATTGCAATACGTAAAAATAATTATTTTGCTGAATCGTTACAAAATTTAGAAGCTTCGGTTATTATGCCCGGAACCATTAAAATGTTATTGGAGCTTCGTAATAGGGGAATAAAAATTGGAGTAGGTTCAAATTCAAGAAATGCCAAAGCAATTATAAATAAATTGAATATGTTGGAAATGTTTGATACTATTACAGATGGATTTGATATTAAAAATTCCAAGCCGGATCCCGAGGTGTTTTTATTAGCTGCCGAACGACTTGGATTAAAAAATGATGAGTGTATTGTTGTTGAAGATGCAGTAGCAGGAATTGAAGCAGCCC
This sequence comes from bacterium, assembly GCA_043805435.1. Lineage (GTDB taxonomy): Bacteria > Bacteroidota > Ignavibacteria > Ignavibacteriales > Melioribacteraceae > JAEXOD01. The sequence goes on from JAZDHY010000025.1 coordinate 15,765, forward strand.
ATGCGGCCGGAATGCGCGCACTTGGTATTGGAACTGCTGAAAGATTGACTAAAGCTGAAAAAGTTGTTAAAGATTTGAGTGAAATTTCGGTTGATGAATTATTAAATGTTTAATTAAATTATCAATAGATGAGATGTGTAACTATGAAAACTATGTATGTACGATTTGTTAATGTAATGACTATTCTGTTCATTTTTATGAGTATGCCCATGTTAGCCCAAGAAAAAGAAAAAATTGTAGAAAAAATATTTGCCGAATATAAGGGAGATAAACCCGGAGTTTCGGCTGCTGTTTTTCATAACGGCAAAATAGTATTTACTTATGTATCCGGTTTGGCGGATTTGGAAAAAGGTACTTTAATTACACCCGAAACAAATTTTAGGTTAGCTTCGTTTTCAAAGCAGTTTACCGCAATGTGTGTAATGATTTTAAAAGAAGAAGGAAAATTAAATTATACCGATAATTTATGCGACTTTTTTCCCGATTTTCCCGCTTACGGTAAAAAAATAACTGTAAAAAATCTTTTTAATCATACTTCCGGTTTATTGGATTATGAAGATCTTTTAACCGATACGGCTTATCAAGTACTTGATAGCGATGTTCTTGAAATAATGAAAGGTGTAGATTCAACTTATTTTGAAACCGGCACACAGTTTAGATATAGTAATACCGCTTATGCTTTGCTTGCAATGATAGTTGAAAAAGTATCCGGTAAAAAATTCAGCCAATTTATGAAAGAAAAAGTTTTAGATCCTTTAGAAATGAATAATAGTGTTGAGTTTAGAGAAGGTGAAAACCAAGTACCAAACCGTGCTTATGGTTATGCGCAAAAAGATAACACTTTTGTTTTTTCCGATCAAAGTACCACAAGTGCAGTTTGGGGTGACGGCGGTTTATATTCTTCTACAGTTGATATATTCAAATGGGATCAAGCTTTATATACCGAAAAATTAATAAAAAAAGAAACATTAATGGAAGCTTATACTCCAACTGTACTTTCTACTAGAGAAAATACCGGTTACGGTTATGGCTGGTATATTGATGTTTATAAAGGACTTAAACGCGTTTATCATACAGGTGATACTTGCGGGTTTAGAACTATATTTCAAAGATACCCTGAAAAGAATTTTTCTGTTGTTGTTTTAGTTAACAGAAGAGAACCTGAAATGATACAATACGCAAATCAGTTAACTGATTTGTTTTTATTAGATTAAAATTAAAAACTAATTGTAAGGAGTAAATAATGGCTGTTGAACCAAATAAAATCATCTATTCTATGATAGGTGTTAGTAAATATTATGATAAAAAACCTATTATTAAAGATATTTATCTATCATATTTTTACGGTGCAAAAATTGGAGTGCTTGGATTAAACGGTTCCGGTAAAAGTACGTTGTTAAAAATTTTAGCCGGTGTTGATAAAGATTTTAATGGTGAAACTGTTATTGCTCCGGGTTATACTATTGGATATTTAGCACAGGAACCGGTTCTTGATGACACAAAAACCGTTAAACAGGTTGTGGAAGAAGCTGTACAGGACATAGTGGATTTATTAAGAGAGTATGATGAAATAAATGCTGCTTTTGGTAATCCTATGGATGATGATGAAATGACTGCTTTATTAGAAAGGCAGGGCGAAGTTCAGGAAAAATTAGACCACGCAAATGCGTGGGAATTGGATTCGCGTTTGGAAATGGCAATGAATGCTTTACGCTGCCCGGCAGGTGAAACCTCTGTAAAAATCCTTTCCGGTGGTGAACGAAGAAGAGTTGCCTTATGTCGTTTATTATTAATTAAGCCCGATATTTTGCTTCTTGATGAACCTACAAACCATTTAGATGCCGAAACCGTTGCATGGCTGGAACATCATCTTAAAACTTATGCAGGTACTGTTATAGCCGTAACGCATGACAGATACTTTTTGGATAACGTTGCGGGATGGATTTTGGAGTTGGATAGAGGAATAGGAATTCCTTATAAAGGAAATTATTCTTCATGGTTAGAGCAGAAAAAAGCTCGTTTAATGGTTGAAGAAAAACATGAAACAACACGTCAAAAAACATTGGAACGTGAACTTGAATGGATTAGTATGTCTCCAAAAGGCCGCCATGCAAAATCAAAAGCTCGTATTACATCGTACGAAAGTTTGTTAAAAAATGAATTTGAAAAACAAGAAAAAGAACTTGAAATATATATACCCGCCGGTCCAAGGTTGGGAAATAATGTTATCGAGTTTCAATCTGTTACTAAAGCATATGATGACTTATTGCTTTTTGAAAACCTTGATTTTTCTATACCTCCGGGATGTATTGTTGGCATTATTGGTGCAAACGGAGCAGGAAAAACAACAATGTTTAATATGATTTCCGGAAAAGAAGCCCCAACCGGCGGAAAAGTCACTTTAGGCGAAACGGTTAAATTGGCATATGTTGATCAATCACGTCAGATTTTAGACCCAAATAAAACTATTTGGGAAATGATATCCGGTGGAGATGATTATATTACTTTTGGAACTAAACAAGTTAATTCGCGGGCGTATGTTTCTAAATTTAATTTTGCCGGTAGTGAACAACAAAAGTATTTAGGTACGCTTTCGGGTGGTGAAAGAAATAGAGTCCATTTGGCAATGATGTTAAAAGAAGGTGCAAATGTTCTTATGCTTGATGAACCTACTAACGATTTGGATGTTAATACAATGCGTGCTCTTGAAGAAGCATTAGAAAATTTTGCGGGTTGTGTTCTTATTATAAGTCATGATAGGTGGTTTTTAGATAGAATTGCCACACATATTTTAGCTTTTGAGGGTGATAGTAAGGTCGTATGGTTTGATGGCAACTTTACGGAATATGAAATTAATAAACGAGCCAGGTTAGGTGCTGCTGCCGATATTCCGCAAAGAATAAAATATAGACATTTAACCAGATAAAAATACAAAATAGGAAGGTAAAAAATATTCTTTCTGCCTTCCTAAAAATATTTTTAATAAATAAACAATAATTTAATATTCGGTTGTTTTTATTAATATAAATTTGTTGTATCTTGCTATAATATTTGTTTAAGAGATGAAATTAATAAAAATAATATAAATGGAGAAAAAATGAAAAAACTACTTACTTTATGTGTCCTATTTTTATTTGCAGCGGTTATAAATGCGCAAGTATTATTGGATGAAAACGTTGATTATGCGGTTGGCGATAGCTTAACCGGACATGGCTGGGTTGCGCATAGCGGTACTGCTGCAACTTCAACAATTTTAGCACAATCGGGCAATTTGTCATATGCAAATTATCCATTAAGTAACATTGGAAACTATGTAACTATTGCCGGTGGCGCAGGTTCAAGACAAGATGTTAATAAAACATTTACCGAACAAACAGCCGGTTCTGTATATGCTTTTGTTTTGGTTAACGTAACATCGGCTGCTACTACCGGTGATTATTTTATGCATTTTGGCCCGGATCCAATTTCAACTTTGTTTAGAGGAAGAGTTTATGTAAAAGATGATGGAGCAGGTGGTCTTTTATTTGGACTTGCAAAAACTAGCGTAAACCCTGTTTACACTACAACAGCAACAACATACAATACAACCCATTTATTAGTTTTGGAATATAAGTTAATGAGTGGTTCAACAAATGACGATTCCGTAAAATTATATATTGATCCGAATTTGTCACTTCCTCAAGGTGCACCAAGTTTGGTAAATGTTGATGTTTCAACAGCTACAACAGATATTAATGTTGGCTGCTTTGCATTACGTCAGGGCGGTCAAGTTTATTCTATGTTAGTTGATGGTATTAGAATTTCAACTTCATGGATCGACTTAGTTCCTGTGGAATTAACATCGTTTAGCGCAGTTAATAACGGTAATAATGTTAACGTTAGCTGGTCAACAGCAACAGAAACTAATAATAACGGTTTTGAATTATTTAGAAATAATCAAAAAATAACTTTTGTTAACGGTAATGGTACAACTACAGAAAGAAAATCTTATTCATATATTGATGAAAACTTAGCTTCGGGTAAATACAATTATCAATTATTCCAAATTGATTATGACGGAACAAGATCATTAGTTGCAAAAACTGATGTTGAAGTTAGTTCGGTTCCAAATAATTTTTCGTTATCACAAAATTATCCAAATCCGTTTAATCCAACTACAACAATTAAATTTGCTCTTCCAACAACATCAAATGTAAAATTAACAATTTACAATACTATTGGTAAAGAAATTGCTGTTTTAGTTAATGGCAGTATGGAAGCAGGTAATCATAATGTTAATTGGAATGCAGGAAATAATACATCAGGTATGTATTTCTTCAAATTAGAAGCCGGTAATTTTACAGCTACTAAAAAAATGATGCTTATAAAATAGTTTTGAATTCTTAATTCTAAATTTTGAATTTAAAAACCGCAGCAATTTGTTTTGCTGCGGTTTTTGCATTTTAAATAAATACTTTTCTTACATTCTTTATAATAAATTAATAGACTTTTATTTTTATATGGTTTTATTTTATATAATAATGTGTATTTTAGTAAATATATATAATTATCAAAAATAGAATACTTATTAAAATACGGAGATAAAATGAAAAAAGTACTTACATTATTCACTCTATTAATATTTGCTGCTGTTATGAACGGGCAAGTTTTATTAGATGAAAATTTTGATTATGCGGTTGGCGATAGCTTAACCGGTCATGGCTGGGCAGCGCATAGTGGTGCAACTTTTAATACAGTTAAAGTTGTTGAAGGAAATTTATCGTATAATGGTTATCCATTAAGCGGTATTGGTAATATGACTTCCATTACAGGCGGTTCCGGTTCAAGAGAAGATATAAACATAAATTATCCTTCACAAACAAGCGGATCGGTATATCATTCGTTTTTAATAAATGTTACTGCAGCTACAGCTACCGGTGATTATTTTTTTAACGTTGGTCCTGATCCAATTGCAACATCTTTTCGTGGAAGAGTATTTGTAAAAGATGATGGAGCCGGCAATTTATTGTTCGGTCTTGCACAATCATCAAGTAATGTAACTTACACAACCGCTACATATGCTTATAATACAACTTATTTGTTTGTTTTGGAATATAAATTTGTTCCTACAGCTTTAAATGACGATTCTGTAAAATTGTATATTAATCCCGAACTTGGAGCTGCAGCACCTTTAGCTGATATTATTTATGTTTTAACAACAATTAATGCGGATTTAGCTAATGTTGGTTCAGCTGCTTTCCGTCAAGGTGCTCAAGCATATTCAATGAAAATTGATGGTTTGCGTGTAACCGCAGGTTGGAGTGATATAGTTCCTGTTGAATTGACTTCATTTAACGCAGTCAGCAAAGGAAATAATGTTAATTTAAGCTGGACAACTGCAACCGAAACAAATAACATGGGATTTGAATTATTTAGAAATAACCAAAAAATTACTTTTGTTCAGGGTAATGGAACAACAACTGAAAGAAAATCTTATTCTTTTGTTGATAAAAACTTATCCTTAGGTAATTACAACTATCAATTATTCCAAGTTGATTATGATGGAACAAAAACGTTAGTTGCAAAATCGGAAGTTGATGTTAATTCAATACCTAATGAATTTTCGTTATCACAAAATTATCCAAACCCATTTAATCCAACCACTACAATTAAATTTGCTATACCTACTACATCTAATGTAAAATTAACAATTTATAATACTATTGGTAAAGAAATTGCTGCTTTAGTTAATGGCAGTATGGAAGCTGGTAATCATAGTGTTAATTGGAATGCAGGTGATAATTCTTCAGGAATGTATTTCTTTAAATTAGAAGCAGGCAACTTTACAGCTACTAAAAAAATGATGCTGATAAAATAGTTTTGAATTTTTAATTATAAAATTTGAATTAAAAAACCGTGGTAATTTGTTTTACTGCGGTTTTTGTATTTTAAATTGATACGAGAAAAAATAATAATTTTATTTTCCCATTGTTAAGTTATTAGATTGTATTGTGATAGTAAACACACACTAGTAAATTAAATTTGATTATTGAAGAATATTCATTTAACTTTAACTAAGAAATATAAAAAGGAGTGTTTATGTTCAAATCTTTAATTATAATAGGTTTGGTATTCTTCAATTATTCTTTGGCTCAAAGTACTGATAATTTAAAAAATAATTATTTTGATATTGAAAAATCTAATAATTATCCAAGCTTTTCGAAAAGTATGGATATTAATAACATAAATGAATTTAATATTAACAACTTAAAACGTTTTCCCAATAGCGGCTATTTTGAAGGGCGGGATAAAAATACTTTCTTTAGGCCGCAAATTGCTACAATTAATACTAATTTAGGGATTGATAAATATACGAATACCTATAATGAACTAGGCATTTTAATGTTGGAAATAATTGAAAAGACAGATAATTTCGTAGTTCTAAAAACGTATTCATTAAAATATTATTACGATTTAAATGGATATTTAGTTAATAAAAATGTTCAAGAGATTGTTAATAATAATTTAATAGACGTTGAATCTTTTTATTACGAATATGATACAGCTTACAATTTGGTTAAGGGATTACATAAAAAGTGGTTGAATGAAAGCTGGATTAACTATGCGCAGTTTATTAATACTTATGATGAACGTACTAATTTATTGACAATTACTAATCAAACATGGAATAATGAAACATGGGATAATGTTGACCAATATACATACACTTATGATAATTCTAACAATAAAATATGTGAATTATTTCAAAAGTGGTCAAATTCAAATTGGTTGAATGTTTCACGAAAAACAAACAACTATACTAATAATATACTTCTTGAGGAAATAATAGAAACGTGGAATATTAGTTGGAAAAATTCGACTAAAACAGTTTATTTATTCAATTATAATAATCCAAATTTTGATGTGGTTGTACATTATTTAGGGAATAACAATAGTTGGTCTATGATTAAGCAGGAAAGATATAGTTATAATTCACAACAATTAGTGAGTAGAATTAATTATGATATTATGGGTGGTGGTTGGTATATTGATAAAGAAAAATATTTTACATATAACCAAAATAATTGTTTACTAAGTGTGGAGACATACCAACCCAATCAATTTATTGGTTATGGCTATTACAAAACACAAGGCATTGACTATAGATATGATATTAATTCTAACTGCATAAATGTAATTAGTTATAATGTTTATTCTTCTTCATTAAGCCTTCCAAACTTTATTGATTTACAACTTCCATACAACAATAATACTAACTTTATTAATTGTTCGGCAACTTATAAAGCAGAAATACAATATATTACAATAACTAAAATCAACAATGAAATATTGAACCCCGAAAAATTTGAATTGCTTCAAAACTACCCAAACCCGTTTAATCCAAGTACTACTATTAAATTTGCTATACCAACTACGTCTAGTGTAAAGTTAACAATTTATAATACTATTGGCAAAGAAATTGCTACTTTAGTTAATGGCAGTATGGAAGCAGGTAATCATAGTGTTAATTGGAATGCAGGTGATAATTCTTCAGGAATGTATTTCTTTAAATTAGAAGCAGGCAACTTTACAGCTACTAAAAAAATGATGCTGATAAAATAGTTTCAGGTGTTAAAGGTTAAAGTTTAAGTTAAAAGATTAAATAATTTTAATACAAGACCGCAGTAATTTGTTTTGCTGCGGTTTTTTTATTTTAAATTGATACGAGAAAAATTAATAGTTTTATTTCTCATTGTTGAGCTATTAGACTGGATTGTGATAGTAAACACACACTAGTAAATTTAATTTGATTATTGAAGAATGTTCATTTAACTTTAACTAAGAAATATAAAAAGGAGTGTATATGTTCAAATCTTTAATTATAATATGTTTGGTATTCTTCAATTATTCTTTGGCTCAAAGTACTGATAATTTAAAAAATAATTATTTTGATATTGAAAAATCTAATAATTATCCAAGCTTTTCGAAAAGTATGGATATTAATAGCATAAATGAATTTAATATATACAACTTAAAACGTTTTCCTAATAGCAGCTATTTTGAAGGGCAGAATAACACTACTTTCTTTAGGCCGCAAATTGCAGCAATTCATACTAATTTAGGGTATTATAAATATACTTATACTTATAATGAACTCGGAATTTTAATGTCGGAATTAATTGAAAAAACAGATAATTTTGGAGTTTCAAATACATATTTATTAAAATATTATTACGATTTAAATGGATATTTAGTTAATAAAAATGTTCAAGAAATTGTTAGTAATGATTTAATAGACGTTGAATCTTTTTATTACGAATATAATACAGCTTACAATTTGGCTAAAGGATTGCATAAAAAGTGGTTGAATGAAAGCTGGATAAACTATGCGCAATTTATTAATACTTATGATGATCGTGCGAATTTATTGACAATTACTAATCAAACATGGAATAATGAAACATGGGATAATGTTGACCAATATACATCCACTTATGATGATCGTTCGAATTTATTGACAATTACTCACAAAATATGGAATAATGAAACATGGGATGATGATCACCAATATACATACACGTATAATAATTCTAATAATAAAATATGCGAATTATACCAAATTAGGAACTTTACATATTGGTTGAACGTATCAAGAAAAACCAATAATTATCTTGATGAAACAAGACTTAGTGAAGAAATATTGGAAAGATGGAATACTGATTGGCAAAATACGACTAAAACAGTATATAAATACAGTGGTTCATCATCTGTTTTTTATCAGGTAGAGCATTACAACTTTGAAAATTCTCAATGGGTTATAAAAGAGAGGGAATTTTATTCTCATAATTCTAACCAATCAGTTGCGCGTATTCAATATGATATTATGGGAAGTGGTTGGTATTTAGATAAAGAAACTTATTTTACATATAATCAATATAATTGTTTATTAAATGTGGGGACATACCGACCAAATCAATTTACTGGTGTAGGCAATTACAAAGCACAAGGCATTGACTATACATATGATATAAATTCTAACTGTATATCTGTAATTAGTTATAATGTTTATTCTTCTTCATTAAGCCTTCCAAACTTCATTGATTTACAACTTCCATACAACAATAATACCAACTTTATTAATTGTATGGCAACTTATAAAGCAGAAATACAATATATAACAATAACTAAAATCAAGAACGAAATATCGAACCCCGATAAATTTGAATTGCTTCAAAACTATCCAAATCCATTTAACCCAAGTACTACTATTAAATTTGCTATACCAACTACGTCAAATGTTAAATTAACAATTTATAATGCTATTGGTAAAGAAATTACTACTTTGGTTAATGGCAGTATGGAAGCAGGTAATCATAGTGTTAGTTGGAATGCAGGTGATAACGCATCGGGCATGTATTTCTTTAAATTTGAAGCAGGCAACTTTACTTCTACTAAAAAAATGATGCTGATAAAATAGTTTTGAATTTTTAATTATAAAATTTGAATTAAAAAACCGTGGTAATTTGTTTTACTGCGGTTTTTATATTTTAAATTGGAAAGATAGATTTTTCCACGGAATGAAACAAAATTTTGTTGGGGAAATTATAAAAAAATAGATGTTTGGGTGAACAGAATGTGTCCAATTTAATTGCTTACTTTAAAAACGAGAAAAAGAACATGTAACTCCGCTGGTGGATGTCGCATAAGTCTACATTTTACGTTAAAAAATCAATAAATTTTTTGGGAAAATAATATAATTCCCCGTGAATCTAAAATTGTTTAGAAATTGGGGAAATAAATGCTTGAATATTGTAGTTCTTTGAGGTAAATTAGAGAAATAGTGCCTTAGGACACTATATAGGTTGATTGATAGCGCTATTAGGGCGGTCTCCACCCTTGCTCCATCTAATTGTTTTCTTGTAAATCTTTTTAACCCAAGATTCCATTTTAATTGACCGAATTTCCTTTCTACAATTTTTCTTCGATTCATGCTTGCAGCATGACCTTCTTTTCCCATCATGGCTATACGTTGCTTTTGAAAATCTGTTTGATTTATTACTTTACTTTCCTTTTTTTTACAACACCTTTCTCTAAATTGGCAATCCATACATTCTTTACACTCATATACATCTTCTTCTGTTTCTTCCAGATATTTTGAATTCGGACACATGTACCTGTTTTCGTTTTTGATATATACAAAATGCCGAAAATTAAATTTACTTATGTGGTCTATTATTTCTTCTTTGGTTGGTAAACCTTTCTGACCTGCAATATCATTTACTATCGCATCTATTTCGCGCTCTTCTATGAATGACAACGTTTCGCTATTCGAATAACCGGAATCCGCAATGAATTTTTGTTCAGGGTTATTTCCTAATATTTCTTCCACTTTTTCAATGTTTGGCTTAAATGCATGAGCATCGTTTTGGTCTGTCATTACTTCATTTACAACTATCAAGCCTGTCGAGGTATCAACTACGTACTGCACATTATATCCACAGCCACTTATACTTGAGACATAACGCGCATCATTTTCTTTCACATTTATTTGATGTTTCTCCCTGTGCTTGGAATATAAGGTCTTCTTTCTTTCTGTAAGTTTTATTTTTGACAAATTACAGATTGCTAAACTTTTTATCAGTTTCGTATTCTTTTGAGTCCGCTTTTCTTTTTCCGTTTCTTTTATATCATTTCCTTCCATAATTTCAATATTTGTTTTTATCGCTTTTTCAACCCGTATTATTTGTTCGTTTAATTTTGCCTCTGTATAACTGTGATTTTTACTACTATACGATTGGATTTTTGTTCCATCCATTGCCAATTCCTTAAAACGACTTATGCCTGATCTATTTGCAAAAACTATAAATTGTTTTCCTATTTCAATTATTTCTTCTTTATTGTTTGTTATAAATCGTGCAATTGTCGAATGATCTGGTGTTCCCCATTCAGCCACAAAAATATAATCTATGTGAGCATAACAAAGTTTTTCAATTTTCCGTGATGATGTTATTCTATCTGATATTGCCATTAATATTAATGCTAACATAACTTCGGGTTTATAATTTGGTGCTCCTATTTTCTTGATTTTTGAATAGAATTTTGAGAAATCAAGCCGCTGAATTAATGACCATAATTTTATAATTTCGGCATCTTCTGAGACAAGTAGATTAACGTTAGGTCTTCCGAATCTAATTGGTAATTGGGCTTGATTAGTTTTTTTTATTGGCATAATGGGTGCTTTTTTTATCATTTTGTTATTACAAATATACTAATTATTCCCCTTTAAACCTACTTCTTTTCTCCCTCTTTTGACTTATGCGACATCCACCTCCGGAGTTATGGGGATTGGTGGGGGCGCATATGGTTACAAACATGGTACGGCTCTGCCGTACTTATGTGTAATAAATAAACGTTAAATGTTATATAATAATAATTTATATTGTGCAAAATAAACTCGAACGGGTGAAATAATTTTTGCAAATAAAAGACAATAATTTGGGTAATGGCTCCCCTAATAAATAGTTTTAAAACATTTCAAATTTAGCTAAACGGCCGTCAAGCCCGCCATTTTGCAAGGGTTTTTTCCACTTGGCTTTTAAGTAAATCTTCTTTAAATATTCCCTGTCACCAAAATAAATATAAGCATTGGAACCCTTACATTTTTGTTTAAGAAAATCGCCAACAGATTTATAAAAATCGGATAAGTCAACATTCGATTTTAATCTGATTCCATACGGGGGATTACAGACAATTGTTGTGTTTGATAATTCTTTTATATCAAACATATTTACTTGTCTGATTTGTATATTATGATTTGGATTAATAGAATCCAAGTTTTTTAACGTAGCTCTTACAGCTTCACGACTAACATCACTGCCCGCAATTAACCCTTCTTTTAACGGTTTAATATGTCGTTTGGATTTTTCTTTAATGCTTCTCCAAAGGTCTTTATCAAAATCGGGGAGTCTCTCAAATCCGAATTTTGTTCTGTTAAATGCTGAGGGGGTATTGGTGGCAATTAAATATGCTTCGCATAATAAAGTGCCTGAACCGCACATAGGGTCATAAATAGGGGTGATACAGTCCCATTCAGCCAATTTTATAATAGAAGCGGCAAGAGTTTCAACCATTGGAGCCTCAACGGCATCCTTTCTGTAACCACGCTTGTGTAATGACCCGCCCGAAGTATCAACACTAATTACTGCCACGTTTTCTTCAATATGCAAGTTAAACCAAATATCAGGGTCTTTCGTTTCTACATTGGGACGAATTCCTGTAAGATTCCTAAATCTATCAACAATAGCATCTTTAAGTTTTAAAGATGCGTATTTTGAGTGCGTAATGTTACTTCCGGAAACGGATGCAAAAATGGCAAATGTTTCCTTGTTTGAAAATAATTTTTCCCACTCAATTTCTAAGGCATTTTGATATAATTGGTCTTCGGTTTCGGCATTAAAAGTAACAAAAGGAGCAAGTATTCTATTAACTAATCTTGTATATAAGTTAATTGTATATAAGCTTTCTTTTGATGCTGTAAAATAAACCCCTTTATATCCGGGTGTGATTGCCTGCGCTCCAAGGTTTAATAATTCAATCTCTGCAATATCTTTAATATCATCAGCAACGGAGGCAAAATATCTATTGTTCTTTTGGTAATTATACATAATATGAAAGTTTGTGTCATAAAGTTTTTAAAATATATAATAAAGATAATAATTCTTTTTTACTTCTAATAGTAATATTTATTTAGATCAATTATATGTTCATTAAAGGTCGTTTAATTAACAATACTTTTTATTGACTTTTGTGCTTCTTTTTATAATATTTGGATATAAATGTACTTTTATTATGTAACAGAATGGAGAAAAATATGCCTACAACACAAGATAATTTGAAGACTGCTTTTGCCGGAGAAAGTCAAGCTAATCAAAAATATCGTGCATTTGCAAAAAAAGCTGAAAAAGAAGGATTTGTAAATATTGCTAAATTATTTAATACAACTGCAGAAGCAGAAAGAATACACGCTGAAGGACATTTTAAAGCACTTGATGGTGTAGGAAGTACAGCTGAAAATTTAGAGGCTGCTATTTCGGGTGAAACTTACGAATTTGAACAGATGTATCCTCCTATGTTGGAACAAGCTGAAAAAGAAGGCCATATTGCAAAAAAAATGTTTAAATTTGCTGTTGAAGCCGAAACAGTTCACGCAGAATTATATGCCAGAGCACTTGCTGCTGTTAAAGAGGGGAAAGATTTAGATGTTAGTGATATCTATTTGTGCCCAATTTGCGGATTTATTGAATTTGGCGAACCAAACGGAAAATGCCCAATTTGCAATAATGCTGCTGCAAATTTTGTAAAATTATAATTTTATATACATATAAAATTTAAGGCTTTATGAAATGTTGAAATTTCTTAAAGCCTTTTTTAGTTTACAAATAAAAGTTAATTTGGTTAAACAACTAACTACATTAACATTTCCTGAGTTATAGGATTAAATTTGGTAACTGCCTTAATTAAATTATCGGCAGTTAAGCCGGGGACCCCATACGTTTCAACCTTAATATTATAATCGTTTATTACTTTTTTTACTAATAATTCAAAATCACCATCGCCAGAAAGAAGTATAAGTTTGTCACATTCTTTGGCATAATCAAGTACATCTATCGTGATACCAACATCCCAATCTCCTTTGGAAGAACCGTCGCTTCTTTGGATATATGGTTTTAATTTTACTTCAAACCCAAAACTTTCTAAGGTTTTTTGGAATTTTTTTTGTTTTTCGTCTCCTTTATCAATTGCATAGGCAAATGCTTTTACCAAGGTGCAATTATGCGTAACAACATTCATAAAAACCTTGTAATTAAAAGTAGCATTATATTTTTCTTTACATGTATAATAAATATTTTGCACATCAACAAATATTGAAATTTTTTCCAAATGTCACCTTTCCAAAAAGTTAAAAAGATCTATTTTTTTTAATATATACTTATTGAAAGTAAACTTAATAGTTGTATTAATCAACTTTTTTATAATATTTATTGAGCAAAAAGAAATTTTATACATTTTGCTGATAGCTATTTTAATTCATTGTTGTTATCTTTAACATGTTAAATTTAGTGAGGATTGAATAATGTTTTCCAAATTACGTGAACCGATGAATGGGTTTACACATTTTTTAGGTGTTCTATTTGCAGTAACTGCTTTAAATCTTTTGCTTACTCGTCAGGGTGAACCATTAACCGAAACACATGTTTTTACTTTTACAATTTATGGTGTATCAATGTTCATGTTGTTTTTGTTTAGTACTTTATACCATTGGCTTCCTTTAGACGGGAAAAAACTTGAAGTATTTAGAAAAATTGATCATATAATGATATTTGTATTTATTGCTGCATCATATACCCCCATTTGTGCAATAATAATTAAAGGTACACTTGGTTATGTTGTTATTGTTATTGTTTGGCTTACAACATTGGCCGGTTTTTTTATGAAATTGTTTTGGCTTAATGCACCCCGTAAAGTATATACTGCTATTTATTTATTGATGGGCTGGGTTGTTATGATTGCCATTTATCCACTGTTTCAGGCTTTAAGCCCGTTAGGTATTTTATGGTTTTGCGTGGGTGGAGTTTTTTATACTGTTGGAGCAATAATATATGCTCTAAAAAAACCGGATCCAATTCCGGGAATATTTGGGTTCCATGAAATTTTTCATCTCTTTATTTTAGGCGGCTGTTTTTCGCATTTTATGATGATTTATTTGTGTGTGTAGTTTGTACAGCAATGTTATAAAAGTATAATGTGTTAATATTACCGCTTTAATATTTATTAAACTTATAAAATTGAAGTGGTAATTTTTATGCTTTTACCCATTTTGTAATTTCTTTCCACGTAAGTTCTTTACCGTACATAAGTATTGATACGGCAAATATTTTTCCGGCTGCTTTGCGTAAATACCAAATAGACAACCACAATAAAAATATTGCAATAAATACTTCATAAAAAGGAACATCGGTAACAACAAGCCTAACTGCCAGTATAGGTGGAGAAGTTATTGGTAAAACAGATAAAATTTTCATTATTAGTGAATCAGGATTACCCAGGGCCATAAACGCAATTACAATTGGTATTAAAGGTACCATAATAAGCGAACCGCGGGCAGATGTGTTGGGATCATTAATAGTTGCAGCAATTGCAGAAAAAAAAGTATTCCAAAATAATAATCCGCAAATAGAAATAATAAATAAAATAATTACTAAACCCGGGTTTGCAACTGAAATTGGTATATTCCAATTGCTGCCAAATAAAACTGAAATTAACACAAAACTTAAAGAGCTAAAAACATACGTTATCATTAATGCAAATGATAATAAAGAAACGCCAATTATTTTGCCGTCTATCCATGTTTGGGGCGTAATTGCCGAAACTATTACTTCGGTAATACGTAATTGCTTTTCTCCTGTAATTGCTACAAATTGATAAGCCAGACCCATAAATATGCCTACCAGCATAATACCAATAAATATTCCGGCAGTAACTTTTTCGGCTGTTGTGCTTTTAATACTTTTTGATTCTGTGAATTGTAAATTAACAATGGGCTGCTTGAATATTTCGTTAAGTCGGGCAGCAGAAATATTGGATTCCTTTATTTTTACTTTTGTATGCGCTGCATTTATTAATCGAGTTAAATCATTCAACCATGAAGGTTCTTTATTTAAAATCAATTGGTAATTACCAATCTCTTTAATAATCAAAACCCCGTCAATCTTTTTAGCTTTAAGTAAGCTTATTTGATTATTAATTGGCGACTTAATTGTTTTAAAAACAATTTTTTCTTTTAAATCGGTTTTTAATATTAAAGAAGTGGAGTTATATAATACAATATTTATATTTTTATTATTATAATGTTCAACAATAGCCTTGCCGCCAAAAAATAGAAAACTTAAAATTATGCTTGCTAAAATTGTTATAATATGCTCTTTAATTTTAAACCAGCGAAAAAATTCCCATTTTGCTACTTCATAAACCAATTTAAAACTAACTTTAGATAACATTTATTCCTCTTGGTTTTTTTTTACTAATTCAATAAATATCTCATGTAAAGAAATATTTTCAGTTCTTATTGACGATATCTCAAAGTTTGAAGATATTTTATTTAACAAACCCGATAGGGAAGATTGATTTTTAATTATTATTTTCATCTCATTATTTTGCATCAATTCTATTGTTTTTATAGACTTTTCGTTTTGCAAAAAATCTATTTCCGGTTTACCGGTTGTTTTTATAAATATAATTTCTTCTGCAGAAAATTCTTTTTTAATACTTTCTACGGTTCCAAAAGCAATTGTACTACCATTATTTAATAAAAGAACTTTATCGGCAATTTTTTCTACTAAATACATCTGATGTGCAGAAAGTAAAATTGTAGTTCCGTTTTGCGAAAGTTCTTTAATAATGGAAATGAATAATTCTTGATTTATTGGATCAAATCCGGAAAATGGTTCATCCAAAATTGCAAATAAAGGGTTATGTAATATTGAAGATATAAATTGTACTTTTTGTTGATTACCTTTTGAAAGCGTGCTTAATTTATCGTTTCGTCTGTCATGCAGTTCTAATTTTTCCAGCCATTTTTCAGCACTGTCTTTTGCCGTAGTTTTATCAAGTCCGCGAATAACGCCAAGGTAAACCAAGGATTTAATTATTGGTATTTCCTGATATAATCCACGTTCTTCGGGTAAATAACCAAGCAAAGTTGATTTATAATTAACAGATGAATTGGGAGGAAAATAATATTCTATCGTTCCGCTATCCGGTTTAATTATATCCATTAACATACGCACAACTGTTGTTTTGCCTGCCCCATTAGGGCCAAGCAAAGCAAATATTTGGCCCCTACTTATTGAAAAGGATAAATTATTAACAGCAGTAATGTTTGTAAACTTTTTAGTTATTGAATTAACTTTTAATAAAAGATGATTTATTGTCATAATAAGTTATTGTTAGTTTTTGGTTAAAATAAATTAAATATTTTATTCAACGTCTTTAAAATTTATCACCTTTCTATAAGTAGTTATTTTTGCGTCAAAACCGTTTTTAACTATTGTTGAAAATTGCATAAAATCGGTTCTTTGCCCTTGCGCATCTTGATTTTGGTAAGTTGCCCAAGTAGGTACATATTTTAAAGGAAGATTCATTCCAACAGAAGAATAAATTCTGTTATTGGTTAGATGTCCAAAACCATCCGGATAAGTTGCATCCATTGGAATCCAGCCGAATTTAGGTACATATATTTCGCTCCACACATGGTAACCAAATGTATTATCTTTTTGAATAACTAACCCTGATTGCTGCCGTGCAGGTACACCAATACAGCGGCATAATGTAACAAATAATGCGGAATATTGACCGCAATCTCCTTTTAATTTTTCAAACGCCTCTAAAACTCCGCGTTTTTCGGGGGGATAAACATATAACATATTGTTTCTAACCCAAGAAAAAATATTTTTAACTTTAGGAATAATGTTGTTGCCTATTCCTGCAATATTATTTGCTTTATTAATTATTTCGGCTGTCTGCTCAAGTGAAGGTTCTGCTTTGGTAAAAAAATAAAATAATTCTTGTGGAATAGACGAATAATCGCTAAATGTTACGGTTGTATCAAATTTGGGTTTATAATCATAAGTGTAATAACTAAAGTGTCTTTTAATAGTTATTTTGGTCGTATCATTCAATCTGTTTGATAGATCCCAAAAACATATTTTGTTGCCGTTTTCAAATTCCGTAAATGTGTCGGTTGGTAAAGTCCCGCTTATTTTGTTGTCAAAAACTCTTTGGTTATCTCTATCAATTATGTCGGAACACCATATTAAAAACTGCGGTTTTTGATTTTCGGGAACACCGTTTAAATTATTCCATACTTTTAATGAATCGGCATTTAATGGTTTAATATTTTCAATTTCAATAATAAATTCGGCTTCAACAAGTTTTGGATTTATGTATCCGTTTCCGGGTGTTGGTTCCGGTAATTTATTTAATAAATTATTTGAACCGGAGCAATTAAATAACAAAATGCTAAAAACAACAACAAAGCTTTTTAATATAAAACAATTTTTGGTTTTCATATCGTATCCTTATAAATTAAATAAAATCATTATAAAATGTTTTGTTTTTAAAATCTATTTCATCTCTATTCCATAATGCTGTTTGCTTAAGATGCTCCGGATTTGTAAAATTCACGTCCTAAACAGGCTGTGTGAAAATTAGGGATAAATATCAAATAACGGTTATCTCGATATAACAAATCATGTCACCCCGCTGGGGTTTTTACGTTTGTTTTTCTATTTTTGCTATAATCATGTCATCCCGCTGGGATTATTCAAAACAACATAACACATTATAATACAATGCTTTAACGTTTAGTTATTCACAACACTTTAACTAAATTCTATATCTGTAACCTTACTAACAACACCTCATCACCAATATCTGGGACTATAAAAGAGTTCTACGTTTAATTAATAATGTTTAACATTAATAAATAGCCAATTTAAAAATAAAAAGCTGCTTATTAAAATTTATTTGGCATAAATTAAATAAACAGCTCTTATATAAAAAAACTATTAATCGTATTCTAAAATACTTCCGCCAATAAATTCGCGTAAAACAGAATCACCCGGAACAGGGGAGTTATCGGCAACAGGAACAATTTCCTGAAGCATTTTTCTTACTCTTTTTGCCCGTTTGTAAGCGTCTTCTCTTAAAGGATCGTTTTCGTATTTTTTTTCCCATTCTTCAAAATGACTTAACATTAATGAACTGTATAACGGTATTTCGTATGACATGGACGTATTTATTATATAATCGGCAGAAGTTGCATAAGGCAAAATATTTCTTTTTTCCGAAGAACGAACGTAATGCCAATGCAGTAATGTTTGTTCAGGATTATAGGCACGTTGTACTGAATCTCGCAGCATACGTCTAATTAATCTTATATCTGTCCAGCGTATATAATCGCCATCGGAATTTTTCATTTGTAATAAAGGCTCTAAAAAAAGCTTAAACTTTTGAGCTGCCGGTATTTCTTTGCTAAATGCAGGATATAAACCATGCAAACTGTCTATTAACAACACTTCATTATCGTGTATTTGTATTGGGGTTCTATCCAAATAACGTTTGCCAATTTTAAAATCGTAATAAGGAATTTTTACTTCTTCGCCGGCAGAAAGACGTTTTAAGTGGTCATTTATCAATTCAAGATCCAAAGCTTGGGGAGTTTCAAAATCGTGGTCTCCAAATTCATCAACAGGATGCATTTCGAGATCAAAGAAATAATGATCAACAACCAAAGGAACAAAACGCATTCCCATTTTTTTTAGTCTTTGTTCAAGTTTTAATGTTGTTGTTGTTTTACCCGATGAAGACGGGCCGCTTACCATAACCATCTTAAGTTCGTTGCTTCTTTCTTTAATCATTTCGGCAGCGGTATCAAGCTGGTTTTCGTAAAAAGATTCAGCCTCATGCACTATTTGAGGGAAATCACCTTTATTAATTCTTTCGTTTATTGTATTAACTGTATGAAGGTTATGCGAAACAGCCCAATCTAGCGAACGCCACACTTTAGGCCATGGAATATTTTCCAATGGTCGTGCAAAGTGTAACGAATTTGTCCTTCTTTTTTTGTTTGCTTCGTCTCTATATATAATGAACTCTTTTGCAACTTTAGCGTGTCCATTTTCAATTAATACTTTTTCAATAACATCCTGAATTTCTTCAATATAAAGTATATAATCCGCTTCATGTTGTTCTTCCAGCATAGTTATAACTTTTTTGCTAAGTTCTTCTGCTTTTTCCTTATCGCGGCCTCCTACTGATACAGCTGCTCTATAAATAACATTAGTTATTCTTTCGGGGTTAAATGGTACAATTGCACCGCTTCTTTTTTTTACGCTTGTAAATTTACTCATATAATACCTATATAATATTTTTGTGCAAATTACAAAAAAAGTTCATCAAATAAAAGATAAAAAAATTGCGTGGTGGGTGTTTAGGGGAAAAGAATAATTATATATGCCCAAAATAAAAAATCCCCTCTTATATTTAATTAAAAACAAAAGAGGGGAAATAAAGATCTAATAAGTTCTTAAACTATTTTACTAAAATCATTTTTTTAGTTTCAGTAAATTTACCGGCGTTTAATCTGTAAAAATAGATTCCGCTTGCAAATTTGTTTGCGTTCCATATTTTTGAATATTTTCCGGCATTCATTTGTTGATTAACAATTGTTTCAACTTGTCTGCCTAAGATATCGTAAATTGTTAAACTAACCAACGAGTTAAAAGGGACACTAAAAGAAATAGTTGTTGACGGATTAAAAGGATTCGGATAATTTTGTTCCAAAGAATATTCTTTTGGTAAAGTGTTATCTCCTTCGGTTGCAACTTCAACTGTCTCTTTATAATATTTTCCGCCATAATAACCCATATCTATTCTTATAGTTCCAAGTCCTGAAGTACAATCCAAGTGCGTATCAAAAAATGAAGGATTAGGATATCCCGCATCAATGGCAATCGAATTAAGAGAGCTTCCGCAAGTAACATGTTTTAAGTGAAAATTATCATTATCCATATCTCTAAATTCAGGGTTAACATCCATACATCCTTCACCAAAATATGGTTCTAAGCCTCCTCCGTTCAAAATGGAGTATGTTGCTGTCATTAGTCCGTCATTAATATAAATATCAATGGGAGAATTATGATAAAGTATACTATTTATCAATCTAGGATTTGAATCATACATCAA
Source organism: bacterium (assembly GCA_043805435.1). Lineage (GTDB taxonomy): Bacteria > Bacteroidota > Ignavibacteria > Ignavibacteriales > Melioribacteraceae > JAEXOD01. The sequence continues at coordinate 36,549 of JAZDHY010000025.1, forward strand.
ACTGAATGTAGCTCCGCTATTATCGGTGCTTATATTACCATAAGATGTAAGATTATGAATATAAGGGGAAGAATTAAACAAAAAAGCAAAAGCAGCCGAATGTAACGATTTGTTTCTATAAGCTAATACATTTGTTATTTGCGGAGATGAATATGACAAAAACATAGCACCGCCATTGTTGGCGTAGTTATCATAAAATTCTAGTCTATGTAATGTTTCATGAAAATTAACTAAATACATTGCTCCGCCTGCACCGGTAGCTATGTTTGATTCAAAACGATTGTATTCTATTTTGGGTGCCGATTTACTAACATAAATTGCTCCGCCTAAGTAAGCACTGCAATGGCTGAACAAACATTCTTCGATAGTAATGTTGGAAGAAGCAACAATAGAAATTGCACCTCCTTTATTAAGCCCGTTAGCACTATTGATAACATTTCCAAATTCAAATTTGCAATAATTAAATATTGATTCGGGAACGTTAGTTGAATCCAAATTTACAAATTTTATACCTCCCCAACCAAGCCATTCATCGGACGTGAAGGTAATTGTGTCGGTTTGCGTACCAATTGCATTTAATACACCCAATACTTCAAATTTATAGTTATTTGAGAAATAAACTTTGGTCCCGGGCAATATTGTAAGAGTGTCTCCTTGAGGAATAAAAATATCTCCTTCAATTGTAATTTGGTCACAATCCCATGTCCCTTTAACTTGACCAGCGTAATAGCAAGCCGGCATTATATTGTTATTCCATCTATTGCCTGCACCGCCGTAGGCACCCATATCGCTTCTTGCCGCACCCAATCCTGCTTCACAATCCAACACAAGGTCATTAATCATAGGACTGCCTGTATCAATAGCAGGGGAGTTAATAAAACCACCGCAAGCAGTATTTTGCAAATGATAATTATCTGAGGTGCTATTAATGAAAGTCGGGTCATAATTATTTAAGTTGGTTGTGGATGTATCCATTCCCGAATAAAACCCTTGAATCAACGAATATTTATAAACCGAATTATCACCTTGTACTTGCAAGTCATAGTTTTGACCGTTGTTATAAATAATAGTGTTCGTTACGTTTGCAATACCTGTTCCCCAAGCATTTGCAATAGCTGCAAAATCTTTTGAATTGTTATTTGCAAAAGTGGAATTAAAAATACCGGCATGACAATTCATACCCAATGTAAAACCGGCACCGGTTCCGTTAGTGCTTCTTGTTTCGTTTTTGTATATCAAACAATTTTCAAAAGTACCGTAACGGTGAACTTGTCCGTTGCCGTCATTTGCAAAGTTTATACCACCGCCAGTATAATCGGCACTGTTGTATGCAACCTCAACGTTTTTTAGAATAGGGTTAGTACCGATAAAGTCAATTCCGCCCCCTTCGCTTGTTGTATAGTTGTTAAATACTTTAACTTTTTCAAGTACTGCTTCGGGAGCCAAGTCTATTCGTAACCCGCCACCCGGTCCATAGTTATTATGATTATAAGAAAATTCACTTTGGTTAATAAATACCGATGTAGCCGTTGCAAAAAGACCGATTAGATTACTATCGGCTTTGGAAGTATTTAAATGTATTGAAGAATTTTCAACGGAAATACCAGAGTTGCTTTTTGTAAAGCGAGAACCTTTTATTTCCAATTGAGTGTTTTTAGCATCTACACCATTGCCAACTATATTAGAAAACAAGGAACCGTTTATCTTAATATTCGATTGGTCAATATAAATTCCCGACCCTTTGCAGCTATCAACCGCAACATTATCTAATGTAATATTGGATTTATAGGCAATTATACCGCCTCCGAGTAAATTGGATAACTCATCAATCCAAGTTTCAAAGCCGTATTTTATTGAGCAGTGTTTTAATATCGAAGGAGCTTGATTGTTAGTGTTTGTATTCAAGAAAATAATTCCATTCCAATAACCTTCGTAATACGGGTAATTACTTGAGTAACCAAGCGAATCAGAAAAGAAATATATTTTTTCGTCTTCTGTTCCTTCAGCTATAAGTGTTCCGAAAACTTCAAACTTATGTTTTCCGTTAAAATATACATGGGTACCCGGCATAATTTGCAAAGTGGAATCTTGTGGTATGTAAATATTCCCTAAAATATTTATAGTATCCAAATCCCAAACTCCCGAAACCGCACCACTAAAACCGTTATCACGTACTGTAATCATGTTTTCTATAATGAGAGTATCAGAAAACTGAAAACTTTTGACAACAAGTTTTACCGATTTAAGTCCGGGAACAGTATAAACAAATGTTGGGTTTTTTTCGTAAGAATCATATATGCCGTCATTGGTAAAATCCCATTCAAATTCTAATGGATCGTTTAATGACAAATCTTGAAAAGTTACAGTTAAAGGAGCTTGGCCATGAACAACGTCGGCTCTAAAATTTGCTATTGGAGTATCACGCCAAGAATTAAGGTTACCGCCATAAGCGCCCATATCGTTTCTTTTAGTTCCCAAACCTGCCAAATATCCGCTTGCATAATCATTAAAGATTGATTCAGGACTTCCTTTATCGATAGAAGGAGATTGACCCGTAAGATGATAATCACTATTGAAATGACTTCTAAAATCAGGCGCGTTGTGATTAACTCCGCTTCCAAAGTCGAAATTATCCCACGGATATTGAATGGTGGAATACGCTGCAAAAGCGGCGTTATAACCATCCGGTACATGTATTCCGCCTTCGTTATGCCAAATTAAACTGTTTATAATATTTAACTTAATAAATTCTCCGGATTCGCCTCGAACAGCAATTAACTGCTCTCCCCGGTTATCGGCAATAACACAATTAACAAAGTTTAATCGTTTATTGGATTCTATAAAAATTGGGAAAACGAAAATTCCGGGACTTGCTTTATCATTATGATCGATAATACAATTTTCAAAATAAATATTTTTTAGACTTTGAAAAGCACTACCATGAGCATTTGACTTGTTTTTCGAAATGGTAATGTTTCTTAATGGTAAATCGGGATTAATATTAATATCACAAAGAATACCGCCACCGTAAAATACAGCAGTATTCTCTATAATATTAACAAGTGAAATATCAATATTTTCGGTTAACTGAAGAGAACGGTCCAATGCTAAACCACCACCACCTTCTGCTTTGTTTCCCTTTATTTCCAAATATCTTAGTAAATTGCCGTTGTTCCCATTAAAATATAATCCGCCTCCCATATTATCCGCAAAATTATTCGTAAAATCGGAATTTCTTAAATTAATTCCCGAATTGAGAACTAACATAGCTCCGCCGTTACCTTCAACGGCATAATTTTCAATAAAAGAGCACTTTTGAATTTTTAAGTATGAATTTTCAATATAAATTGCACCACCACCGTAAGGATAATTTGCATACGAATAATTTTTGAAGAAAACAGAATTGTTAATGTCCAATTTATTGGAATTTAGAATAAAAATAGCTCCTCCCGATTTTTCTTCATCGGTACCCGTATTGTTTTTGCCGTAAGAAAATTTTGCATAACTAATTTTTGAAGAATCTAAAAAATTATCATTAGTATTCAAAAACCTTATTCCACGCCACCCTAAAGCAGTATCGGACGCAGTAAAATTTATTGAATCCGTAACGGTTCCTTCAGCTAATAATCTACCATGAACGGTAAGTTTATAATTCCCTTGAAACAATACATTAACACCGGGTTCAATTCTAAGTTGAGCAATAGTGTCGATACGAATATCTCCCTTAATAATATAAGGCGATCCTTGTAAAGTCCATAACCCGGAAACTTTACCCCCATTAATATTTGTCTGTCCGTAAAATGCAGCTGTTAAAACTAAAACTAAAAATAAAGAAAGTCTTTTCATAATACCCTGGTTTTTGTTGTTTGCAAATATAGAAATATAATTTTTGTTAAGCAAAATAAAATATGGTGATTTGATTTAGCGCACAAAAGAGAATTTATTTAAACAAATCATTTGGATTTTTGGTATTTGTATTTTATAGTAAATAATGAATAAAATTAAAAAATTATTATTAAAGTAATACGTTAAGTTATTTCTCACATATAATTATGTAAATAATTTCAATAATTGAGAATTTTTATTGTAAAAATTATGCGTGACAATAACAACCCAAAACTGATTTTAGTTGTACCATTAGAAACATCGTGTTTGTGTTTTTGCAAATAATGGCATAAAAAAGAATATAAGCATAAAAAATATATGCTTAAAAATTAATTAGATTAATTTAATCTTTCAAACACCTAACACTAATTCCATTAATTCTAAAATCAGTATCTGTATAGGCAGGAAAAGCTCCACCGGATTTTCTTAAAACTAAGAAATAAGCATAAATATCAAGACTATTAGCAAAAGGAGCTGAACTCCAATAATATGTATTAGTGCTTTTTTGTCTAAATGTTTTGGAGGAATGTCTTGCTCCTGCAAACAATGCGGAAAATCCACTTGAATTAGTGTAAGCAGAACTTTGTGATGTATCAATCATTTGAGAAATTGATATTGGTAAAGTTCAAAATTGTTTGAATTCATCCTTTGACGGAATATGCCATCCTGCGGGACAAATTCCTTGAACATTACCGGTAAACATAGGATTTGGTGAAACACTGTTTGTTGCTCCGTTTTGATATTGTACGGCTTCGGCCCATTCATATAATCCGCCGTATTTATCGCAATTGGCTTCGTCATTATCATAACAATACTTCTCAATTATTCCATTATTTTCCTGTTCACTTGTTCCAAGAATTCTTGACCCGATATTCAAATTTTCTTTTAGCCAGCAGTATTCATTTATTAAAACTGTATGATATGTTTTACCGCCATATTCAACAGAGTCCATTCCCGGACATGGACTGCCGCCCGGCATTTGATCATCAGCAATTATTTTGATTTTTAATACAACACCGCTAACATATAAAGTGGTATATTCCAGCAGAGGATGCCAAATTATATGTTTGCCTGTTCCAATGCTAACATTATCTCCAACATCACCTGTAGCTTTTGTACAAGCTATAGGAAAGTAATCAGCATATCCGTAAGAAATTCCTCCGTCAAGTGATGCATATAATGTAATGTTTACCGAGTTTTGTTCGGCATCATAAACATCATAATAAATATCTACAGTCCCGTCAGTATTTATTTCGTTATATGTAATATTTGTTACTACCGGATTTGTGTTTTGTGCAAATATATTGCTCAGGCAAAAAAATGCTAATATTATAGTTATAACTTTCATTTTTGGCTCCTTTTATTTTATCAGCATCATCTTTTTTACATCATTAAATGAACCTGCTTGAATTTTATAAAAATAAATGCCGTTACTTAAATTATCAGCAGAAAAGTTTATACTATAATTTCCCGCTTCTTGATTTTGGTCAACTAGTGTTGTTACCAATTTTCCTAAAATGTCGTAAATGCTTACTACTACTTTTGAAGAACTTGGTATTGAGTATGATATTGTAGTTGATGGATTAAAAGGATTTGGATAATTTTGGTTTAAATAATACTTGTCTAAGCTTACAGATGAAACTTCAATAATATTTGAAAAACTAAATGTACCATTATAATCAATTTGTTTTAACCTATATAAAGCTTTTTGATTGAATGGTTTTGTATCGTTAAAACTATAACTTTTAGCAGTAGTACTAGTTCCTTCTCCTTTTATAAATCCAATTTTAATCCAGCTTGCCGTGGAATAATCTTGGTTATAAATGGCTTTTTCAATTTCAAATCCACTGTTGTTAATCTCGGTTGCGGTTGTCCAATTTAATAAAACAGAATTGTTTGTGACTGCAGCTGAAAAAGAAGTTAATTCTACCGGAAGGGATCCTACCGCTGAATATCCAACCCCAATACCGGCAAAAAGATTACAAAAAAATAAAAGGAAAATAGGGATAAGTGCTCTTTTCATAATGCCTCCTTGTTAATAGGTTTTATCTAAATTAATACTAATTAAAATATTAAAAAAAATAAATAATTTCATTATTAACTTCTTTTAAATTAGCTAATTTTAAATAAATAACAAATGAATTAAACACAAGTATAACAAATTAAACATGATTTTATGAAAAAATTTGACAATTAATTAAAAAATGAATGTTTTTATAATTATTTTTATTCAACTAATTACGGGGGAATGAAAGATGTAAATTATTAGTTGTTTTTAATTAATCTTAAAAGAATTTTCCTCCATCGCCAAAATTAGTTAGCAAATATTTAAAATTATTAATTAAAATTATTTATTTATGGCTTCATACAGTTTATAAATTTCAGGATTAATTTCCGGTTCAATCCTCATTAAGGATTTACGTTTGCTGCTATCCTTTATCCACCTGTAAAGCCATGATACACCCCATTTATAATAATAATAATCCTTCTGGTTGTAAACTTTGTCTTTTAGTGTTTCATCTAAACTAATAAAAGTATAACCGCAATTTTTTAACATATTTATTAAATTTTCAAAATAATCGGCATGCAGCTTATTGCCATGGCATAAAAAAATATGATTAATATTCCTTCCATATTCTTTTTGTGTAAATTCTTCAAAATATTCAAACAATTTTTTTGTAAAATTAATATATTCTTCTGCAATCAATTTTGCGCTGTCGGGTTCGTTTTTTTCAAGATAATTTACATACAACAAGTTAAATACATAGTCCGAACTTTCTATTGTAAAGGGGGTTGAAATGTAATTGTTTTTTACAAGAAAAGAATCGATTAAAGTTTTAGATATACTATCTTTACATGTACAGTTGTAAGGGAAACGAAAATATTTTAATTCTTTATTTGTCGGTTCAATAAGCTTTTTTGTTATTACTTCACCGCTAATTATTGAGTTCTCAAACTCGTGTTGTTTTACTTGTGCAAAATTTAAATGGTTGTATGTGTGATTGCCAACCGTAACAAGAAAATTACTTATTAAATTATTATAAATGTTTATCCTTCTGTCGGTTTCGTTTATGTGTATTATATCGTTTTCGTTTACAAAAATTGTAACAGGAATATTGTTATTATTAATATCGGTTATAAGCTGATTATTAAATTTTTCCAAACTATCTAAGTTGGTCGTTTTTGAAGTAAATGCAGTAAAAGGGAGGTCGTCCATTGTAATTGTTACATATTTATTTTGTGCAGATATGAATGATAAGGTAAATAAAACCATTATTAATAGTGTTTTTTTCATGTAAGCCTTATAGTTGTTATATATAATTATTAAAAACTGTAAAATAATGGAAATTTAGTAAGGTGCAAATTATTTTATGGTTACAAATATTGTTTGTCAACACTTAAGTTAATTAATCCACTTGCTTAAATGACCTATTATTCCGGTTTTATATCTTTTGCAAAATAATTACCGTGTTATTTTCCGTTTCCGTTTGTGCGTATATGGCAAAATGCTTTAATTTAACTTGTTCAAGCAAATTCAGCGAATTAATATTCCAATGTTTATATTTATTAAAAATAAAAGGTTTAACAAATTTTAAAATATTATCAATTAATGATTTAGAATTATTTGAAATGACTTTATTTTTAGTTTTTTTGTTTTTAACAACCAAACATAAAAAACCATCCTGCTTTAACACTCTATTAATTTCATCAATACAAAATGATAGGTTAGGTACTCCATGCAGAATATGTGCCGCAATAACAATGTTAAATTCATAATTTGGAAAAGGAAGGGGATAATTTAAATCCGCAACTAAAAATTGAATATTATTAACAAGTAATTTTGCAGCCTTAATTTTTGCTTTGTTAATCATGGAAGGGGAATAATCAACTCCGTTAACATCAAAATTTTTATTTGCAAAAGCGACAGAATAGTTACCTGTTGCGCAGCCAATATCTAATAATTTTGCAGAAGGGGTAAGATTTTTAGAACAAATAAAATTTACAATATTTTCAATTTCACTTGCATAGTTGGTTGTAACAAGGTAATTATCCCATGTTCGGCTATGTAAATTCCAATAAAACTTTTGCAAAAAATATAAAAGTTTATTTTTGCTTTTTTTATTAAAGCTATTCATTTGTACTTAATGGTTTAGAAATGTTCAAAATCCATTCGTCAACATATGTCAAATACCCCGAAATTAATACAGATGGGGTTTTTAGCTTAGCTTTATGGGTAGATAAAATTGCAAGCATTAAAGGGAGAGCATGAAATGCGGTTTCAAGTGCCGCCTGCAAATTTGTAAATCCGGCTTTAATAAAAAACTTTTTAATTTTGGGATTCATAAATTCAATACCAATAAGTGCAAAACATTCAGTCATTAATAATGCTCTTAAAGTTATCTGAAATCCGGCCTCTAAGTTAATAATTGAAAACTGCCAGCCTGATTGTTTAAAACCACCCATAAAAAAGCCGGCTAAAGTTGTTATTAGGGCAAGTTCAATCCAAAATTTAAGTTTAAAACGTTTGCTTAAAAAACTTCTATATCTTAATAGGTTTATTATTGTTATAGAAATAATAAAAAATGTTCCTAAAACCAAACTAAAGTTTGTTATATAAAAAGGCCAAGCATAATAAACACAAACTGTAAAAGCAGCCAGCCTATTGAATGATGAATAAACTGCACTCTGTTTTTGTTAAAAAAGAAATTGCTTTCATTTAAGGAACTAGTATTAAAATAAACAGGAACAACTTTTTTACCGGCAGTCATTCCAAAAATTGCAACAATAAATCCAACACCAAGATAAACAGCAAATAATATAATAATTAAATTGGTAGGATTTCCTAGGTTAAGCGATGTTACTTTAGCTGCATATTTATAAAAGTTCGAGTAAATTTGAAATATATCCGTACCATAAAAAACCAACATATTTAAAAATTTATGTATTAAACTCCAAGTAACAGCCAAAGCACCGCCAAATCCGTAACCAATAAAGTTTCGGCCTAATATTTTAACCATACCCGTAAACAACAAAGCTTCCATTGTAATTGCTATCATAGGACCAAATATAAAAGCACTTGGTGAAATAGATTTCATTAAAGCACAAATAACGCCGGCCCGCCAAATCACACCGGGCTGCCTCCACTTTACTTCAAAAGCGGTAATTAAATAAACGCCTATTGCAGAAAGAAAAGTACCCGAAAAGGGGATACGCAGGTTATGTAAAAAACTTCCTAAAATAATTTCTGAAGAAGCCCAAATACTGCCCAAAATTGCAGCCCTCAGCCATAATATGTCAAGTTGTTCGATAGGTTTATTTTTTATATTCATTGCTAAATTTAACAAATAATTTTATTATTAAAAATATTAATATTATTGGTTATATAATTTTTTGTTATGTAAAATTGTGTAATAAATAATGATTTTGAGGGAAAGATAAACCATTGAGAAAAAAGTATTTGCCTCACCAATTATTTCACAAAAAACATTGAATAGTGGATATTAATAAAAAAGGCTAAAACATCTAGGTATTTCTGTTTTAGCCTTCAAAATTAAATAAAATTTTAATTATTTTACCAAACTCATCTTACGTGTTTCAACAAAACTACCTGCTTTTAAGCTATAAAAATATATTCCGCTGCTAAAACCGGAGGCATCCCAGTTTTTAGAATAATTACCCGATGTTAGCTCCTCGTTAACCAAAACAGCCACTTCCTTACCCAAAACATCGTAAATCTTTAACGTAACAAATTCGTTTTTTGATAAAGCAAAATTAATAGTTGTGCTTGGGTTAAAGGGGTTAGGGTAGTTGCAATCCAAAACGTACTCGGCCGGTTTTGTTAAGTCGTTTTGTTCATCTATTCCTACAATAATTGGAATTGCACCGGTAAATCCGGATAGAGGATAAGAAGTAGTATGCGGGCAAAGACTTAAGTCTGTTGCTGTAATCCTATAATAAAACTTATAATTATGGTCAAATAGATTATAATCAGCCCGCATGCTAAATTTAAATTTTGTATAAGAAAGGGCATCCATCTTAACTTTTCCGTGCCCCAAAGTATTAATATCGTCACTATAAAAATATTCTATAGTTACAGAATCAATAAATGTATTACCATAACTTGGATAAGGATAACCGGGGAGGTTGTTAGGTTCTCGTGAATATGCGTGATTTACATTTGCCGAAATAACAATATTATCTAAAGAATCAATTCCACAACCTTGAATACTAATGGTTGGAGCTGCGTTATCATACTGTGAAATGGCAATATTCGAATCAGCACTAAAAAAACCAATTAATGTTTGTTCTGTAGAGGTACCTGTTGCTCCTGTCTCATGAATTTCTAAAAGATAATAAGAGAAACCAATATTTTTAGAAAACAAATAATTATTCCTTATAATGGGCCAACTATAAACAACATGCTTAAATCCAACTGCTGTATCCGATATCCCAAATATGGTTAAATTCTCTTTATATGCATTTACCAGCCCAAAATAATTATTATAAGAGAATTCATTCGGAACAGAAAAATCTACATATATAGATTCTGAATTTGTATTTGGGTTAAAGCAATACGATTTTAAACTATCTGCATCGTACCTAATCCATCTTTCTGAAAATAAATAAAATAATTTGTTATTATAAGTTGCAGTATCAGTAATTTCTATCACTTTAATAGAAGTTCTATAAGATGTAGTTCCTCCCGCATACAAAGTTTCTTCCTCAAACAACTGCCATTTGTTGCCAAGTGCCAAAGGTATATAATGGTCTTTGTTCTGTTGCGCAAAAACTAATGAGGGTAAATTTGTGAATAAAAGAAAAAAAAGAAGGATTTTTAATTGCCTATTCATACCGCACCTTAAAAGTTAAATTATTATGGGAATAAAATAATTATTATTTATTAACATGTCAAGTATAAAAATAAAAATGGGAATAAATAATTAAATAAAATTATAATTATTATCTATAATAATGCAAATTGAAAACAAATGCCAAAACCGCTTATAATGAACGGTTTTGCCATATTTTTTACTATGGCGCAGGGGACAGAGAGAAAGCGTTAATTGAAATATTGTTATAATGACGCTAAAATTGGAAAATTTATTGGGTGATGTTCAAAAATCAAAACTAAAAGTTTTTTATAATGTATTAATAAATGAACAGAAATTACTTAGGGCTAAACCATAAATTACATTCTTTGTATTGTCTCCGCTTAAAACGATTGAAACTATTCTACCGGAACTGTCTGTTATCGGGGCACCACTTGTTCCCTTATAATAATCATTTCCTTTGTGTTTATCTGCTAGGAGAAAAGTATAACTATCGTTATTTTCTTCTAAATACTGCATACCAACCTCATATGCAGCATCTAAATCCAATTGATTTAAGTTACCATCAAAGCAATTTGAATAACTCCATGAGGCGAAACCATATAAATTATTAAAATTAGGTTTATCTTCTAAATTTCTAAGATATGTATAAATATTAGCATTGTTAATCTCAGCCCCATATTTTGAACTATCTAATTCGTAAATCATCAAATCAACTTCCTGAACGTGAGGACTACCAATAGTTTTCTTATACAATAATGTAAATTGACCAAGCGTTAAAACAAGTACTTTGTTTGCTTTAGTGTGATCTGTTTCAATCACCCATGAATTACCACTATCCAAAATGTGACTCGCTGTGATCAATAAATGTTTATTCTTGGGGGAATGATAAATAAATCCACTAGCTCGACCATTTAGGGGAAGCATTTCTGAATTCAAACAACGCAATCTAATTGTTATGTTAAGATTTTCTTCTATTTGTTCCTTAATTATATTTTCAACTTTGCTCATACTTTTCCAATAATTTTACTGATCTCAATATTTTGGAGATTTGTCACTTTCACGTTTTCTAACAATTCCGGAAGTAAAAGATTATTGATTAAGAATTGTAGATGTCTTCTACCTCATCATATATTATCTATATATTCAACGGCATTTTTTATTTGGGTAAAGTCAGCTTTCTTCCGCCAATCAACTTGCGTTGTTTTTGCTTCTACAACGTATTGATTTTTTCTTTTTACAATTCTATAATTTACATTTTTTTTCAAGTAAGAAGAATGAATTATGTCATTCTCAATCCACCAGCTTTTTGCATTTTTCTGATACTCGTAAAGAGCTTTCAAAAATTCTGAACAATTTTTGTATCGCTTATTTATATCAACGTTTGTTGCGCATTTTATAATTTTTATCATTTTATTATTAACATAAAGCGGCAAAGATGCAGGTTTCAAAATCTTACCCGAAATAATGAGTTTTTCTATATAGTTACGTAGATATAATGGTTTTTCAAAGTCATTTATCGAATTTAATTTATTTTGTGCTCGGGTATCTAGCCATTTTATTGGATCTTTCATTGGAAAGAATCCTCCCAAAGCCTGATATAAAATAATGCCCACCTGATATATATCGGATTGCTTGTAATACTGGTAACTTAGCAAGGCCTCTGCTGGACAATATAAAAAAGTGAATTTAGACGCGGAGATGTAGTTCTGCCCATTGGGGATTTGTTTAACTGTACCAAAATCAGCCAAATATGGCTTGGCATTATTTTTATCTACTAAAATATTTAATGTTTTAAGGTCCCTATGGACGAGATTTCGCGGCTCCTTATGCAACTCATTTAACCCCATCAAAACACCTTGAATAATATTTACTGCGACATCTGTTTTTAGTATGAATTTGTCAATAATGTTTTGTAAGTCACCACCACTTATTTCGGGCGTTAAATAATATGCAATTTTATTATCTATTACTTTTGCATCAATAATTGGAAGAATATTATCATGAGTAATCGCCTTTAGTAATATAGGTTCTATATGATCTTCGGCTGTATTTTCTAACTGATAAAATTTTAATGCAACTCTATCACCCAAAATAGTTCTTTGTCCAAAATATAGTTCACCAAAAGCTCCTTTACCGACATATCTGTCAATAACGATATCGTTCTGTGAATTTATAAAATCTTTAATTATTGGGCTAACCGCATCATCTTTCATTATCTCTCCAGCAAAAAATAAGCTAATTGTGCGGCTTTAGTTTGATATTTGTAATCTACCACAATAGGGAAATCATGTCGCTTATAAAAAGCATTAATTGTTGCGGGGTGCACGAATTCAATTTCTTTTTGCAAATAACATTGTATAATTCCTTCAATCTTAAAGGAGATTGGTGATGCTGCTTGTTGTCCTGAATGATTTCTTTTTACGATTGCGATATAACTTGGATTAAGATGATCAAAAAATGTAAAAATGGTTGATTGATAGTTTCGAATTTCTGAGTTATCATAAATGTCAGAAATTACTAGTGATTTGAAATTGCCTGTTATATTTGTAATCAAAGTGCTTTCTTTACTTAAAGCAAAAAAAACAGCTTTTGAACTTTCTATTTCAATACCTATTGTTTTCATATTTACACACTACAAATTAGGTGAAATTAAATTTATGAGTCTAAACTAATTAAACTACGTCCGAAAGCTTAAGCCCTGAATCGGCAACTCTGTTTAATCCCAAAAATAGTTAATAAAATTAATAGCTCAAATATAATAAATAGAAAGAATTTAGCAATCAAAAATTTGACATTACAAATATCTAAAGTTTTTTTCTAATGTCAAATTTTGTTACGTTGCAAATATAAGCTTAATTAATTAATGTTCAAGTTAATAAATACCTTCCCCAAATGCAAAACATTCTAGTGGAATTTTTGTTAGAATATCTTAACGAAATTATGTTATAAAAAATGTTACCAAGAGAAAAGTTAGGAATTGCAAAAAACATGAAATAATCAATGGGGGAAAGTATAAACAAAAATAATACATCAAAGAGCTGTTGGGAAATTATATCATCGTTCAATCAAAGATATTTGCTCGAACACAACAGCCCAGCTTTGTTCTGATTTGACGAAGTTGGATAATTTATTAACATTATAAATTTTACTGAAATTTAGAATAATAATAATATACAGTCGACTATCTGACCGGCTGACTTTTTAATATCTTGCGTAAAACATCCATGATAAAGCAGGGGTATAATTCGTAAATTGGTAAGTGTCATTGATATTTCTATTATAACAATTCTTTGTAGGAAGACAAACCCGCAATTATTTTACTATAATTTACAGGATCGTAATATACATCAATATTCCAGCCATCATTTAATTTATCGATGGATGCCCAATCATTGTCAACTTTAATAATGAAATTGTTAAATAGTATTCGACGTGGGTGTTTCATTTTGCCAATAAAACTATAAAATATTTTTGTCTTTCTCCCTAATCTTTCTTGTAAACTATTTTTTTTACTTTTTAATTCACCAAGCACATCGTTCGTGTTTTTACTTCCCTTAATTTTGCAAAGATAATAGTTTATCTTATAACCCTTTTTTGAAATTGCGTTAAATAAGCTGTGTTTGTTGATATTACAGTAATCATCTTGAATATATATAACTGACATATATTTACATAAATCAAATAATTCATTAAAAAAATCTTGTATCTGGTTGTTGTTTTCGAAATTATAAGGCCACACAGCTAATTGTCCTTTAGAAACAAGTTGCTCTTTTATCCAATGGCAATTGGGGATTTGGGCATTTTTTAAAACGCCACATTTTTTATATTCATAATTATATGATAGCGGAATAAACCCTAGTTTTTTTGAATTATCAGATAGATATTCAAACATTTTTTCAATAGAATTATCATTTTCTAAAATTATATCAGATGCAGAAATGATCTGGTTATTGTCAAAAAGTTGTTTAATAATCAGATTCTTAAAGTAATCTTGATATGATGAATTTACACTGGAAAGCTCAACGTTTATTTTCTTTATATACTCCTCGTTGAAAACAAATCTATTAAAGTTATTAAATAATATATCTCCTACTAGGTTCCCTATTTTACATTGCAACGTTTTATCATTTATATAATCAAGATATTTATTTATCAAATCAATATAAATCAAATTATCCATGTTATTTCCTTAGTAATTCTGCAATAAGTGAATATGATTTATCATAAAAGCCAGAAGGGAAAGCCTGAGATAGCGTACCATCTTTTTTGATGAAATGCTTCGTAATTACAGTTTTTATATCATTCCGCTTAAAATAATATATAGTAACATCCTCCGGTTTAATTCCATGTTCACCTTTTTTTACTAGTACTTGAAGTTTTCTGATTATATGCTCGCTATGAGTTTCTATAATGTAATTATTCTTTTTCCCAATAGCCAATAATGTATTCATAAAATCCCCTTGTAAGTCGGGATGCAGATGAACCTCTGGTTGTTCAATCATAATTATATTCCCGCCACTTATTTGCCCTAAAATTGTTTCAAATATCAGAGGTAGTTGTAGGGCTACACCATACCCCAAATCGGTAATGTTGTGCCACAATCCATTTTTTTTAATTTGCAATTCAACAACTGGAACACTTTCAGAACGAATAATCTTAATTTCATCAGCTATATTATTGGCTTTTATTGCAGTTGTCATAATCGAAATAATACTATCATTTATCTTTGCTTCGGAATTTGGATTTGAAAGGATGTTAATCATTTTTGCTAAATCATTTTTTGAGTAGCTCTCCATCCTTTCATTTGTGTAATAAAACCTTTCTGGTTTTGATTGAATAGGGTTCACATATACAAGTTTATTAATTATATCCAATAATTCGTTCTGCCCATATAAAAGATAGGCTATTTTCGAAAAAAGAATGTCATTAGTTTTTGATTCAAAACGATCAATTGCGGAATAAAGTGAGATTGGAATCACAAGACTGAATATAGATTCGCGAGAATACTCAACATCTTTGAATATGTATGTTTCTTTTGTGCTTTCATCAAGGAATTTGATTGTACAAGCAGTATTATACTTATACTCATTTTTTAAAGTTGATTTCCTCTTAATAATCAAATTCCCTATACCGGGTTTAGAAATCGTTGTGGTATGGATATTGATTTTATTAAATTTTTTCTCTAGGGAGTTGTTAATAGTTATATATTCGGTATTACCATTTCTAATAAGCTCGTTTATTTTGTTCTTTTTTATGTTTGGGTAAAACTCATTTATGATTTGCATTAAAAATTCAATATTTTCAAGCGACAACTGTACATCGAAACCAAACTGTAATTTGAGTTCCGAATTATTATTGTAAATAATAGAATCATAGTTCCCTAGTTCAACTAAATTACCACTTAACGTAAGCGGACTTGCCTGAGGATTTATTACGCTTTGTTTTATTGCCAAAAGAAATTTCAAAATTGAGCTTTTTCCAGAACTATTTTCACCGACAAAAATATTTATTTTTGATAAAGAAAGCTCGCTCTTTAAAAAACTTCTAAAATTGTTCAATCTCAAATTAAACATATATTCTCTCGTAAAATATTTGATAAATAAATTTATTCAAATTATAAATATTGTAAACCTATTGTATTTTTGTGAGAATAAATAACATGAATAGAATAAATAAGTTATTGCGTGCCAATTAATAATTTTTATAAATGTTTTTAAGACTACAAAGTTAATTTAATAAATTTAATAGATTAAGTAAATCAAATTTATCTTTTTTTTTAATAAAGGTAGATCAATGTAATTATAGTAAAAGTAAATTAAAAAGCTAATAAGTATTATGTGTGTAAGTTATTCGTGTCGAAAATTAAATTGCAATATGTCCATTATAGTATATTTCCCCAAAACATTTAATTTTAAATAGTAAAAAATACTATATTGATTATCACTCAAGCTAATTTGTTCGTTCCTAAAAATGTCTCCAAAATGTCTCCAAGTATGGTTGTATCAGGGGGGAATAGGGTGTTTTAGGGTGTTAAAGTTGTATCAAAATAAGCCGTTTTGGGCAAAAAAAAGGCTAAAACCGCTTGTTATTGCAGTTTCAGCCTTTTGGCGGAGAGGGCGGGATTCGAACCCGCGGTAGGGTTTAACCCCTACGACGGTTTAGCAAACCGTTGGTTTCAGCCACTCACCCACCTCTCCGTGTGGTATGGCTAAACATTCAAAATCAGAACAATAATATAGCAAAATAATGCGTTATTAGTCAATAAAAAAATAATTTTAAGCTGTTTTAATTTTTTGGATTGTGAAATTTGATAAATTCAATAGTATCTTTATTGTTATTATGGTTTTTTGTATATTCACAAAGTTAATACAAGGAAATTATGAAACGATTACCTATCGGAATACAGACTTTTGAAACATTAATTACTGATGATTTATTATATATAGATAAAACCGAACTAATTTTTAAACTGATTTCACAAAATAAATATTATTTTCTGTCACGTCCGCGTAGATTTGGAAAATCTTTATTATTAAGTACACTAAAAGAAATATTTTTGGGTAATAAAGATTTATTTAAAGGTTTATTTATTTATGATAAAATTGAATGGGAAAAATATCCGGTAATTCATATAGACCTTTCAAATGTTGTATATAACGATACTATTGAAAAATTTCAACAAAGTTTTATTGCAGAATTGAATTATATAGCCAAAAAGTACAATGTTGAAATTAAAAATCCAATAAATCATTCATATGCTTTTAATGAATTAATAAAAGAACTTTCTGTTCAAAATAAAGTTGTAATATTAATTGATGAATACGATAAGCCAATTGTTGATTTTATTACAAACAAAAAAAAAGCTGCAATAAACAGAGATTTATTACGCGATTTTTATTCTGTAATTAAAGCAAACGACCAGTATATTAAATTTGCTTTTTTAACCGGAGTTTCTAAATTTTCAAAGGTTTCATTGTTTTCGGGTTTGAATAACTTAAAAGATATTACAATGAGTACAGAGTTTTCTACAATTTGCGGATATACTCAAGAGGAATTGGAGTATTATTTTAATAATAGATTTGAAGATACAGCAAAAACATTTGGATATTCGGTTGAAAAATTAAAAGCTGATATAAAATTATGGTATAACGGATACAGTTGGGATGGAATAAATAAAGTATATAATCCTTATTCAATATTAAATTTCTTCCAA
>JAZDHY010000026.1:0-2140 GCA_043805435.1 bacterium
CTTTGGAACGGACAAAAGAGGTAAATAAATTTTCGAGTAAATACTCCTGGGTTCTGAAGTTATCAACCAGTAAACCCGAGTATTTTATAGGAGATACTATCACCCTTTCCTTTAAATTAAAAAATATAGGGGATGATAAAAAGGAGATACTCATTTATAAAAACTTTCCGAATTTTAAAGTGTCTGTTGAAAAAAAGGTATTGTCAAAAATAATATGAAAGAATATGATAAAAAAAACAGGAAATTTATTTAATTTTTCAGGAGATTTTTTTAAAAAATAAACAAAATTTAATATTTTCATATTTAGTAAAATTAACAATTTTAAAATAGAAATTTTTAGTAAATAAATTTTTTGTGTATAAAAATATAAAAGATTAGAAAGAGCCAGGTTTTTAAAAAAGAATTAAGCAGCAGAAAGATTAAATGCCATTTGAAGTATTTTAGCCCATTTACCTTGGATAGAGATATTATTCAATTGAGGTAAAGGGATAGGAACAGAATAATTAAGAGAGAAATGAGGTCTCAAGAAATTATAATGAGTAACGAAAAGAGTAGTTAAGGCGATTGCTCCATATTTAGAATTGAAGCCACAAGCTGCTTTAATATGAAATTTATAAGTGCGATTTAATCTTTCAATAAGTTGTTTAAAAGGACGAAATTCTGTTGATTCTGAATCAAGATTTTGTAGTCCAATAACTTTTTTATAAATTAAATTAGAAGAATGTAATTGATTGATGTAATGGATACCAGCAGGATATGAAGGATTTCCATCAGTTATTAGAGTAATTTTTTGATCAGGATTAGCAGTACGAATTGCTTCATTCATAGAAATAATAGCAGGCAAAGTATCTCTGGTATTATCGATATGATAAGCCGTAATTTTACGATTTTTAGAAGAAATAAAAAAAGTAACAAAGGCATTTTTGCCAGATATTTTAATATAAGTTTCATCACCAGCTTGAATATCATCAACATCTCCTTTGTGAGTCAAATTAAATTGATGACAATAGGATGCAGTGGATTGAGTGTAGTTAAGAACGGTTTGATAAGAGACTTTGAGAGAAAAGACATTGCGTAGAATATAAGCTGTTTTTCTTGCAGATATTCCCATAGAGATATGAAAAGTAAGAGCGAGGCAAAGAGTATTCATTGAATTACGAATATTAAAAATGGCTAAATTTTTTTCAGGGGCAGAATGAATTAATTGTTGATTAGTGAAATGATATTCTCTAAATTGATAATGAAGTTTAAACTGAAAAGGCTTAATAGTAAATAGAAGTTTTTCATGCGAATTAAGTTTATTTTTATTAGATAAGAAAAAAGAGCATTTATGATAATTGCATTTGTAAATCAATACATCCTTGCGTTTTTTCCATAAGGAAAGAGAATGTTTACAATATGGACAGAAGTATTTAGTTTGTAGATATTTGCGAGGATTGAGTTGAGACAAATGAGAACAGACTTTACATTTAATTTGTGATTGTTTTTTCCCATCGTTAAAATAAAGATATTCTGATGGAGCATTGCAGAATTCACAAAAAGAATTAGAAGACATTTTAGTAGAAGATTTTTTGGGATTAATTGGTTTAAGAGGTTTTTTATGTTTAAGTTGATATTCGTTGATTAAATTTTTCCAATTTAATTTAGGAATAGATGTTTGATTAGCAGGGATTGGAGGATTAGGATCAACAGAAAAATTGCGATAATTAGGATGTTTTTCTTTGAAATTATCTTTTAGTTTAATATTAGGATTTCTTTTAGATAAAACATCTAAAAGTCCTTGAATAATTTTTTCTATATCATTACGAGTAAATTTGGAACATATCCAAATAACAAAACGATTTATTTTATTCATTGATTTGCATCTCCTTTTTTTTTATTTTTTTTTATTTATAGTATAAAAAAGGGGGAGAAGCAAATAAAATCTTAATAATTGCTAATAATAAGCATTTTAAAGCGTATTGTCAAAATACTTTTGACAATACGAAATTTATTTTGGAGGTTTGATTGATGAGAAATTTAATAAATTTGTTTTTAATTATATTGTTGGGATTAACAAACAATATTTTTGCTGATGTAAATACAAATGGAGACTATAAAAATTATGGGGCAGAAGATTATGAAGATTGGGTTCAAAGAG
>JAZDHY010000027.1:0-31014 GCA_043805435.1 bacterium
TTTTTAAGAATCTTATGAAATATTTTATATAATCAATCTTGTTTGACCTAAAATCTACCTAAAGTTCATCTACACTATTTATATTTAAACTATATTAACTGTTTTCTATAAATTATTGACTATCTGAGGAAACCCTAATTATATCTTCAATTGTACAGGTCATTGTAACAGCATCAAAATCTCCCGCATCTGATGATTTATATACCCAATTCCTTTTCTTTTCAACGCGGACTCTTAAAAAGTATGGGGTTCGTTCAGTTTGAAAAAAAGTCATTCCATATTGCTTAGTAATTAAGATAGCAATTAAACTACCCTTATATTGAGTCAAATCTTTTATTGTAGCTTTATCATTCTTTATAAGATCAGCATTTGTCTTACGTTCATTCAAAAGATACATCCTATATTCACTAGAATTTTTAGCCAACACATTATAATATACTTTCGCAATATTGTAAATTTCATTTTCTGAAAAAGTTTTAGTAAAACCCTTTTCACCGGCAAAGTTTTCAACAAGGGAGTCCCTCATCTGAATAAATTCTTTTAATGCTTTTGGCGTATTTGCATCAATTTGTGCAAATAAATCAAAAGCAAATAAAAACATAATTAAATAAATAAAACGCATTTTGTTCTCCTTTGATAATAAATAATTATTAACTTTTATTATGCAATAATATCTACAGTCTTCGTTTCTCAGTTAACATAAAGCCAAATAATCCGAATACATTTTTAAGAGTTGTTTATTCATTATATTCCATTATTGTATTTCTCGAAATATAATGTTAGCATCAGTTTAAAGTGTATTAATCCTCTTTCCCCTCCAATTCAAATAAATTAATATATTTTTCCTTAAATTTTGTTTTAAACTCTTCCCAATTGGTTTTTTCACCAATATTAAAATAGTTTTTTGTTGTATAAACTATTTCCTCAATTATAGGATATATTGCACCATTCTCATCTGAAAATGGATTAATGGCTAACTTCTCGCAAAATCCATCATAACAACCCCACGTTTTTACCGGCAAGAAATATGATTTATTAATTTCAAATATGCTATTAATCTCTTCCAACCAATAAGCCAATAAATTTATTGTTACAACATCATTAACTTTAAATCTATTTTCACCCTTTACTACCTCTTCAATTTGACATTCCATACTAAAAGCTTTAAAATCACTATTTGCTGAAATCGAGTGATATATCCATGGCGTAATTTTAAGTATTCTTACACGTAAAAAATACGGATTACCAAGAATTTCTGCAAATTTTTTCCCATACTGATTTGTAATTAAAATATTTAATTTTCCCAGTTTATATTTTGGCAGGTTTTTTAAATTATTTTTACCCTGTCTAATTTCTTGATCAACTCTTTTGTGTTCTTCATAAATATAACTCATATATTCAACTGGATTATCTTTAATTAGTGTATAAAATATCTTTGTAATATCAAATATTTCTTTATCCGAAAATGTTTTTGTAAAACCCTTTTTTTCGGCAAAGTTTTCAACAAGCGAGTCTCTCATCTGAATAAATTCTTTTAATGCTTTTGGTGTATTTGCATCAATTTGTGCAAATAAATCAAAAGCAAATAAAAACATAATTAAATACTTTTTCATTTCCCCTCCAATTCAAATAAATTAATATACTTTTCACTAAAATTTATTTTGAACTCTTCCCAATTAGTTCTTTCACCAATTCCAAATATATTTCCCTTTGTTATTACTTCTCCATCAATAATTGGATATATTCCCCTATTATTATCATCAAGCATTGCTAGAGAAAATCCATTATAGTTATCATTCATTCCATCCCATGACTCAACTGGTATAAAATAAGTACCACCTTCAAGAAAAGTTATATTGGTATCTTCAAACCATAAATCAAAATAATTAATTAAAACGATATCATTGATGGAGAATCTATTATCTCCTTTAATTACATCTTCAATTGAACACATCAACTTTACAGCACTGTAAGTTTTTTTATTTCCTGATATATAATTCCAACTAGTTTTCTTATTAATCTTTACACGTAAAAAATAAGGGATCATCTCTGTTCTAAAAAATGTAGCACCATATTGTTTAGTTATTATACCAGACAACAAACCAAGTTTATGTGTTGGCATATTCACAATAGTAGCTTTACCATTTCTTGATAATGCCGATACACGTTTGTATTCTTCATCGATAAACATCCTATATTCACTAGAATTTTTAGCCAACACATTATAATATACCTTCGCGACATCGTATATTTCCTTTTCAGAAAACGTTTTTGTAAAACCCTTTTTTTCGGCAAAGTTCTCAACAAGCGAGTCCCTCATCTGAATAAATTCTTTTAATGCTTTTGGCGTATTTGCATCAATCTGCGCAAATAAATCAAAAGCAGATAAAAACATAATTAAATAAATAAAACGCTTTTATAGCTCCATTAATTTAAATAATAAATTAGATTTAACTACAAAATTATTTGTTTTTATAACCTCCTTTGCTTAAAACAAAAAAAAAAGACCACCCTTTTGAGATAGTCTTTTTTTTAATATAATAATAAAATTTATTTTACAGTTTTTAGTGCTTCTATTGCTTGAACGTTAGCCGGATCCAATT
Organism: bacterium; assembly: GCA_043805435.1. Classification (GTDB taxonomy): domain Bacteria; phylum Bacteroidota; class Ignavibacteria; order Ignavibacteriales; family Melioribacteraceae; genus JAEXOD01. The sequence continues at coordinate 2,604 of JAZDHY010000027.1, forward strand.
CCAATACTTTACCCCAGTTTAATTTAAAGGCTTCATTCCATGTAGTTAGGTATGCAGGATCTTCTTTTTTAATATAGTAGAAATAACCTAAATATGAATACGCTTCAATTAAATCGGGAGTATATTTTTCCGGAGTTGCAGAAGTAACAGCAAGTTCAATAAATTTTTCATAAAATGGTTTAGCAAGTCCAAGTTCACTTGTAGTATCAATGCTGGATTTAGCTCTAGCACGCATTAAATAACCTAATGCTAAATCACTTTTAGCCTCAATTACCATTCCGTAAACCGTATCGGCCAGAGAATATTCTTTTGTAATCATATAACATCTGCCAAGGTCAAAATATTCTTTTAACGAAAGTTTTCCAACATTTTGTAATTTTAATTGGAAATATTTTGCTGTATTAGCCCAGTCTTTTTGTTTGAAATATAATCCTGCAATATCACCATATAAAGATGCTTTAGACGAATCAAGCTGAATACATTTAGTATAATTATCAACAACAGCCGAATCATTATTAGCTAAAACATTTAATTTGCCTAAAAATTCATAATCGGAAGCCGAGATATCTACGGATTCTATTTTACCAAAATATTCGTTAAATGCAGGAATGCCGTCATTAAAGTTATTCAAAAAATAATAACAATAAGCCAAAATATGACTTAATTGTTTATCAAACTTATCAGTATTTTTAATTTTCAGTATTTCGGCAACAGCACCTTCATAATTTGAAGCTAAAAATAATAAAGTTGCGTATTTTGCTTGTTTATCGTTTGTTAATTCCGAATATTCAATATATTTTTTGTACGATACAACTGCTTTTTCATATTGTTTAGTAGTAGCATAAAATTCAGAATATTCCAAATGAAGCGGTGCAAAAGTACTATCAATTTTTTTAGCTTCTTCTAAATTACTTTCTGCATCCTGATAACTTTTTATTTTTTGATAAATACGCGCAATACCTATATAAGGAGTTTTAAGATTTTTGTCTATATAAGTGGCATTTTTAAAGTGTTCAATTGCAATAGAAGCACTATACCCATTTAAGTTTAATAACCCCAATTTAACTAAAACATTAGCATCTTTTTTGTAATTTTTCATGCTTTTGTATTTAGTTAATAAACTAATAGGATAACTATTATCACTAGAGTTAGCCATTAAATACGAATCGGCAATTTCCAACAATAAACCAGGGGTATCAAATTCATCTTCTTCAATTATTTTTCCAAAAATAGAACGTGCATTTGCAGTATCATTTTTAAGTAATGCAACAAATCCTAAACCAACCTGATTATAAAAATTATCTTTATCAACTGCAAATCCTGCTTTAAATAAATTCTCTGCATCTTCGGTTTTATTCAAAATGGCAGAAATTTTACCTGCGTAATAGTAATTTACAGCTGTTTTATTTGTTTCTAAAAGTTTATTAAATACTTCTGCAGCAGCATTATATTTATGATTATCAATAAACTTAATCCCTTCCTCAATTGATTGTGCAAAAGAAGAATTGGAAAACAAAAATAACAATATAATAAGTGTTGGAGTTATTTTAATTTTTTTAAGGTTCATATCAGTATACTCGCTTTATAATTAAAGTTGTTCATTATAAGTTTCAATCAATCTTATAGGCATAGTAGCTGGTACTAAACCCGATTTTAAGAATATTCGTTGTCCTTTATCACTGGCAATAAACGCCGTAAAACCTGTAGCCAAACCTGTTCTAGCTTCTCTGCTAAGTAAATATACTTCTCTGAAAAGCGGATAATGTTTTAAAGCAATATAAGCCTGATAAGGTTTGTAAAACATTTTTGGATCAACATTCGGAAGATCCGATTTAATTCCAACTACATTTATACTTTCTAAAAAACGGACAACTGTAGTATCGTTAAAATCGCTGATCCAATTAACACCAATTACTCCCAAAGCACCTTTATTTTTAGTTACGTATTCAATAACCTGTTCATTATCTTTTACTGCATATAGCTTGTTGGAAAGTTCATTTGAAAACCTTTCTTTTAAATAGCTGTAAGTACTTGAATTGCTATTATCAAAAATAGTTTGTAAAGCCCCTAAATTAGACTTAGGATTAATCTGATTCCAATTAGTAATTTCCCCGCTGATTACTTTTTTAAGCTGTTCCATTGTAAAAGCCGTATCACTATTTTGTTTGTTAACAATAATAGCAATAGCATCGTAGCAAACTTTTACAACATGAGGAATAATATCTAATTTTTTAAAATAACTAAGCTCTTCTTCGTTTAACGGTCTGGCAACAATAATAGCTCTGCTGCTATCGGCCATTAAATCTTCAAATGCCTGTATTTGATTAGTATATCTTACTTTAATTTTTGCATCAGGGTAAAGTTTTTCAAATGTATCAATTTCGGATTTGATAATTGGGGCAAATGTTTCATCAACACTCATTGTAATTTGTCCAGAAGTTGCAGTATCAAGAACTTCTTCATTTTTAGAATTACAACCAAAAAGTACAAATAAAACAAACAAGCTAAGAAATTTCTTCATCTTCTTCCACCTTTTTATTATCTAGCTTAATAGCTTTATAAAGCCTAAAAAAACCATAAATAAATAATAGAACAGCAAATATTATACGAACCGTAGGAGAAATGTTATTTACAAGAATATCGGTAGCAATAATTATTACTCCTACAGATTCGTATATTAAAAACATTATTAAACCTGTAACTACACGTAAGTTAAAGTTTAAATTTTTAAACATATTATTGCAATTTAAATACTATTGGTACAACCATTCGTACACGAACAGGTTTACCATTTTGTTTACCCGGTTTCCAGCCCGGCATTAACTTAACTACGCGAACAGCTTCTTCATCACAGCCTGCACCAATTCCACGCAATACAGTTACATCAGTAATATCACCGGATTTTTCAACTACGTATTGTACTAATACTTTACCGGCAACACCGGCACGTTTAGCTATTTCGGGATAAACAATATTAGATACAATAAAACGCATTAATTCATCATTTCCTGAAGGAAAACTCGGCATTTCTTCAACAAATGTATAAACTTCTGCTTTTTTCTCTTCAACAATTTTTTCTTCTTTAGTTTCTTCAACTTCAATTAAGCTGTAATCAACACCACCTTCTTGACCTTCCTGAGTTTTTGCACCGGGATCAACTTTTTGAAGTTCGTCAACAGTAGGAATATATTCCTCTGTAACTTCGGCATCAGGTTTAACAACAGGTGGAAGAAATTTAATTGTTGATTTTAAAGGAGGAGGAGCTTCAACATTTTGAATTTCCTTTTTCTCTCCAATAGAAGGAGGTTCAGCTAGTTCAGTAATTTGAACTACTCTTTTTCTATTAACCTTTAGGTCTGCTTTTGGCGTTAATTTATTTATAATCATAGGTGCTGAAGTACCTAAAACAAAGAAAAAAACCGCAATCCACATTGATAATGACATATAAAATTTATATGTCTTCCGCAATATGTACGAGCCATATTCTTTGTTTTTATATTTGTACATTAACTCCAACAAATCAACTTTTTTGTTTGGCATATTATTCTTCATTTAATTTTTAAAGATCTTTTATTAAATCTAAATCAAAACTGGCAATATCAACTAATGCATATCTTTTTAAGTCGGAAATGTTCATTTCATCTAAAATATCCACAACATTTTTATAATTAGATTCATCAGTCGGTTTAATTAAAACTACTAAATCTTTAACAGTTCTATTTTTTTCAAGTAAAACCTTTCTAATTCCTTCTGCAGAATAATCAGTTTTTTCCGGAGGATTCTCCTTATCTGGCACACCGGAATAATAGAATATTTTGTTGTCTGCACCAAGAATAATTGTTAGTGCTTTAGAAGCCTTAACAGCGTTTTGATTGTCTTCTACAACTTCATTCCCCTTAGGCTTAACAGGCATATTAATTTCCATTGTCTGTGGCTTGCTGAAAGTTGTAGTTAACATAAAAAAGGTAACAAGTAAAAAACCAAGGTCAACCATAGGCGTAAGGTCAACTCTAGTTGACATCTTTTTACCTTTTTTCTTTTTGCTCCCTTTTTTACCATGTCCTTCACTGGTGTTCATTTCAGCCATCTAACGGTCTCCTTATATTTTATTAGGGTTAGCTTCTAAATCGGTAATTAAATTAAATTTATTTACATTTTTATCTTGTAATGTATTCATTACCTTTTTAATTACAGGATAAGCGCATGCTCCATCCCCTGTAATAGCTATACGAATATTAGGATTGGATAACCTAGATTGAATAATCCATACACCTAATTCGTTATTTGTCGAATCAATCGGTATTCCCGGTTGTTGATATGAATCACGTTCAAATTGATCGAGTGCCAGCCAGCCTTGAAGCTGATTTATAGGCATTCCGAAATTTGTGGTTAATTCAAATGCTTTCATTTCTTCGGGCGTAAATTGAATACTATATTTTTGACTTATTCTTTCAATTAACTGTTGACGGGAAAAGTTTTTATTATCAATACCAAAATAGACTTCACCTTTACTAGTTACCGTTATATTCATAATATCGGTATCGGGTAATTTTATGTCGGATATTGAAGATGGTGTATCTACTATTACTGAAGATTCGGTCTTAAATTGCGTTGTCAACATAAAAAATGTCAACAGCAAGAAAGCCACGTCACACATAGCAGTCATATCTACGCTTGTACTTTTTCTTGGAACTTTTACTTTTGGCATATCTTATATTCTCAATAAAATGATTATTTATGGTGAGCTACAAAGTTCTGTATTATAGAAACACCTGTTTCATCAATATTATAGGTGATTTTATCAATTTTTGTTGTAAAGTAGTTATAAAATACAATTGCAAGTGCAGATGAACCAATACCTAAAGCTGTATTAATAAGAGCTTCAGAAATACCGTTTGAAAGAGCTGCTGCATCAGTTGCACCGGCATTAGCTAAAGCTGCAAAAGCTTTAATCATACCTGTTACTGTTCCTAATAAACCTACTAAAGTTGCTAAAGGAGCAATAGTAGCAAGAATTACTAAATTTTGTTCAAGCACAGGTAATTCTAATGATGTTGCTTCTTCAATTTCTTGTTTAATTGCTACAATTTTTTGATCTGTTGTTACATCTGATGAACCAATTACTTCTTTGTATTTTACTAAGCCCGATTTAATTACATTAGCAACCGAACCTCTTTGTTTGTCACATTCGTCAACAGCAGCATCAATTTGTTGTTTGCTTAAAAATGAATGGATTTTTGCAACAAATACTGCAACTGATCCTTTACCTTTTGACCTTGAAATAGCAATAAATCTTTCAACCGAAAAAACAAGAACCATTAATAAAATTGAAAGTAATATTGGTACAATAATTCCACCTTTGTAAACTACTCCTAAATAGTTGCCCGGTTTAGGATGGTTTGCAATATTATTACCTTGAAAATTTGAAGGATCTCCCAATACAAATATGTATGTAAGAATACCGGTTACGAAAATTATTGGAATTGCTATTGCAGCAAAACCAGCAAATGTTGATTTGAGTTTTTTAGTTTCCACGTTTTCTCCTAATTAAATATAGTTATTATTTGGTTAAGTTTGTTTAATAATTAGATATAGTTAAATATTTTTTTTTGTATGCTTCCATACTTTCAATAATTATTTTATATGCTTCTTGCTTTCCTAAAAACTGCTCTACAAAAACTTTTTTATGTTCAAGTTTTTTATAATCTTCAAAAAACCTTTTCAGTTCAGTAGTTGTATGTGGAGGTAACTCATGAACGTCTGAAATATAATTTACAGACATATCGTTTTTGGCTACTGCAATTATTTTATCATCTCTTTCTTCTTCATCAATCATTGTCATCAATCCAATTATTTTAGCTTCAACTATACATAATGGAACCACTTCAACAGAAGAAATAACTAGAATATCCAAAGGATCATTGTCGTCAGATAATGTTTGCGGAATAAAGCCATAATTTGCCGGATAATGTACCGATGAAAACAGCACTCTATCCATTTTTAACAATCCGCTTTCTTTATCTAACTCGTACTTGGATTTTGAACCACTTGGAATTTCTATTATTGAATTCACAAACTCAGGAACGTTATTTCCTGCCGATACTACATGCCAAGGATTTGTTGTCATAATTTCTCTATTTATGTTTTAAATATAATGACAATGATTATGCCAAACAAATATTATTTTCCTATTTTTTCTATTCGATGCAACTTTTTTTTATTTGAAACGTCTTATTTATTTAAAAGTTAACTTATTTTTGCATTGATTTTTATAATTTTTTTTTATTTACAATTTTTATATTTTATATTGCTAACATTTATAGACGCTTATGTCTTAATTATTGCCTACAACAAATAGGATAAGCCGTCCTAGATTTCATTATGAAATCACTACAATCTAAGCTATTGTTTTATAAGCAGTTAACAATATTTCATTTTGAAAAATAGTGGTTATATTTGAAATAACTTCCTTTTTCTCCATAATGTTGTTTCCGAAATGCCAAGTATTTTTGCGGCTTCTTTAGGATTATTTGTTAATTGAAGAATACCAATTATATGTTGTTTTTCCATTTCTTGTAAATTTGGAATTACCGAAATAAACTTTTTATGTTCTTGAGATTGTATTTCAATTGGCAGCAGCTCCGGGGAAATACAATTATTTTTAGCTAATACTTTCACTCTTTTAACAACATTTTCAAATTCGCGTATATTGCCGGGCCAGTCGTATTTGGAAAGAAGTTTTAATGTTTCAGGTAAAACATCGTATTCAATTTCAGGATTATTTTTTTTCAAAAAATTAAATAATAACAGAGGAATATCCTCTTTTCGTTCGTGTAATGCAGGTAATTTTAATCTTACAGCACTTATTCTGTAAAAGAAGTCATCACGCAAATCGCCTGTTGCCAAATCTTTTTCAATATCTCTGTTAGTTGCACTAATTATCCTTACTTGAATTTTTCTGGTTATGCTTTCCCCTACTCGTTCAAATTCCATATTTTGTAAAAACCGCAGCAACTTTACTTGTAACGGCTTTGGCAATTCTGCAACTTCATCAAAAAATATTGTTCCATTATCAGCCATTTCAAGTCTGCCTATCCTATCTTTTATTGCACCGGTAAAAGCACCTTTTACATGTCCAAATAACTCGCTTTCAAATAAATTTTCAGGAATAGCCGCACAATTAATAGGAATAAAAGGAGCATCTTTACGCTGACTATGTTCATGAATATATCTTGCCAATAATTCCTTTCCGGTTCCACTTTCTCCTTCAATTAACACAGGTATATCACTGCCGGCAATATCTTTACCTATTTGAATTATATCCCGCATTTTTATGTTTTGAGTAATAATTTCATTTGAGGAAAATTGCTCTTTTACCTGAAGCTTTAACCCTCTCAGCTCTTTTTCCATAGTCAAATGGCTATAAACTCTGTCAACTAAATACAAAAACTCTTTATGATTAAACGGTTTAGCAATATAATCATAAGCACCTTTTTTTATGGCTTCAACCGCAGTTTCAATAGAGCTATAAGCTGTCATTATAACTGCTGTTGTTTGGTCTGAAACTTTTTTTAATTCGCTTAAAACTTCCAATCCGTTTATAGGCTGCATTTTTAGGTCAATAAATGCCATATCAAAATATATTTCTCTTATTCTTTTAATAGCTTCAGTAGGTTTATTAAATACTTCCACAATAAAGTTATGCGATGTAAGTGATAACTCTATCATTTTTAATATATTAACTTCATCGTCAATGACTATTACTCGTCCTTTATGCATTTTTACCACGTACCAATTTAATAATAAAATTACAACCTTGTCCCGGTTCGCTTATAACCGAAATTTCACCTTTGTGCATTTCAATAATTTCTTTAGTTATAGATAATCCTAAACCGATGCTTCCGGGTATATCATCCTTAAACTGAACAAATTTATCAAATATTTTGTCAATATTTTCCGGATAAATACCTATACCTGTGTCTGTTATTGTAATATAATTAAAATTATCATCATGATATGCATTTAACAATATTTTACCTCCGGTTTGAGTAAACTTTATTGAATTTGCAATAATATTTTCAAATGCCTTTAACAGGTAATCGTAGTCTGCATTGATATAAACAGTTTCAGGTTCAATATTGTATGTTAAATCAATCTTTTTTTCATCTGCCTGAAAATGAAATGATTTTAGTAATTTGTCAAACAACTCTTTAATTTCAACTTTTGAAATTTGAAGTGAAAAATTTCCGGCTTCAAGTCGTGTTAATTCCAAAATTTCATGAACTAATTTGTTTAGTCTATCGTAATCTTCTTTAATTGATTCAACAATACTGCCTTGTTTATCACTTAATTTGCCAACAATTCCATCCTCAAGTATTCCAAGTGCCATACCCATTGAGGTTAGGGGTGTTTTTAATTCGTGAGATACTTTGCCTACAAATTCCGATTTCATCCTGTCCAGTTCTTGAAATTTTGTAATATCATGAAACACAAAAACATATCCTAAAAGTTTACTATCAGGAATTGAAACAAGTGAATGTATCAGTTTGTAATATTTTGTTGACCCGTTCGATTCATATACAATAATATTATCAAACGAATCGTCTGTTTCCTTTAAAGTACAATTTAATATTTTTTCAAAAATAATATTTTTTTTAAATAACAAATTAATACTTTTATTTTCAACACCATCTAAGGAAAATTGGTTTATAAATTCGGTATTTGCTTTAAAAATATTAAGATTTTCATCTGTAATAACAACCGGTTCATTTAAACTTTCAATTATTGTTTCAGATTTTCGTTTTTCATATAACATTTTTTCCAAATTCATCTTTTCATATTTTTCTAATTTTTCACTCATCACATTAAATTCCATAGCCAAAGTACCAAGTTCGTCTAAGCTTTTAACTTCTAACCTGTCACCAAAGTTTCCGTCAGATATATGTTTAATATTATCAATTAATTTCCGCAACGGATTAATTAAATAGTTAGAGAATTTAATACTAAAAACTAGACTGAAAATTATACCCGATAATAGGAAAACATACAAAAACATAATTGTCGAATTGGTTATATTGTCCGAATCACGAATAATCCCCTTTAAAATATCGTTGTTAATATTATAAATGCCATAACACTGCGACTTTAATGCATGAATAGAAGTCAAAAATTGATAACCACCTTCCGACTTGCCCAATAAATCAATTCGCCCAAATTTATCAATATATTTTGTAAGATATAATGTTTCCACAAATTCCTGGTAATTCATATTTAAGCTGTCTAATAATATGCGTTCCCTGTCTGTAAAAGCCGTTTTGCGCGCCCTATTATACCAATATGTAAAATCATTTATTGCTTCGGTAAATAAAATTTCACCGTTTACCGTATCGCTACTATAAATCCAGCCGATAGCCATTATTTGTTTATCTATTGCTTTGCCCATGTTGTCTGCCGCCACAATACCGGCGTGTTTTTCTGCAATTGTCTGCTTAAGTGAAAGATTAATTCTATAAAAATTATACGTACCCCATAAAGTAATTATAAACATAATTACTATTACAATAAAAAAACCAAATAGTATTTTCTTTTTAAGTGTTAATGTTGACCAATCATACATACTAATCTCAAAATATTTATTTTCTAAATTATAAAGCAAATATTAAGCCATGTAAACAATATATTTTACCTAATATACTAAGATATAAAATTTTTAGTAATTGATGGTAAGAATTTAATTTATTATTAATTTTTTAGAATTACAGAACGGAGTACTGATTTTGTTTTATTATCTTAGATACATAATACCAAAAACAATATTCTTCCGTCTTTGCAGGATTGATTAATAGAATTGAAATATTTATCTGATTTTTGAGGTTTTATTTATATTTTAAGATACTTTATTTAATATTAAATATTTCAACAAACAAATAATGCTTAAATTATTGGTATTTTATCGTATAGTAAAAAGAATGAATACAGCTACACTCACCCTCATAAACCCAAACGCTGCCGTACCACATTTTAAAATTATTGTTTACCCAAAGTTAATTTCACATCAAACCAATAATCCAATTGCTTCATCGAGTCTTGCATTCCACCTTGCATTCCGCCCATTGGAGGACGACCGCCTCCCATACCACCCATACCGCCGCCACTCGGTGGTTCCATGCCACCCCCGCTTGGAGGTTCCATTCCATCACCGCCTCCCATATTATCGGGTCGTTCCGGCATTTCAAATTTTTCGGTCACAAAACCTACTTTTAATAAATTATCAGCATTATTTTCCAACAGGTTAATCAATTTATCATCATTAAGTTTTATTCCAAGTTCGTAAACAAATTGATAATTTTGGTACCCGGCTTTTATTTTTAAGTTATCCTGAGTATTAATTTGGTACGAGTATAGCGGATAATTATCCTGATTTACAATTGAATATTCTGTTTGTGTTTCAAGAAGCTTATTAGTCATCTCTTCAATATTTTCGATCCCGTTTTCTTTTTTATCCATCATATTCGATTTTTTCAAATCAAACACATTCGGTTTAATGGGATATTTAATTCCAATAGATCTGTCACTTCCATCCGGTTCAATCCATACTGTTAAGCCTTGATGAAGTATTTTCATAATTTTTGCACGATCTGTAGTAATTAAGCAGATATATAGTTTTTCATTATCATTTTTGAAACCAACAGCTAATCCTTCCCCGCTAATCGGTTTTAATTGTCCCTGCCAATCCGATTGATTACCATCAACGTTAATACTGTTTTGGCTGAATGAACTTGTTATTTTTGTAGCTGAAGAACATGATATTAAAAATATTGAAACAGCTATTATAACCGAAATAAATTTTACTTTTTTACACATTGTTTTCCTCTATTAATTAAAAGCACGTATGTTATATATAAAAGAGAGCAAATAATATCTTCCCAATACATTCGATTTTGTATCTTGGTAATAGGAATCTGATGTTGTTCTCTGAATATTTGTATTTTGATTTAGCAAATCATTTACTGAAAGCCTAACTTCCCCGGAATTATTAGAAAATAATTTTTTACCCAAATTTAAGTTCAAACTAATTGAATTTCTATTGTAACTTGATGAAAGCCCCGTATCATATTGATGATTTACTTCTGTTTGAAATAAAAAGCCACTCCAGAACTTCCAATACAATTTTAATCTTGAATCTTGATTAAAATATGAACTATTACTTGAACTTTTGGAGCTTTTTGTATCTGTGTAACTGCTGTTACTGCCAATTGTAAAATCAAAATCTTCGCTTATATTACTGCTTAAAAATAAACCGGCACCATAAATTGTCGATTTTGAAAATATTTTAATATTATTTAAAATACTTGGTGTTTTTGAATATGAAACAGATAGATTAAGATTAATGTTGGATTTTATCAAATCTAACATATATCCATAAGATAAAAACGAACGAATATTAAAGTAGCCATCCATATTTTCTGGTCTTGATAACTGGACTCCCTGTCCTAAATCTGTATTATTTATAATTGTATCTTTTTGTGCAACATATACATTGTTACCTATATAATTTTTAGTTATAGTACTACTAAGCATAATAAATAACGACTGCATTGTAGTTAAGTTTACAACAGAGTATCTTAAACTGATATTATGCCTGTAATCTTGTTTTAAATTTGGATTTCCAATAGTTAATTGAGAAGTATTAGTATTGTTTAAAACATTTTGTAGTTGATCGATTGAAGGTTCATTATTATTTGTGCGGTAATTAAAATCCAAATTCATATCGCGTGATATACCAAATCTGAACATTAATGCAGGCAAAACAGAATTAAATGATTTTTCGGTATATTGAGAATAGGGGAATGTTTCTTTGCTTGTTAATTTAGTTAAATTGTAACTAACACCCGCAGTAAATCTTATTTTTTTCATTTGATATCTATATCCCAAACCGAAATTGTTTGTAAAATATTTTTTATTATACACATTAGAAAGTAAAGTATCAAGATTGGAATAAGAAGAAGTATTTAACGAATAATCATCTGTATATTGTTTACTATCATCATTAGAAATACTGCTAAAATAACTTATTAATAAATTATTGTTTTCGTTTAAAGGTTCGGTATATTGAAAATTAGCAGAATAATTCGTTCCTTTTTTATCCAAATTTGATATCTGGTTTGTAGTATCATTGTAAATTAAATAATCAATATAATTTATACCGGAACCAAGATAATTATCACCATCATTTTTATTATATCCACTTTTTAACCCAACTGAAATCGTTCTGCCTTTTGTTAAAAATTTATGTCGGTAAAGTAACTCAATAGAAGTACTTAAAGCACTTAAATTAGAATTGAAATAACTATTAATATTATTTAATAATAAAGCATCAATAAGTGTTGTGCCAAAAGTATTGGTAAATCCGTCATTTTTTTGATATGACAATATTGGACGCAGCATAATGGAATTTAGAGAATCAATTGTAAAATCTAATTTCATATTAAATCTATGATTTATATTAGTGCTTTTAGAATTATTAGTCTCAAAATAACTTTGGTTAACATTTTCTGTCTGATAATAATACCTATCAATATCGGATGAAGCTTCTGTTTTGGTATTATTATAAAAATAGCTGCTCGAAATTGATAAAAAGCTGCCAATTTTGTTGGAATAGTTTAAACCGGCAGCAATTGTTTTTGTAACACCATTTTTTGTTTGAACAAGAAAATCATTAGGGTTTCCTCCACCAAAGCCGCCTCCGGGACGCGAAACACCTCCGCCAGCCGATCCACCTTCCGGTGGATTACCGCCTCTGAATCCTCCGCCTTGTCTTCCTCCTCCTCTTTCGGATGAAGCCATTACTCCTAATAAATCTTCAGGTGTAAAATTCTGTTCATTAATATTATTTAATTGTGTTAAAATTGAAATTCTTTGATCATTTTGAAAGATATTATAGTTTCCGCTTAGTTTATACCTTTTATCTTCACTTAGACCACCATAAATTTTACCAAAAGTACCTTCTTTAATTCCAACTCGTGTAACTACATTTATAGTTTTTGTTGTGTTTCCATCATTAAATCCTGTAAACTGGCTTTGTTCGCTTTGCTGGTCAAACACTTGAATCTTTTCAACAATTTCGGCCGGTATATTTTTTAATACAGCACTTGGGTCATCTCCAAAAAATGTTTTTCCATCAACTAATACTTTTTTAACTTGTTCGCCCAATACGGTAACAGTACCATCTTTAACGGTAACTCCGGGCATTTTGGTTAACAAATTTTCAGTATCGGCATCTTCATTAATTTTAAATGCTTTTGCGTTAAATTCCGTAGTATCCGCATTTTGAACCACAGGTAATACCTTTGCTACAACTTCAACATCAATTGTACTAACACTCCCCTTTTCCATAAATAATTCATTTAAGTTTACAGACTTATTTTTAACCGTAACTTCTTGAATTAATCTTTTATATCCCATATAACTAATTTGGAGAGAATATTTGCCCGATTTTACATTTCCAAAATAAAATTTTCCTTGGCTGTTTGTTTTGGTTCCTCGTTCCGTAGAATCGGGTAAATGAATTAACAAACAGTTTGTTTCACTAATTTTATTTTTTGTTTCTAAATCAAACACCTGACCTTTTACTTCATAATTTTGTGCGGATAAAATACTATAACTTAACATACAAAAAACAACAATTATTAATCTTTTCATAATAAACCTTAATTATTCGTAATACTTTGACACAATTGTACATTTAATGGTTTAAATCTACTCAGTTTGTATCTGTCTGGCATTCATAATAAAAAATAAATACTATACAAATTTTGGTTTTTATTAATATAGAACAAAACATAACATCATAATAAACCCTTTGTTTTAATTTGTATTTGTTAAAATTTTTGTGTTTTAATTTTCCTATTGTAGGTTAAGCTGCTCCATTTTTTTAATTTCCCTCATTTAAATATGTCGTTTTCCTTAACATAATTAAATTTTAACAATAAAACTATTACACTTCTTACTAGATGCAAAAAGAATCCCAACAACATAAAAAATTTATTTGTTGATTTGCTTATTTATTTATTACTAAATATCAGCCATTTGAATTTGTGTTATTATTAATGCTATTTATCATTCCTCGTTTAACATTTTCCGGTTCCGGATCAATTTTTACTCTTTTGTAATATGGAATTTCAATATTAAAGATCAAACAATTATCATCTTCGTAAATAACATAAATGCAATAGTTGTTTAACTTAACTAATTGCTTTATTAGTAAAAAGTTTATTCCAAATTCATTTTGATAATCTTTATCTAATTCCAAATCTTCTGAACTAAAAAGTTTATTTAAATATTTCTCATCAACTTTCATCTGGTTATTTTTGATTTGAATTATAAGATTATTTTTTTCATTATTTAAAAGATCAACAACAATTTTAGAGGTATTTGCATAAACAACAGCATTTTCAATTAAAACCGAAATTATTTGCTTAAGGGAATTATAATCAGAAAATAATAATACAGAATCACAATGTTCAAAAATTGTGTGTTCTGTTAATTGGTTTTTGTACTCTTCAAACACGCTTTGGATTAATTGTTTTATATTAATTTTATTAACCGATAATGTTATTTTTCCATTATCCAAATAGGAATAATTCAAAAATTTTTCAATGGTGGTTTTTATTTTATTAATATTATTTTCAATATAATTAAAATTATCATAAATTCCGGTCTGATAAAAAAATTGCTTTATTTTTTCAAGTTCTGAAATAATATTAACAACAGGTATTTTAATATTATTCGATATAAGTTCAGTAAGAATATCGCTTATAATTTTTTTTGCTTTGTCTTCTTTTCTGATTTTCGTTAATTTGTCTTCAGCAGTTTTCCTTTTAGTAATATTTCGTGATGAGCTTTGTATGTAAACAACTTTCCCATTTTCGTTTATAATTGGTTTAACAACAGTATCAAACCAAAGATAATCACCTGAAATATTTTTTATTCTATATTCAACATGGTCAAACATTTTGTCAAGTGCCACTTTGTTTATTGAAGGATTTAAGACTTTTTTAATATCATCGGGATGAAAATAATCTTCCGGATATTTTCCCAGCAGTTCCTCGGGAGAATAACCTAAAATTAATTTCACCGAAGGTGAAACCCATACATATTTAGAATCTTCATTATGGAGACAAACAAGATCAGAGCTATTTTCCGATATTATTTCGTACAATTTTTTACTTTCCGCAGCGGTTTCTTGCGCTATTATTTGCTGTGTTACATCTCTTATTATAGATAAAACCGAAATAACTTTTTTTGATTCATCAAATTCCGGTACTAATCTAATATTAAGAATAACCTTTAAATTATTAAAAATATATTCAAGATTATCTTCTAAAATATTTTTTTGTTTCAGCACTTCTGAAATATTTTTTTCCCAAAATAAAATAATTGTTTCATTAAAATAAAGGTCACGTATAGTTTTCCCCAAAATTTCATTTGGTACCTTTTTAAATAATCTGCTGATATTGTTATTATAATATAGAATTCGCCCATTAATTGCAAAACGAATTATTACATCCGGTGTGCTTTCAGTTATTGAAAGTAATTCGGTTTCTTTATTAATTAAATCAAGTGTCTGTTCTTCAACCAAATGTTGTAAATGATTTTTATGTTTAGTTAAATCCTCTTCCTGTTCAAGACGTTCAATAAAAATTGCCAATATCTGAGTCGTATTTGCTAATAAATCGAATAAATCCTCGGGCAAAACAGAATTGTGATAAAGATTAATATATCCATAAACATTGTTTTTAGTACAAACTTCAATTTTTTTCACATTGTTATTTTCTTCATCAGACCATGAAAAATCAAACATAGGAAATAATTCATTAATCCCTTCAACAAACATATGTTTTAATCTATCTTTGTCTTTTATTTGAGAAAGATTGGTTATTAACAACAGCATATCATGCGAAAAATTTGTCATTCAAGTTCCTATATTTTAAATTCAGTAGCGTTAGCGTCCAACCATTCATCAGGGTGGATAAAATAAGGATTTTTTGTAATAACTCCTCCATTAATAGTATACGGATGAGTTCTTAATACATTCATTATCATTGCACCCGAAAATTTATTAACATTATACAAACATATACTAATCCATGGCTTATTAGCAATAAAATAATTTAATCTGGATTCATAAACAAATAGATTTTTTACTCCTTTTATTGCTTCCAAAGCCCAAACCATTTCTGCTGTTGCTCGTATGTTTCGTCTTCCATTTAATTGAGTTTTAATAAAAAAACTATTCAAAGCTTTATCCATATATAAAGGATCAAATACATCATTTGGATAATAAAGCTCTTTTGCTGTTAAAATTTCAAATTTTGTATTATTCGACAAATGTTCTTTGCAATCAGGACAAAATATAGAAAATTCGTCAATAAAATTTTGTTTGGTTCTTTCCACAGGACAGTATAGCTGCAAATCTCCGTCAAGAAGTCCTTGTTTTAAAAAACCAAATATAATTTCATCTCTATCTTGTTCGGTTTCGTATAAACCGGCTATATGCAAACCCCAATTACATGAATAATTACCAATACCTAAGGTAAGCTCCTCCATATCCGATGTTTTAAGATGCATAATAATTCTCCTTTGAATTAAAACAAATATATTTTTATTTAAATAATGGCAATGTAAAATAAAAAACAGTTCCTTTTCCTTCTTGACTTTCAACCCAAATTTCACCTTTTTGCTTTTCAACAAAATCCTTGCATAAAATCAAACCCAACCCACTGCTAGGCTCATCCTCAGTTCCTTTTGATTTTATTTTTTCATAAATCTTAAATAACTTCGGTAAATTATCTTGTTTAATTCCAATTCCGTTATCTTGTATAGCAATACGCACATAATTTTTTGCAATTATGCAATAAGTGATCTTAATTATTCCTCCTCGTCTTGTAAACTTTAAAGCGTTGGAAAGTAAATTTCTAATAATACTATCAATCATATGCTCATCAGCTATAATTCTAATATTTTCATTACCAACAACAGATATAGTAATATCTTTTTCAAGTGCTTTTTGTTTTATTGATAATATATTTGATTGGATTATTTCGTAAAGCTCTAATATTTTGGGTGTGTATGTAAGCAGACCTCTTTGATTTTTTGCCCAAACCAACAAATTTTCGAGCAACTTATTTAAATTTAATGCCGAACTGTACATATTTTTACTTAATTCGATAAATTCTTCTTCACCAAGCGAATCATATTCTTCACATAAAATTTTTGTAATTCCCAATAGCCCATGTAACGGACTTCTCAAATCGTGCGAAATAATGGAAAAGAATTTATCCTTTTCCGAATTAAGTTTAATAAGTTCTTCGTTTTGGTTAATAATCTTCTGCTCAATAATTTTCCTTTCTGTAATGTCAATAGAAATTCCAATACAAGATATAACTTCTCCATCTCCCGCTTTTACCGGATTTATAACAGTTTCCAAATATCTATCATCAAATTGGTTTATAAATTTTTGCATTTCTCCATTTAAGGATAACCTGAATTTTTCACATATTTCGGGATATTCTTTAAATACATCCCAAAACGAAGTACCTACTATTTTTTCGGTTTGGAATATTGAATCTCTAATTCCATAACCCTCAAATAATTGGAAATATCCATTTTGGTCTATTTCAAAAGCAATAATCGGATTATTTTCCACAACATTTTTTAATTTTTTTTCAGTTGCGCGTAATTTAGCTTCAATTTCTTTTAATTCTGTAATATCTATTAACGCAATTAACCCGGCGTTTTTATTATTTATAACAATTGTGCTGCCAATAACATATACCCATTTACTTTCATTTTGTTTTGTTTTTACTAATAGTTCATATGCCTGCGGGGCATATTCCCCTTTTTGCCGTAACCTGCCAATTTCTTTAACTTCCGTTATTTTTTCATCTGCAACAAACTCCCAAAAATACATATTCAATAATTCATCCTTTGTATAACCTGATATTTTTTCTGCCGCCGGATTTGCATAAATCCATTTATCGTCTTGATACATTAAAACAGCATAAGGACCGGATTCTGCCAATGTTTTAAATTTTTCTTCACTTTCTTTAAGTTTTTTTTCTGCTTTTTTGCCTTCAGTAATATCTATTAATATAATTACAACCGCTTCAGATTCTTTTTTAATCCTGCCGGATGTTCTCACCAAAACATCCTTAGTTTCTCCATTTTTAGTTATTATTTTTAATTCATATCCATTTACAATTTCGCCTCTTTCTCTTTTTTTCATATTTTCAATTGCTTTTGCTTTTTGATCTTCTGCAATAAACCCAATAACATGTCTGCCAATAAATTCTTCATGAGTAAAACCTGTTAAAGTTGTTGCGGCAATATTAGAATACACAATAATTCCATTGATGTGTATTAATACAACGTCCGGTAATGCAGAAAGTAAATCTTCAAATTCGTTTTCCAAAGTAAAATAGCTAGTTAACAAGGGTGGATTAAATTGGTTATGTTTTGGGGGTTCGGATGAATTTTTTTTGGATAAAAATATTTTTTTTTGTATAACTGTTCTTAAAGCTTCATTTTCAATTCGTAGCTTAACTAGTTCTTCCGTTATTTTTTCTCTTTCAACAGAGAAATCCATAAAAACCTCAAATTCATTATACATTACGGAATAAAAACCTGCTTTATTAATTTAATATTTACTTTTCTTGTAATTTTAAGTTTCACAGCAAGTAAACAGTTAATTTTTTCCAAAAAATTAAAAACATAATGTCAATTGGTTTAATAATTAATCAAAATACAAAATAAGTTTTGCTTTTGCAATTAAATATTTTATATTTTAATCTTTAACAATCAAAGTTTTTAAATAAAGAATAGTTTTAAATATTATATTAATTTTTAACTAACTTTCAACTGATTTTTGGGAATTCAATTTTATGAATCGAGTAATATCATTTTTCTTTTTTTTATTTTTTGGTTTCACAATATTTGGTCAAGATCTTCCTAATAATCTAACAACAAGTGAAAAAGTACTACTTAAAAACTATAATCCCCCCATTTTTTCTAAAGGATATTTAACCCCACCATTAAAGCCTGTAAGAACCATGGCCGAATGGGAAGAACTTGACGGTGTTTTAATTACATGGACTTCTTATACTTCTATTTTAAGACAAATTGTTGATTACGTACAAGAAGAATGCGTTGTTTATATAGTATGCAGCGATTCAAACAATGTGAAATCGTATTTATCCAGCGGTGGAGTTCCAATATTTAATTTAAAATTTATATATGCAAATTTTAATTCAATATGGTGCCGAGATTTTGGACCATGGTCTGTTTATTCAGACGATATTGACAGCCTATATATAGTAGATTGGATATATAACCGCCCAAGACCTGCAGATGATTTAATTCCAAGTGTTTTTGCAGTTAATCAGGCTCTTCCCTTATACCAAACTACTACTCAGCCATACAATTTAATTAATACCGGCGGCAATTTTATGACAGATGGTTTTGGAACCGGTTTTGCTTCAAAATTAATATTAAACGAAAATCCAACCAAAACGGAATCGGAAATAAATTCCATATTATCTCAATTTATGGGAATCAATAGATTCATTAAAATGGAAACATTGCCTTATGATGAAATTCATCATATTGACATGCATATGAAATTATTGGACGAAGAAACATTGCTTGTTGGTCAATATCCTACCGGCGTGGCAGACGGGCCACAAATTGAAGCAAATTTACAATATATTCAAAATAATTTTTTAAGCTGTTATGGAAGACCTTATAAAATTGTTCGTATTCCAATGCCTCCTCAAAACGGAAGTTATCCAAATTCGGGTGGAGACTATAGAACCTATACAAATTCTCTTATTGTAAATAAAACTGTAATTATTCCTACTTATGAACTAACTTACGACACAACAGCATTTAGAATTTATCGCCAAGCTATGCCGGGATATAATATAGTTGGAATAAACAGCAACCAAATTATACCTTCTTTAGGAACAATACATTGTATTACAAAAGAAATTGGAACTAAAGAACCCATTTTAATTGCACATGCCCCAATAAACGAAAATTATTTAACATCAGACGGTTATATTGTTAAAGCCTCTATTAAAACAAGAAGTGGGATTAATTATGCAAATCTATTTTGGACTACTGATTTAAATGATTCTTTTTTAAGTACTCCAATGGTTAATTTTGCAGTAGATTCGTTTTATGCGTATATACCACAACAACAAAGCGGTAAAAAAGTATATTATTATATTTCCGCAAATGCCAACAGCGGGAAAAATATAAACAAACCGATTACCGCTCCTTTAGGGTTTTATTCGTTTGATGTTAATAATGCTCTTCCGGTTGAATTAACTTCATTTGGATATTATATATCAGGTTCAAGCATCACCCTAAATTGGCAAACGGCTACGGAATTAAATAATAAGGGATTTGAAATCCGTTCTAAAAAGACAGAAACAGGAGAAATCGAAAAAGTAATTGGATGGATTAACGGAAACGGCACAACTTCAGAAATTAACAAATATTCTTTTACACAAAAAATAACAGAATATGTTAAAAACGAATATTTATTATATCAATTTGATTATTCCGGTGAAACAAAATTAATTGGTAAATTATTTGTTGATTTTACTAATAATGTAAGTGATTATATATTAGCTCAAAATTACCCAAATCCATTTAATCCTTCAACAACCATTAAATATTCTATTCCACAAAAAGAAAATGTAAATTTATCGGTATTTAATTTAGTCGGCCAAAAAGTGTGTACTTTAGTTAACGAGGAAAAAGAAGCGGGTTCGTATTCGGTTGAATTTAACCCCGGATTATATAAAAATGATTTTGCATCTGGAATTTATTTTTATTCAATTTCGGCAGGTAATTTTAGAGATACGAAAAAAATTATTTATTTGAAATAGGTTAAGTTACACACCAAACTGACGTAAATGATGATCCAAATGCATATAAATAAGTTTGCCCCATTCTTTTTTTGTTAAATCACCAAAGGCAGGATGATTGATGGTTGTTGCATCGGGATATTTAGCATTGAATTGTTGAATTGATTTAATTAATACATTTTTATCATTTGCAAAATTTGTGGGTGGGGTTCCCCCGTCTCCTTGTTTTAATGACTTGAATGTTTCAATTTTTCCCTTTGGAGTTGGCATACCCATAAATATTAAATATTTAAATAATTTTCCAAGGGGGAATTTTTGTGTAGTATTACAATTTATTTCTCCCAAACCAAGTTTTATCTGGTCATTGCAATGGCACAACATTTCATTACTATTCATTTTGCCCCATAATCCTTTACCTGAAGGCCGGACACTTTCAATTCTTTTTAGTATTTCATTTTTTCCTTTTTCATCTAAAATACTTTTCATATTAAACTCTAATTATTTTATTAATTATCTGCTTCAACTTTTATTTTTTTTGCCGCTTGTTTGTGATTTTTGTTATAATTATAAACATCATCAAACCAATAAGGCTTATTTGGCAAATTTTTAATTTTTTCCATATTAAGTATTATTTTAAATTCATTAATTTCCTCAGAATTTAAAAAAGGTAAAATTGTTGTAGGCAGGTTCATAATTCTTTTAGACATTAAAATGGAATTCAAATCAACCTTGGAAATTAAATCAAGTTTTTTTAATTCGACAAATACATATAATAAGTCATACAAATTTGTTTTACCTTCGGCTAAAGCTTCAATTATCTTAGCCTTAAACTGAATATGATAGCTTTTGGGAATATCATTTATTAAATACCAAATATTACTTACTTTCCTTTTTCCGTTTGGTTGAAGTAAACTGGTAAAAAACAAAAAGAATTCACCTCTTTTCATTTCTTCAAGCTTTTCTCTAAATTCCTCTTTTTTTATTTGTGAGAAGTGGAAAAATATATCATTTTCGTAATATAGACTTTTTAAAAAACCAAAACCCTTTTCATCTATCTTTTTAACTCTGCAAAAATCTAACGGTTCACTTTTCATTAATTTCAATCCTAAGCAATTATGCAAGTTACAAATATACCACTATTTTAACTCAATTTATAATATAAACGCATCCAAAAATATTTTATTTAGATATATCAATAAAATTGCTTATCTTTGCAATAACAATTTTATGGAATTGTATTTTGAACTACCTCATTCTATTTTTATCCAAAAAGTACTCAAAAACCAAAGAAATAAAGTAAAATTAGTATTTAAGTAATTTTTACAATTCGCATGAAAAAAAATAATCTATAACAACAAGATAAAAGCCTTGATTACAACGTCTTGTATCTGGGCTTAATTCTTAAAACCACAGGGAAAAAATGATAACATTTGAAGAAATTGGTATTGATGGCCCAATTTTAAAAGCAATTAAAGAGCTTGGATTTGAAACTCCAATGCCAATTCAAGAAAAAGTAATTCCTCAATTAATGCAAGAAAATTGCAGAGACATTGTAGGACTTGCACAAACTGGAACCGGAAAAACAGCCGCATTCGGTCTTCCTATCATCGAAAAAGTCGATACATCACTAAACAAGGTTCAATTTTTAATTCTCAGCCCTACTCGCGAGTTATGTCTTCAAATTTGTGAAGATTTAACATCTTATGCCAAATATAAAAGTGAAATAAAAATTACTGCTATTTTTGGTGGTGCAAGTATTGATAAGCAGATACAAAAAATTCAAAGAGGTGTACATATTATTTCCGCTACACCCGGAAGGCTTTTAGATTTAATTAATAGAAGAGTTGTAGATCTTTCAAAAGTAAGAACTGTCATCCTTGATGAGGCTGATGAAATGCTTAATATGGGTTTTAGAGATGATTTAGAAGCCATTTTAAGAGAAACCCCAAAAACTAAAAATACTCTTTTGTTTTCTGCAACCATGCCTAACGAAGTTTTACATATAGCTAACAGTTATATGAATAATCCATTAGAAATATCCATTGGCAGGAAAAATGTAGGTGCCGAAAACATTGAACATATATGTTATATAGTACATGCTAAAGACAGATATTTGGCATTAAAAAGAATTGTTGATTTTTATCCTGGTATTTACGGTATTGTTTTTTGCAGAACCAGAAAAGAAACCCAAGAAGTTGCCGACCAATTAATGCAAGACGGTTACAATGCCGATTCATTACATGGCGATTTGTCGCAAGCACAAAGAGATCTTGTTATGAATAAATTTAGAATCAAACATATTACAATTCTTGTTGCAACTGATGTTGCGGCTCGTGGAATTGATGTTGATTCTTTAACTCATATTATTAACTACAATTTACCTGATGAACTTGAAATTTACACGCATAGAAGCGGTAGAACAGGTCGCGCAGGCAAAAAAGGCATTTCTATTATGATTGCCAATTTAAAAGAAAAAGGTAAAATTTTCCAAATAGAAAAACAAATAAATAAAAAATTTGTATTTGCTAATGTTCCTGTTGGAAAAGATATATGTGAAAAACAACTTTTCCACGTAATTGACAGAATGGAAAAAGTTGAAGTTGATTATTCGCAGATAGATCCTTATTTACCTGAAATATTTAGAAAACTTGAATGGCTTGATTATGAAGAATTAGTCAAAAAGTTTGTATCTGTGGAGTTTAATAGATTTTTAGACTATTACAAAAACGCTCCCGATCTTAACAAACCTTCAGAAGCTAAACGTACAAAAGGTGGCAGAAACGATAGCGATACTGGTTTTACACGCTTTTTTATCAATCTAGGTAGAACTGATGATCTTAAACCGACTACACTTATTGGACTTATTAACGACTTTACCGGTATTAGAGATATTGAAATTGGCGAAATAGAAATATTACAAAACTATTCGTTCTTTGAAGTTGATGCAAGTTATGCAGAAACTGTTGCTACTGCATTTAAAGATAAAATGCTTAAAAAGCGTACTATTAATTTAGAGATTTCAGAATCTGTTAGAAGAGGCCGTTCCGGTTCTTCAGATAGAAGAAACTCAGATCGTCCTGTTAGAAGAAATTCCGATCGTTCCGATAGAAGAGGTTCTGACCGTCCTGAAAGAAAAAGTTATGACCGTTCAGACAGAAGCAGCTCGGATCGTCCCGAAAGAAAAAGCTATGACCGTCCGGAAAGAAGCAGCTCGGATCGCCCGGAAAGAAAAAGTTATGACCGTTCGGACAGAAGCGGCTCAGACCGTCCTGTTAAAAGAGATTATGACAGAAGCGAAAGACCTAAAAAAGATGAGTCTTCAAGAGATAAATTTGAAAAGAAACCTGAAAGCAGAGGTTCTGAAGGTGAATTTGCAAAATCTTTTAAAAAAGAAGATGGTGACAAACCAAAACGTTCTTTCAGAGACAAAAAATCATCCTCACGTTTCGATAGTCCTGCAAAAAGAAAAAGATAATTTTCTTCTTTAGTTATTAAAAAACCACAATCGGTAACTTTGTTATTAATTGTGGTTTTTTTATTCTTAATATCTAATTTAATTCGTTTTTTAGTTTATTTATAAACTCAACCCGTTTTTTAACCGATGGATGGCTGTAAAAATACCATTCCACAAGCGGATGAGGTTCTTTATCTCCCAAATTTTGCTCATTCAGTTTAGTTAATGCTGTAACAAATTCATCATATTTTTGTGTTTGGTTTACCGCATATTCATCAGCTTCATATTCATATTTGCGCGAAATAACATTAGATACCGGTGTTTGTATTATACCAATTAACATACCCCACAAGGCAATAATTGGCAAAGCAGCAATTTGTTTTATGTTTTCAAATCCAAACCATTGCAGCGAACTGTTATAAAGAATTGAAAGAAAATAAAAAATACCAAAACTAACAACTGTACTAAACGCTAAATTTTTTATTATATGTTTCTTTTTATAATGCCCCATTTCGTGTGCAATAACTGTTTCAATTTGGTCATTGTTAAAGTTGTTTAATAAAGTATCACCCAGCAATATCCTTTTAGTTTTACCCAAACCGGTAAAAGCCGCATTTGCTTTTTTTGTATTTTTACTCATATCAAATTTATAAACATTTTCTAATTTTAAACCCGCATAAACAGAAAGTTTAACAATTCTTTCTTTTAAGTCTTCATCTTCCAAAGGTGATATTTTGTAAAACAGAGGCATAATAAATACGGGAACTATTTGGGCAAGCACAACCGAAATTAAAAACATACCAATTGCAAAAGGCAGCCACCATAAGTTTCCAAAAGTAACTATTAAAAAATAAAATAAAATTAAAATAGGAACACCAATTATTATTCCTAATAAACTTCCTTTCATTTTTTCAATTAGCCATTTACCTATTGTTTGATTTGAAAGATTATATTTATGTTCAAGGTAATAAGAAGAATAATAATCTATTGGAAAAGAAATAAATGAAAAGGCAGCACCAAATATTCCAAAAAACAAAATTAATATTAAATAACTGTTTGACACATATCCCGTAATTAACTTTTCAAGTAAACCGCTATAACCTAAAGATAAAAACAATAATATAACCACAAACGAAATAATTGTTTCGGAAATATCAATAACTAATTTAGTTCTATTATATTTTTTTTCATTCATAAAAACGCCTAATTTTAACTGTAAATTTACATATATTAAAGCATTTTTCTAAGTAAAATAAAAATTTGAAGGAATATGTTAAAAAATGTATAAAATTTGTTACTCAATTAGGTTTAGTAAGCGGGCAATGTAAAAAACACCTTACTACCTTTGCTGAATTCGCTTTTTATCCAAATTTCTCCATTATTTTTTTTAATAAATTCTTTACTTAATATCAATCCTAATCCGGTACCGCTTTCCTTTTCCGTTCCTGAGGTATTATAATGCGATTCAATTTTAAATAATTTTTTTACGTCTTCTGCGCGGATTCCAACTCCTGTATCTGAAATACAAATTTGAAAATAATTATTTTTGTATTCTGCAGAAATTTCAATACTACCCGATTGATAAGAAAATTTTATTGCATTTGATATTAAATTTCTGAAAATTACCGAAACCATTAGTCTATCGGCAAAAACGCTGCTAGTTGGATTAATATTATTTATTATTTTTATATTTTTGTGATTTATTTGTTCAACATTTAATAATATAACTTCATTTATTATTTCATTTAATACAATAATATCAGGCATAAATTCAATTTTATTTGATTGCACTCTTGCCCACTGCAATAAATTTTCCAATAAATTATAAATTACTGTAGCAGAGCTATAAATATTGCCTAAAAATTCTCCTATTTCCTTTTTATTTAAATTTAAATAATTTTGAACTAAAAAAGATGAAGAACCGAATAATGCGTTAAAAGGATTTCTTAAGTCGTGGGCAATAATTGAAAAAAACTTGTCTTTGTTTTTATTAAGTTCAATTAATTTTTTTTCAGAATCTTCAAGCCTTTGATTAATTTTTTCAAGCTCAATTTTTTTTGCTTCAATTGTATTTTTGTTGTTGGTCAATTCAAAATTAATTTCACGCAGCGATTGTTCTAATTTTTTATAATCGGTAACATCTGTTAATTCAAATAATATTTGAGTCGGTTTTTGGTTTAAATTTCTTTCAAATACAGATTGATAAGCTAAAAACCAAACTATATTGCCATCTTTCTTTTTTAAACGATATTCGGATTGATAAATAACATTAGTAATTGATAATGAAATTTTATTGATATTCTCATTAAAAGTTATTAAATCCTCAATACAAAACAAATCAAAAATTTTACTATTATTTATGTTCGTAATATCATTTACTGTATAACCAAGTTTTTCACAAATTGCTTTATTTGAAAAAATGATATTCCGCTTTTCAATATCATAAACAAAAATTATATTAGGTGAAGCAATTGTAATTTTTTGAATAAATTCTTTGTTTAATCTTAGTTCTTCTTCCGATTTTTTTAAATCGGATAAATCTGTAATTGTAAAACTAATAGATTCTACTTTGCCATAATCGTTTGTTATAGGTATATAAACAAATTCATAAATTTTTTTTATATCTTCACGCAGATCAAATTCTTTCTCAACTCTTATAATCTTACCTTTTTTTGCAGATTCGAAATTATTAATAAACGATTGTCTATCTTTTTCTCTAATATATTCAAAAATAGAATTACCCTGTTGAAGTTGTTTATTTTGTTCTATTAGAGTGTACTCCGCAGCCGAATTGCTAAACATAATTATCAAATAATTCAAATCAATTAAAATATTAGATTGCCATAATCCTCGTTTTAAATTTTTAATCTGCTTTTCGGATTCAATAAATTGCTTTTTAGCTTGTATTTGTATTGTTATATCTCTGTTACTAACCCTAAAACCTCTAAAAACACCATCAATAATAACTGAAGTATTTCTATGTTCAACCCAAATTAGTTCATTTTTAGCATTAATAAGCCTAAAATTAAATAACTTAAAATTTTCATTATTATTTTTATCAAATAAACTTCTTAATAATAGTTCTCTATCTTCATAATAAGTTATTTGTAATAAAAAATTGGAATCATTATATAGATCTTGACATGAATATCCACTAATCAATTCAAATGAAGGCGAGACATATTGAATTACACCAAATTCATCAACCCAATACTCCCAATCGGACGAAAAGTCGGCAAATATTTTAAATTTAATATTTTCTTTAACAAGTGTTTCAATCTGTTGTTTTAATTTTATTGTTAACTCTTCATCAGATTGACTGTTAGTTAAATTATTATCAAAACTTAAAATATTTTTGCTATTCGAATCCATTTGTTACCAATTTTTTCTTTTATCTTATTATCGAAAAAAAAAGAAAACAATTTAATTTTATTATAAGTCTATGGAAATATTTAGTATTTTTTATAATGTTAAATGAATATCTAATCATGATATAATATGGCATTGAGATACTTAACATACAAATGGTTCCTGTTTAATTTAGGAACAATTTAAATTTTAATTGGGGCTTTTTCCAATTTCCCTTTATAAGGCTTGAACAAACAAACTAATAGTTACTTTAAATAAATCATTTTTTTTATTTTTGTTTGTGCCTCATATTCAATTTTGTATAAATATAACCCGCTGCATAATTCTTTTGGCGCAAAAGTTAATTCATGTATTCCGGCCAAACAGTAATCATCAACTAATATCTCAAGCAATTCTCCAAGCATATTATAAATACTGATTTTAACATTACCCGCTTTAGGTAGGAAATAACTAATATTTGTTGCTCCATTAAAAGGATTGGGATAGTTTTGAGATAATTTAAAACCTTTTGGTTCAACAATATTATCTTCAACACCAACAATATTTGTATGATTATATGTTACAGCTGTTTTACTACCGCAATGAATTAAATCCAAATCCCCATCATTATCAACATCAGCCATTATTGGAAATGCGCCGCTGCCTACTTGATATC
>JAZDHY010000028.1:0-33342 GCA_043805435.1 bacterium
ACGTATGCCTAGGTATTTGCTGGTTCGCCTGACGAGAGGGATCATCACTCTGTTTTTGACGTCCATCATCATCAAAACAAGATGACTCTCAGATCAATGGAGAAAGGAGGATCAAGAAATGACCACAATACTTGAAAGCGGGGATTTTATCATTATTTAAATTAAATAGTTGGAAAAATTTGTATCTAAAATAAAAAAAAAAAGTCATTTAAAATAGTGTTTTGTTTTTTATTATTTTTAATTTATTATAATTGTTCAATCTTTAAAATTTATTTAAATAATCGAGTGTTAAATGAAAAATATTTTAGCTGTTTTAATAGTTCTTTTTGTGTCTGAAACATTTGGTCAAGATATAATAAAAGAAGAAGTTAAAGATAATATTTATACAATTACATACCTTAATAATGTAAATTATAAAATTAACAATGATAAAACAATTGAATTTGAAAATACTATTGCCGATTATTCAAAAGCGGGTTCTTTTTGTTACCCCGAAAAAGACTTGTTTATAGCAATTCCGACCAATTCAAAGCCAAAAATCAACTTCCGTATTATTGACCAACTAACAATAGATGGATTTCCAAAAATAAATCCGGCCTATGTTAAAACATCCGATAGTACCGCAAATGAAGAATTGATAGAATTTGCTAATACTAATATTGGGTTAACACAAAATTTTATTGTTAAAGGTTATTTATTTATCGAAAATAGATATTGCCTGCATCTAAAAATAAATCCTTTTTTTTATGATAGAACAATAGGAAAAACAATACAAATTAAAAATTTTTCAATTGAACTTGGTTTTACAAATCCAATTATTATTAGCCAATCGAAAAGTGCGGAGCAAAATGGTATTATCTTAAATAACTACTTTGAAGAAAATAAATTTATCTATAAATCACAATCAACCGATAGCTGGATTGATTATGGTAAAGAATACTTAAAAATAGGCGTTAATAAGGATAATATTTACCGAATAGACAAACAAGATTTAATTGAAAAACAAATTAATCCCGCAGCAATTGATCCTAAAACTTTTAAAATGTTTTGTAGAGGAGAACAAATTCCTATTTACGTAAGTGGAGAAGATGATTTTAGTTTTGATACAAGTGATTATATAGAATTTGTTGGAACAAGAAACACAGAACCAAATTACCGAGAAATTGCATTAGCAAACACTCCTTATAAAGAATATTTAAATAGATATACAGACACAACAGCATATTGGTTAACTTGGGATGGAGATTATGGTTTAAGAGTTGATACAACTATTAATTATTCATCTATCCCTGTCGATACATTAAACTATTATGATGAATTCTTACATTTTGAAAAAGATGTATGGTATGATTTTTCTTTATCCGGTGGAGATATTAGAAGAGAAGATCCTAATATTTTGGAAAATGAAACATGGATATATGGATCGTATGGAGTAGGAACTCAAACACAAAATTTTACGGTTACCAATTTATTTCCTAATAAACAAGTTAAAATTTTTGCTAAATTAATGAATTACGCTTCCAGTCTAGCAGAAAAGGCTAATCTTATTGCGTTAAAAATTAATAATTATGATACCCCCTACGATTCTAGTTATATGAATAAGTATGAACAAAAGATATATAAAGGAATATTTAACTCAAGTTTATTAGTAAATGGTACAAACAAATTAAAAGTCATTTCATATGTTACTCAAAGCACTGTTAATTCGTATGCTTTTGATTGGAGAGAAATAGAATACCCTAGGTATATAAAAGCAATAAATGATACTTTGTCGTTTGGCTACAGAAGTCTTGATTCTCCTGTTTTTGCTTATTTAAATTTAACAAATGTAACTACAAACAATTTTGTATTATATAAATATTATAAAAACGGAAAAAATATAAAAATAACCAATTATTCTAAAAACGATAATATTATTACATTTATTGATACAGTTAACCATGGCGATTTATATATATTAAAAACACCTTCAACTATTAAAAAGCCAATATTTTATTATAAAAAAACTTTTGAAAACTTAAGAAATACTGAAAATACCGCAAGTTATTTGATAATTACTCACCCAAAACTTATTGATAACGCAAGAAATTATGCTAATTTTGTAAGTAATAGTTACAATGTTAATACCAAAGTAATTAATGTGTTTGATATTTACGATGAGTTTAATTATGGTTTTTTTGCACCCGAACCGATAAAAGAATTCTTAAAAACTGCTTATTATAATTGGCAGGAACCTAAAATAAAAAATATTTTTATTATTGGCAGGGCAAATTATGATTTTTACGGAAATAAAGTTAAATATGCATCTTCACCTGTAGAGCTTTGTTTTGTGCCTTCATATGGTACGCCGGTTAGTGATAATTGGTATGTAATTTGGGATACAACAGGTGCAAATATTCCACAAATTAACATTGGCCGTTTACCTGCAAGAAACAATGATGAATTACTTCATTATTTTTCCAAACATCAAAATTATATACAACAAATTTATGACGAATGGAATAAAAAGTATTTGTTCTTTACAGGAGGAAATTTTAATGATCCAAATCAAATTAGCACACTTAAAGCAATTAACGACAATATAATTGAATCTTACGTTAAACCGGCACCTATTGGCGGAAACGCTGTACATTTATATAAAACCATTAATCCAATTACAAATTTTGGCCCATATTCTTCAGAATTTATTCAAAACAGGATAGATGAAGGTAACGTTTTTATATCATATTTAGGACATAGCGGCACCCAAACATGGGACAACAGTATAACGGATCCAATTCAATTACGCAATATAAGAAATCGTTCCCCTCTCATTACTGATTTTGGATGCTCGACGGCACGTTTTGCAGAACCCGATATTACATCTTTTTCAGAGTTATTTGTAAACGGCATTTCAGGGCAGGCAATTGGATATGTTGGTAATTCTTCTCTTGGGTTTACTTCAACTTCCTATGTAGCTCCAAAATTGTTTTATGCAAAAATATTGCGCGATTCTGTTTACAATTTAGGGGATGCTCATAGATTATCCAAAATAGACCTACTAACAACTTACGGTTCAACAGGTACTTACAGACTATTTTCTTTAACCAATACACTTGTTGGTGATCCAATTATTAATTTGGCAATTCCCGTAAAACCTAATTTAATAATTTCGACAAAAAACATTAAAATACAAGGAAATATTAATGATCTAACCGATTCCGTTTTATGCAAAATTGAATTTTACAATATGGGGAAAACTGTACCCGATTCATTTAATATAGCTGTTAATCATATATATAATTCGCAAGTAATTAAATCAGATACTTTTAGAATATCTTTACCTTTATTAGTGGATTCATTATCAATATATTTTATTGTTAAAAATAAACCCGGCGAGCATAAATTTGAAGTGTTTTTAGACGAAAAAAATGAGATTTCCGAAATATACGAAAATGACAATAATTTATTATATACTTTTAATGTTACAAGTACAACAATTAGAAATCTTCTTACATCACCTGTTGAAAATCAGATTAATAGTAACCTTGTAATGTTAAACCCAATAGGAAAACCGGATGAGGATAAATTTATTGTCAAGTTATCAAAGGAAATAAGTTTCAATCAAGCGGATTCGCTGGTTTTTACATTTGATAGACTTTTTACAAAAGTAAACCTTTCACAATTTTCATCTTTAGATAGAATATGGTTAAAAAGTAAATTTAAATCTTCAGGTGAATTTGGTGAGGCTGTTTCTTTTTATTTAGGAGATAAAGATAAGTATTTATTAAAAGATAGTTTAAGTTTTACATTGGGCCAATTTAATCAACTGAGTTACAGTAATAATTCGTTAAAAATTGATTCTATTAATTTTAATTTGTATGCTTTATCAGCAGGGTTTAATGCAGGCCGTACGGTTATTATTGCATTAAACAATCAAAACCTGATTCCTGAAAATACTCTTCGTGGATATCATGTTTGTGTTTTTGATAACAACAGTCTAAATTTGTTGGATGTAAAATTGTTTAGTCTTGCAAATGG
This sequence comes from bacterium, assembly GCA_043805435.1. Lineage (GTDB taxonomy): Bacteria > Bacteroidota > Ignavibacteria > Ignavibacteriales > Melioribacteraceae > JAEXOD01. Next base: position 4,021 of record JAZDHY010000028.1, read on the forward strand.
TGCTGCTGTAGTATCTGCATTTATTGACTATTTGGATTCCTTACAAAATGATAAAATATTGGTAATTTCGGTTTCAGACGATGGACAAGTTGGCTTAACAGCAGCGTTAAAAAATAAAATTAAAGAATTTGGGAGTAAGTATATAGATCAATTAGGATTTAGAAATTCTTGGGCTATGATTGGTTATAAAGGAGCACCGACCGGAACAGTACCGGAAGATTTAAAAACAGCTTTTGCAGGCAAAGTGGAAATTGATACTTTAATTAAACGAATGCCGACATCCGGAATTTATACCACTTCTACTATTGGCCCGGTAAATAATTGGCGAAGTATGGAAGTAAATCAGTCTGTTAATGAAGGAACCGATATAAAATACAGAGTGCTTGGAATAACAGAAGATAATTCTATTGATACTTTAAACTATGTAACAATTAATGAATCAGGTGTTGGCGACTTAAACAACATCGATGCAATTATCTATTCGAAAATTAAATTATTGCTGGAGTTTACTACAAATCCGAATATCAATTCGCCTGAATTAAAATCGCTTTCTGTTGACTATAAAAAACTACCGGAACTTGCAATAAATTATCAAGTTGTATCTGTTTCAAGCGATACTGTTGACCAGGGACAAGAAGTAGATCTAAATTTTTCGTTTTTAAATGCAGGCGGTTCAAAAGCAGATAGTTTTATTGTACATGTTAATTTAATTAAAGCCGATAATACTAAACGTATATTAATAGACTCGTTGATAACACAGCTTGATACAATGGTCTTCAAAGAGTTTCTTTTTAATTATAAAACTAATTTTAATGATAGTTATGGAAATATGGCTTTTGAAATATTTTTAGACTCACAAAATAATGTTAAAGAACTATATAAGGATAATAACTATTTTAAAATTCCTTTTTATGTAATTAAAGATACAATTACAAATTTGCATTCGGCAACAATTAACACAAAATTTGATAACGTAGATATTGCAGATGGAGATTATGTTTCTGCAAATCCTGAAATTTCAATTCAAATGGATTATCTGTCACTTTTCCCTTATAATGATACAACTGCAGTTAAATTTTATTTGGATGGTGTTCGTATATATAGATCACAACTTGACAGCTCTGTTTACGATACTGCGTCCAGAAGGGTAGTTTATAAAATAACTCCGGAATTAAGTGATGGCGAACATCAAATAAGAGTGTCCGGTGAAAACATAATTGGTAATATAGAAGAAACCAGTGGTTACCAAAAAAGTTTTGTGGTTTCTTCTGAAGCAAAAATTTTGTATGCTTATAATTACCCCAATCCTTTTGTTGATGATACATATTTCACTTTTAAATTAACACAAATACCCGACGAACTTAATATCCGAATTTATACGGTTGCCGGAAGACTTATTAAAAAGTTTGATATTAAACAATCTGATTTAACAATAGATTTTAATAAAATTTATTGGGACGGAAAAGATGAGGATGGGGATAATATTGCCAATGGTATATATTTTTATAAAATAATTATAAAAAAAGGTGATAAGCAAGAAAACATAACTCAAAAACTTGCCAAAGTTAAATAATTTTTTATTAAATGGACATATTATTTAATGTGTCCATTTTTTTAATGTAATATTACCAGCTTTTTAGTATTACTATACTCATTAACCCGAATTCTATAAAAATATACCCCACTTGCCAGATTACTACCTGATACTAATATGGAGTAATAACCGGCTTCTTTTTCTTCATTAATAACTGTACTCACCAATTCCCCTGTTATCGTATATACACAAATATTCACTAGGCCGGCTTTAGGAATATTAAAATTAATTATTGTATTTGGGTTAAATGGGTTAGGATAGTTTTGAGATAAATAATATTTTTTTGGTACACCTACAGATACAAAAATTTCTTTACTATACTCATAACTGCCATTAGTGTTAATATTTTTTAATCTATAAAAATACTGCCCTGTAATAATATTATTATCTTTAAATGAATAATTATTAACAACATAACTTGTTCCATGCGATAATATTTCCCCAACAGTCTTCCAATTATTCTCGTCCGATTTCTTTCTTTCAATCTGAAATTTTATACTGCTTAATTCAGTAGCGGTTTGCCAACCTAATATAACATTATTATTATCAACAGTTGCATAAAAAGAAGATAACTCAACAGGAGTTGCATTATTTTCACCAAAAGAAAACTCCGAAAACATAGTTAAATCTAAAGCTTCTATGTAGGTTTCCGTTTTATTTACATTTGTATATATTACCCAATTATCGCTTTGGTTTTCTCTTTTAAGCAAAGAAATATTATCCGGATTATTAATCCCATTATCAATTATTTGGTCATAGTAAAATCTAACATTAGTTTGAAAATTATTTATATTAGTTGATAATACCCAATGATAATTTGATATTTTTGTAATATCATTTGGTAATAAACCCGAAGGCTGTTGATTAATAAAATAAGCTTGTACATTACCTGAAGATATAATTGAAGGATTTATTGATACTCCACCTACATTTGATATTGGAATAATTGTTGTCTGCGAACCTGCAGGTGGGTTATTATATGAACCATTTGAAGCAGGGGCCATATATGTAAACTCATCGGCACCAATATCAGGCGGTGAATTTCTGCTTTCTCCGTCTATATCCGTAGTGTATCCGGTAATTGCTGTTCCTTTTTCGGAACATGGTGAATTAGGAAGTAAATGCAAATCTGTTGAGGAATGAAAAAGAGGATCTATTTGTTGCGAATGTGTTTCATTACCAACAAAATTTTTCCAATTAACAATAGTTGAATAATTTATATCATTATATCTTCCAATACATGAGTTGATATTATTATCAATTAAATAATTATTGTAATCCATAATTTTTATTCCGGAAACCATATGGTCAAAATAATATAAATATGTATTCGATTCATTATCAATATTACTGCATTGCCAAATATTGTTTTTTATTGTAACCGCAGCATTTTGAGCATCGTTTGTTAAACATATAGCACTTAATTTAATTGTATTAAAATCACCCTCAAAATAGACAGAGTTAAAATATATATTATAAGTACCCACATTTGTAATATTAATGGCACTTAATTTTCTTATTGGCGTTTTGGGAGAAGCAATATTTCTGAAATGACAAAAAGCATTATTACTTATGTTATAAATACTTTCATCTGAGGAAAAACTAATATCAAGTCCAAAGATATCAGATGCTTCAAAATTATTAATGTTATTTAAGTTATAAATTTTATTTTTCGCAATTGTAAAATTTCCGGTACCGATTACTGCAACTCCATATACTAAAAAATATGTATTTGTTGTTGTTTTATTCCCTATATCATGAATACGGTTTTTTTCAATAACAATATTTGAGGATAAAAGATTAGTTAAACAAATTCCATATACCATATTAGTGGTATAATTATCTCCTAAATCACCACACAAATTGTTATTAATTATATCAATCGAATTTGTAGAATTTACATAAATACCTTTGTCATGAAAATATATTTCATTATTTATAATTTCATTATTATTGGAATAATATATTGTTGTAATTCCTCCAACTATTATGCCTGTGTTTCCTTTAATCAAATTATTACTTATTATGTTGTTTTCTGCTGTGGTATTTGTTGCAGCCCCACCTCGTAAAAAAATACCATATCCTCCGCTATTATAGAAATTTGAATGTATATCTAAATTACAATTTTTTATTTCATTGTAATCTCCATAAATATCAAAACATATAGAACCATAACTTGCGTTGGAACTTTTGATTGTAAAATCTCTATCTGTTCCATCTGTTTCATTTGAACCGTCAAAAATTATATAATTTGAAGTAATTTTAACAGCATATCTATTTGTTGAGGTTTGTCCACCAATATTTAAGATTACATTAGCCCCCGGTTCCGGCTTAAAAATCACTTTATTAATACTGTTTGATGTAGATGTATAAATTTGTAAAGAACTGGTTTCTTCATATGTGCCATTTTTGATTAGAAAAGTTACCCCACCTAATCCAACACCATTGGAATTTAGAGAACTAATTGCTGAACTAAAAGTAATATAATCTCCTCCAATGCCAATTGTATAAGTACCTGTTAAAGCTGTTAGCGAAAAAATATCATTTAAACTTAATAACAAAACAAATAAAACAGAAAATAACAATTTCATTTATTATCCCTCTCATATGATATTATTGATTATATTTAATAATATAGATGAGACCCCCGCAAAATGTTACACTAAAAAGAAGAATTAAAATAAGCGTCCCATTAATACAAAAATAAAAAAAAAGTATCATTTTCCAAAATTAATTTACTAAATTATTTTATGCTTTTGTTAACATATTATTTTATAATAAGTTATTCGATTTAGATAAATCAAATAAAAACTATTTAAGTTAACATCAATTACGATATAGAATAACATTCGGTAGTTAAAAATAAAATTAATTAATTAACTTTATTAACATATTATTTACTTAATGTTAGTTTTAATATTGGTTTTTGATATTAATTAATAAAAGTAAATGCTATAAGCCATTATATTTAATTAAGTTAAAAATCTTAAAAACAATAACAACTATTAATAAATAAAACAGTAAAATGTGGATAAAATTAATTAAGCAAACAGATAATCACATATAACAATTTTTATGTGGAAAATAAAAAGTGTTTATTAATCTGCTAACAATACATTTTAATCGAAACAAAAAATAAGTTGTTATAAAATAACAGCTTATTTAGTTATCCACATATCCACACTATATAATAATAAATAGCTTTTATTTAAATAAATAAGAGAATAAATATATATATTGTGTGTGTATAATATTTACGTTAATTAAGAATTTAATTTATAGATTAGAATATCTTTATAGATAGTTTTAATGATTAAATAGACTTTATTAAATAATACGTTATTAGAGACCAATGAAGTGGATATAGGATAGTTTATTATTAAAAACAGTATAATTCACACACTTTTCCTTTTTATGGCAACAGACCGGCTTTTATGATTGATTTTAACTAATCACTTAAATTATTTATTATTTTTTGCTTTTTTGTTTAATTCGTTTATTTCGGTAGTGTTTGTTGGATGACCAAGCATATTTATTGTTTTATAATACTGTTTATATTCGGCGGCGGAAATATTACTATTCCAATTTCCGGTTATCCTTCCTGTAATAATTACAAAAAAATAAACAATCAGCACTCCAATAGCTATATGCAATTTTTTTATTGGGTATTTTGTAAATCTATCTTCAACCACTAAAGTATCTTTAACCGGACAAACATCTACACAATTTAAGCACATTGTACATTCATCCGAATATACTGTTTTTACTTTATTTACTTTTATTCTACTTGAACAAACTTTTGTACATAAATTGCAATTTATACAAGATATTTTATTTCTGCGTATTCTTGTAAGACTAAAAAATGAAAATGCGCCTAATAAAGCACCATAAGGACACAAATATCGGCACCAGAACCCTCTAATAAAAATAGATAAGGTAAATAATGTAAAAACCACAATAAATGAAAATTTAGTAATATTGGCAAAAAAAACATACATTTTAATATCAGCAACCAGATTATATGGGCTGTCTAAAAACATTTTAAGAGATAAAACCGTCATACTAAAAAAAATTACATAAATAAAAAAGCCAAATAATAGATATTTAATTGCTCTTAACGGATAGTCAACTATTTTTGGAATAAAAAACTTACGTTTGAAAGTTTTTGTTATTATTTTTTCACCAAAATCACCAATTAATTCCGAAATAAAGCCAATTGGGCATATCCAGCTGCAAAAGGATTTGCCGAATACCAAAGATACACTTAAAACACCAAGTAAAATAAAAAAACCGGCCGGATGAGATGAATGAATTGTTCCGGTTAAAATAAAATAATAAATACTCATTAAAGCACTAATTGGTAAAAAAGCTTCTACACCCGCCGGGCGATAAAAATTTGAAGAAAGTGTATCACTCTGTAAAAATTGAATAAAATAATAAAACTCAACCCCTATCCATATACAAATTAATAGGAAAAAAAGTTGTGAAAAAAATCTATATTTTTGAATCGGTTTTTCATCGTTTTTAATCATAACAAGACTATAATTTTATTTATAATAATCGGAATTTAAAGTCTGATTAATATAAATCTAAAAATCCTCAAAATTAAGTAAAAAAGGAGTGTAAATAATCATCATATAAAAATAATTTAAAATATTAAAAATAATAGTTGCATTGAGTAAAAAATATTATTAGATTTACAGTCTCAATTTGCTGGTGTAGCTCAGCTGGTAGAGCAGCTGATTTGTAATCAGCCGGTCGGCGGTTCGAATCCGTTCACCAGCTCCAAAAAAGCCGAAACTTATGTTTCGGCTTTTTGCATTTTAAACACAACCAACTAATTTATGTTTAACATAAAAAAGTTGGTAATACTACTTCTAAATTTAAAATACGTAAAGTAGTGTATAGTAGCTTGTTATTCTAAACAGATAACAATATAGTTGGAAAAACAGTTATTTTACAATATTGCAATTCGGTTTTTTAATACAAATATTTCTTTGCTTCTAAAGTTAAACAAACCGTAATAAAATTTGGGTAAAAATAAAAGAATGGCCGATTTGTTAAAAAAACAATGTCACCCTTTCAGGGTTTTGCGTCTATTTTTCTTATTCTGCTATAATTATGTCATCCCTTCGGGATTATATAATACCACATAACATATTATTATATAAGGCATTAACGTATATTTATTACTCGGGGCGGCACAGACGCGTCGTGCAAAGTTTGTAACCATATGAGGCACCACAAAAACCAGAACTCCGGATGTGTTCAATTTATAAGGATATTATTTTATGACTTTTCATAAAATCCCCAATTATAACACAGTCCGGTCGTCTATCCGGCTTAATATAAACCTAAACATACTATATAACTTGATTTCTGTTTAGTATTAATTACAATATTCCGAATTTCGCCACCATTCAGACCACTCTTTGGCTGTATTAAATTTTTCTGAAAATGTTTGCTTCAAAAAGTCTATTGCAATTTGCCTTTCTTCGTTAGTACCAACCCACAATAAATTAATCAAATTTTCTGCAATTATTGGTTTTGAATAAATTTGAATATAGTTATAATATTCTTTTGCTTTATCCTTTGGCAATGATTCAAAAGTACCCCATACTTTTGCGTTTAATAGCCTATTTCCCAGTTCATATTCATAACGGCTTGCAATAGGGTATTCCGACTTTTCAAATAAAGCGATTCTTCTTTTTATAATGTTCTGACTAATTATTTCTTCTGCGATATTTTCTTTTTTGTTTTTTCTCCAGTTTGTCCATTTATCAATTTCTTTTGCTACACTAACAGAATCGTTAATATCAATATTTTCCATTTCGTTACCTGAAATAATTGAAAAATAATATAGCCACGATGAAATAACCATTCTGATAAAATCACCTTTCAAATAACTAAATTTATTAGCATTGTTAATAAAACAATCAATTAAATTATTACTCCATATTTGAGAAATATGAAATTGTTTAACAGTTTTATTAAAAAGTATTATTGAAGCACTGGTAAATTGCGGCTGCATATTATTTGGAATTGGACATCCGTTAAAAATCGAATTTTCTATGGCGTAATTATTATCTGAACATTTATAACATTCATTTAGCCATGTGTTAAGTTCTACTGATATCTGGTCAATACTATAAAATCCGCCTTTGTTTTTGAAATGTTCTAATAAATAATAACCAATGTAATAACCCTGCTCTTTATTTTTAGATGGTTTTTGTGTTTTTGTTGTTGCTAAATGTGCACCGCCATAAAATATTAATGCTTTAGCTGTTGAATCTTTTTCAAGCAAGTCAATAATTTGATTAGATGAATATTCATCACGTTCGTGAACAAAAAAATCATCTCCCTTTTCATTTGACCAACTATTCAAGTTTATAACTTTTTCAGGGCCAAAAAGTTTAAAAGATATTTTACTTTTATCAGGTAAATTATTATTAATAGAATCAATTCTACAATTAATTTTTCTTAAATCATCATAAAACTCAATCATGGCGGAAGTAAATTGGTACCCGATAATAAACGAAGGATTTAATAATTCGTAAGGATTATTGCTTAAAAAATATTTATAAATGGAATTTATTTGATTAGAATCATTTTCGAGGATTAGATATAATTTTTTTGGTATATTTTTTTCAGTGTTTGAATTAGTCAGAATAGAATCTATCCAACAATTAATACTTTCAATTACAGTATTCATAAAAATATGATTACCATGATCTTCATCAGCAATCATAACAACTCTGTTTTTAATAATTTTGTCCAAAACAAAATTATCAACATCACTTTTGGAATTCGCATTTATAAGATCCTTTAGGTCTTTTTCCAGATATGTTTGTGAATTTACATTACTTAGAAAAACGAAAAATAAAAACGGTACAGAAAATAATAATTTGATTAGTTTCATAGTCTCCTCTTAAATATAATATGGTGCAAAGTTGCTAATACTCAGCCCAAAAAGTTATTTAACAATGCGTATAATTAGATATTAATTTTAGTATAATTTTCCCCCGAAGCTTTTTGTCTCGCTTTGCAAATAAAATTAAAGTACAAAAGTTTTTCTTAATAATTTTAATGTAATAAAATAGTAATAATAATTTTTAATTTCAATAAAATATATTGCCCAACTAATAATAATAGCAAAATAGAAAAGTCACGAATAAGCAGCTAAAAAATAGGATTGAATAAAAAATAATTTGACTTAATAATCCATATTTAAAACAAAAAAGAGAAACATTAAACAATAATGTTTCTCTTTAAAATGGATTCAAAAATATTAAAATTAGGGTAATAAAACAGCAGCAGCAATAACGGTTGTCCACATACCTGATTTTTCACCGGTTGCTGTTTGAGTAATGTTAAATGTTTTAACAATTTTATTAGACATTTTAAATACTTGTTCTCTTTCATTCCAGTCGGCATCGCTATCAAATTCAACACCAAGAGTAGTAGCCAACATTTGAGCAGCTAGATCTTCTGCATAATCGCCGGCAATTTTTTCTTTAACGCCAAAAGGATGGTATTCTGACAAATAACCATATTGTTCAGTATCGGCAGGTATAGCAACGCCAACAGAAGAAGCTATTAATCTGTTTGGTTCGTTTGTAGAATTTCTTGCCATAACAACAAAAGTAATTTGACCAGCCTTAATTTCCTTTAATCCATCAGCTTTGGAAATTCTTTTGCAACCCGGAGGTAAAATACTGCTAACTGTTACTATATTCGATTTTTCTATTCCGGCGCTGCGTAATGCGGCTTCAAATGAACTGAGATAGTCTTTATGAACTCCTACCCCTTTGGTAAAAAATATTTTTGATGGTACGTACAATTGTTACTCCTTTTTATATATTAATCTAAAATAATTCAAAAAATAATAAGTAATTTTCTGCTTTAAAATTACAGAAACAAATTACTTAAGTTAAGTAAACTAACCAATTTAAGGTTTAACAGGATACTTCTAAAAAAAGAATTGTGTTAAAAAAAATATTTTAACAAGTAAACATAAAATATTATTTATTTCTTTCCAAATTATTTATTTTATATAAAAAAACTAATTTTTAATAAGTTAATAATTTAGGTCGTTTTTTATACCATATTATGAAAATATTGCTTATAAAAAATCCGATTTAATAGATAGATTATTTTTCAAAACCGCTAAAAGATGGCAAATAAATAGGATTAAATCCGGCAACAGCTTTTTTAACCTCTTCGTTTGGATTTCCGTAAACAATAAAACGAGTCAATTCAAAATAAGCATTAAAACGATCGTTAAATTTTTCAGCAAAAATATTAAGATGATTTAAAACAGCTTCCGAATCGGTATATCTATCAATCATATGGCAAATTTTTTTATCATCACTAATAAACCATTCGTTACTTAATGTATTAGGTTCATCATTTACGGCTGCAATAAAAACATCATCCATAAATGATTTAATTTTTTCAAAATTTTGTTCTACAATTTTTAATTCAACTAGCCAAAACACTTTACTTTTCATAATAATTCTCGATTATATTATTTACAGTTTGTTAATTTAAGTTATTATTTATGCAAATAAAATAAATATTGCCAAATAAGAATTATTAATCCGACATTGACTTTATTTATTATTTGATGTATTATAATATTAATCTATTAATAAATCAAAAATACGGATAATTAATATAACGTAATAATTTATTTGGAGGTAAAAATGTTATTATGGATGAGTAATCAGCCAATTGGAAAAAAGTTTTTTTATACATTTTTTTTATTATTGGTTTTATTTATAATATTAGGTATAACCTCATTTAACGGATTAATAACTTTAAATGAAAATTTAGACCAGTCGGCAAATATACGCCTCCACTCCTACGAGCTGTTATTACAAATTGATAGAGATTTACAACAAACATTGGTGGCAGAAAGAACCTTAATTTTTACAACACCTAATTCAGATAGATTTAATGCTTTATTAAAAGACCATGCGGAAAATTTGCAACAATCCGCCGATAGATGGATAAAGTACCAGACTGTTATTCAAACAGATAAAGAAAAAACTCTTGTAACCGAATATAATAATTTAAGAGTTATATGGGAGTCTGTTACAAACCAAATTGTAGATAAAATAAAAGCAAACGATGAAATGTCTAAAATAGCCGCTATTGAACAATCGTTTAATGAGGGTTTTACAGCATTTGAAAATTGTAGGGATGTAATTGACAAGCTTACACAAGTTAATGACGATTATTCGGCACAAGAGACTATTGATAACGAAAAAACATATAGCAGTTCAACTACCGTATTAACAATTACTTTAATTATTTCAATTGTTTTGTCAATTTATTTGGGGATGTTTTTAACAAAAATTATTAAAATACCATTATTAAAAGCAAAAGAAATGATGATTCGTCTTTCGCATGGAAATTTACAAACAAGGCTACGTTTAGATGTAAAAGACGAAATTGGCGAAATGGCAGCGGCAATGGACCAAATGGCTGATAATTTATCGGGAAAAATAAATCAAATGCATAAAATATCCGAAGGCGACTTAAATGTTAATTTTGGAAATTATAGTGTGGAAGATGAAATTACTCCCGGTTTTGAAAAAATAGTTAATACAGTTAATAAATTAAAAGATGAAATTAGTAAGTTAAGCCAAGAGGCAAAACAAGGAAATTTAGTATACAGAGGCGACAGCAATAAATTTTCCGGAGTGTATTCAAATTTAGTAAAAGGCATAAACGAAACAATTGATGCACTGGTATCCCCAATTAGAGAAGGGGCTGAAATTCTTAAAATATTGGCAACAGGGGATTTAACCTCAAGAATGCATGGCGAGTATCATGGTGATCACCAACTAATTAAAAACAGTATTAATTCAGTTGCAGATTCATTAAATTCAGCAATGCTGGAGGTTAACCAAGCCTCCTTGGCTGCAGCAAGTGCATCCAATCAAATATCTTCAAGTACGGAGGAAATGGCAACAGGTGCTTCCGAACAGGCTTCTCAGGTGGGTGAGATTGCTAGTGCCATTGAAGAAATGACAAGAACTATTATGGAAAGCACAAAAAACACCAGTATGGTTGCCGAAAAATCAAAAATTGCAGCTCAAAAAGTACAACATGGTGTAAATAAAGTTAATGAAACAAAATCGGGTATGCAATTAATAGTAACTTCAGCATCAAAAACCGGTAATATAATTTCTAATCTTGCTAAACAAACAGACCAGATTGGAGAGATTGCACAAGTAATAAATGATATTGCAGACCAAACAAATTTACTTGCTTTAAATGCTGCTATTGAAGCTGCACGAGCCGGTGAACAAGGGCGCGGTTTTGCCGTTGTTGCCGATGAAGTACGAAAATTGGCCGAAAGAACGGCAAAAGCAACAAAAGAGATTGCCGATACAATTAAAACAATTCAAATTGGAGTTTTAGATGCTAACAATTCTATGGGCGAAGCACAAAGTTCTGTTTCTGCCGGTTTGAAACTTACTGATGAAGTTTCTGTTTCATTAAACGAAATTATGGAAAATACAATAGATGTTACGGATTTAGCAAGCCAGGTATCTGCTTCAAGTGAAGAACTTTCTGCAACTTCAGAAGAAATTAGTAAAAGCATAGATAATATAAGCACTGTTAGCAACGAAAGTGCATCGGGGGTTCAGCAAATTGCACGTGCTGCAGAAGATTTAAGCAGGTTAACAGAAAACCTTCAAAATTTAGTATTAAAATTTAAAATAGAAGAACGAGGAGTTCAGAAATTTAAGAGATAAACTTTTATTAAGGCTGCCCTTCAATTAGGCAGCCTTAATAAATTATCTTAATAATGTCATTTTGTTTGTTTTTGTATATTCACCCGATTGTAACGTATAAAAATATACACCGCTTGAAATGTTATTTGAATCAAAATTTACCGAATATAAGCCCGATTCTTTTTCTTCGTTTACTAGCTCTGCAATTACCTTTCCAAGCATATCATAAACAACAAGAGATACTTTGTTTTTTTGCGGAACATAATAATTAATAACAGTTGAAGGGTTAAAAGGATTTGGATAGTTTTGATATAAAATAAAATTATCGGGTTTTATTCCGCTTTCTATTTTAATTGTCTCACTATATTTAAAAGTTCCGTCGTTATCAATTTGTTTTAATTTATAATAACATGTTGCGGGTAAAACTTGTTTATCTGTAAATGTATAAAAATTAGTAACGTTAGAGTTTCCATTACCGGTTATAAATCCAATTTTTTCCCAATTGGTATATTCCGATTTTTTTTCTATTTCAAAGCCATAATTATTAATTTCGGAAGCTGTCTGCCAGTTTAATTGAATTTGATTGTTTAAGAAAACTCCGCCAAAGGAATTTAATTCAACAGGAAGTGCAGAAGTATGACTCCCAAGACCTGATACAATATCTTGATTATACATATCCCATTCGGTCCCTAAGGTTGGAAAACCGGTAGGATTTGTTGTAATACCATGCGTAACAGAGGATTTCCTTCGTAAAGTTTTATTTAGTGTAGTATTACCACTACTTTCGTCAGTCCATGCAGTACCCGGATCGGCACCAATCTGTCCAAAAATATCAATAAAACCAGATGGAGATATTTTATACAAAGCAACAGCATCATCCCCGTTAAAATTAACTGAAGTAAGTATCGTTGCATCTCCGGCATAAATTGCGGCAAGGGAGTTTTTATAAACTATTGTAGAATTATTAGCTAAAGTTCCAGTTAGAGTATTTTCATTGGTTGGAATAGCAGAACCGTTTGAATATAATTGCAATTTATAATTCGATAAATCAACAGAAGCACCCGTTCCATTAAAAAGTTCGATATATTTATTTGAAGAACCGCCCTCAACGTATTCCGATATAAATAAATCGGCAGAAGAACCACTTGATGCCAAAGTAGTTGCGTTGGTTGTAGGAACCCCGTCGGTTTTATAGTTTATAGAAGCATCGCTTCCCGAATAGCTATATATTTTAAAATAATATATTGTAGAAGCACTTAGTCCCGAAAAAGAATAATAATCGTTTCCGGCATAAGTTACATTAACAACAGCACTACCATCGGAAAGATTGGTATCGTTTGTATCTGCTACCCCATCAACCGGATCTGTAAATGAATTTGTAGTACTTGCCTTAATTAAATAGCCGATTGGCAGAGGAGAACCAACCGCCTCCGTCCATGTTACTCTAATTCCACCGCTAGTAATGTTATCAGTTGCAAAATTTATAACGTGGTTTTGCGGTTCTTGAGCTAATGTTGCAGCTTGTGTGTTTGGAATAGTACCGTCAGTTTTATAGTTTATTGTTGTACTGCTACCAGTATAACTGTAAATTCTAAAATAATATGTAGTTGCAGCACTTAGACCGGTAAAAGAATAATAATCGTTTCCGGCAAAAGTAACATTTACAACAGCACTTCCATCGGAAAGATTAGTATCGTCTGAAACTGCTACTGCATCAATAGGGTCTGTGAATGAATTGGTAGTGCTTGCCTTAATTAAATAGCCGGTTGGCAGAGGAGAACCAACAGCTTCTGTCCATGTTACTCTTATTTCGCTTGTGGTTATATTATCAGTCGCAAAATTTGTAACATGGTTTTGCGGTTCTTGAGCTAACGTTGTTGCTTGTGTATTTGGAATTGTACCGTCAATTTTATAATTTATTTCTACACTGCTTCCCGAATAGCTATATACTTGAAAATAATATGTTGTTGCGGCGTTTAAACCGGTAAAAGAATAAAAGTCGTTTCCGGAGTGGGTTACATTAACAACTCCAATTCCGTCCGAAAAATCGGTTTCATCGGCAATTGGTGTTCCATCAACAGGATTAGTAAACGAATTTGCAGTATTAATTTTTATTAAATATCCTGTTGGTAAAGTTGTTCCTGTGGCATCAGTCCAATTTAATTGTATTGTGGATTCAGAAATATTACTTGTTAACAAAGCTGTTGGATAATTTGAAGGTTCGGTTGCCATTCCATTTGAAGCAACAGCATTTGCTGTTGGAGCTGTACTTGTTGTTTTGTAGTTTGTTTGTGCACCGGAACCATAATAAGAATATACTTTAAAATAATAAGTAGTACCGCCAACCAAACTATTAAAGGTATATGTGTTTGCCGCAGAAAAATCTACATAAACAAGTGCTTTACCATCAGAAAGATCAGTATCAACATCATATGTAGAGCCGTCAATTGGTATAAAATAAGCGTTTTTTGCATAAGCTTCAATAAAATATCCTTGAGGTACTTGATCACCGGCTGCGGCATCTGTCCATGATAAAGTAATAGAAGAACCTGATGCATTTGCAGAAAACGGTGTGGGAAAATTTGTTGGTTCTGTTGCATAAGCCGGACTAAGTTTGCTTAAATCATTAAAATCTATATAATTAACGTATTCGGGATGATCTACAAATGGATTTCTGTTTTTTTGTACACCTTCAATATAATCGTTACGTTCTACTTCCCATTGATCAGGGGGATCGGCTTTATGCCACTGTATTAATAAAGCTAAATTTTGTGGAGCTTCACTTAAAGCAGGAAGTGTAACAGTATTAAGGTGATTAAAAGTCCAATCAAGACCATTTATACCATTATATCTTAAACTCATATATAACAATGCACGTGCGGCATCTCCCTTATGGGAGTCTCTGGACTCAAAAACGTTTTCATTACTTGTGTTTTTACCGTATTTACATAATAAATAAGAACTTGTAATAGTCGTAACAATTCCTAAAGGATGGTTACTTCTAACTCCGTTTGCATTGTTTTGATTTGTAGGAAACAAGTGATGTTGATCAGAATACTCTTCGCCTGATTCGGAATCATATGACGGCATCCAGCTATGACACCAAGTATGTTCTCGGCTGAATGGTGTCCATGTAAATGGTGGTGTATAAACATAGTTTTCACCAGAATAAACACACGTTACAACTTTTTGTCCGTTTGTTGTATCACGAGATGCAAAATTTGCGATGTTTGTTTCGTCAAAATTATTATAACTAATTTTTGTATAGGGTGAACGAATACGAGATTGTAATTCTCCAACGAACCCTGAATTGGCGGGATTTATTGTATTATAATAATCATCGTTTTGAGCTTGTAACGATAAAAGAAGGGTGAAAAACAAACAAAAATATAAGTATATTTTTTGCATTAAAAATTCCAAAATAATATTAAAAAAAGAATCAATTAAAATATTTCATCAATTAAAAATTTATCCAATGTTAAAAAGGTCTTATAATTTTAAATGTAAAATAATGAGGAAAAAAGGAAAGTAAAGTATATTAAAATTAAGTAACCAATTAAATAAATTATTTTAATTTTTGGTTTAATTAATATAGTATATTATATCGTTTTTTTCAAATATAAAAGAAGTGCATAATTATAATAAGTGTTATATTATTTCGATAACAACAAAAACAGATTGACAAAACCAGATGTTTTTATTATATTTGTTTCGATAAATACAAAAACAAATTTGAAAAGTTATGGATATTACTACAAGTATAGAAATTATGAAATCCCTGGCCGATACATCACGTTTGCGGGTGTTAAACATTTTATTAGATAAACCTCAATATGTAGAAGAGTTGGCAAATAAACTGAATTTAGCAATTTCAACAGTATCATTCCATTTAAAAAAATTGGAAGCTGCCGGGTTAGTATATAAAGTAAAAGAACAATATTATGTAATGTATCATATACAGGATAATATCTTTAACTTAACTTTGCGTGAACTGACAAGTTTTGAGAACTTGGATGAATATATACAGGAAGAGCGTGTAAAAAACTTTAAGGAAAAAGTATTAAAAGTGTTTTTTGTAAATAATAAACTTGTTAAACTCCCGATTCAGCATAAAAAAAGAATGATTGTGCTTAACGAATTATTAAAACAATTTAATGTTGATAAAAAATATAAAGAAGAAGAAGTAAACACTATTATTCTAAAATATTATGACGATTATTGCACTATTAGGAGATTACTAATAGAAGAAAATCTAATGTTTAGAGAACATCAAATATATTGGCGGAATAATAACTTGAATTTGGAGCTAAAATGATAGACAAGAATGAATTAAAGAAAAAATATAAAGAAACTTTAACGCCAATGGGCGTATATAAAATAGAAAATAAAATAAACAAAAAGATATTTATTGGAAGCAGTTTGAATATAACAGCTCGATTTAACAGGCACCAAATGGAACTTAAATTTGGAAGTGAAGACATAAAAGAATTGTTAGACGATTATAATAAATACGGCCTTGAAAATTTTGAGTTTAGAATTGTTGACTTGCTTAAACGGAAGGACGACCCTACATATAATTACAGAAAGGATTTGGCCGAACTGGAAAATATGTGGCTTGAAGAGTTACAGCCCTATGGTGAAAGAGGATATAACAAAATAAAATAGCATAATTTATTTTATAACAAAAAACCGTCCAAAACACAGTATAAATGGAATTTGGACGGTTTTTATTTAATAGTGCAACTCGGTTTTAATAAATCAAAATCAGATAGTCTCTTTTACCTTTAACCTGTCACTTAAATTCCTTAAATTAACATACCAAAATTCTTAAATAGTTATAAAAAATACAATCCCGGGGATAAATGAAAGAAAGTGTTGAATCGGTAATACTTACAGCCATGGAGCTAAAAGTCCATTATGGTGAACAAATAATTTTAGATAACGCGTCTTTAAGTATTCATGAAGGAGATAGAATAGGGCTTGTAGGCAGAAATGGAGCAGGTAAATCAACTTTCTTAAAGGTAATTTCCGGTTTGTTAATGCCTGATAGCGGTGATGTTGCCAAAAAGAAAGATTTAGTGGTTGGTTTTCTTTCGCAGGAATTTACACTGGATGAAGATAGAAATGTACACCAAAATATTTTAGATGGCGCAAAACGAGTTGTTGACCTGTTGTACGAATACGATAAACTTGATATAAATGCCAAAAGTCGTCATTTACTTGAAGAAAAAATTTTATTACTTGATGGATGGAATATAGAAAGAAATATTGATTTACTTATTAAATCACTTCATGCACCTGAATCTACAAAAGACGTAAAAACTTTATCCGGCGGAGAAAAACGAAGGGTTGCTTTATGCAGGGCTTTAATTTCCAGACCCGATTTGTTGATACTTGATGAACCTACAAACCATTTGGATACGGACTCGATAGAATGGATTGAAAAATTTTTGGCCGATTACAACGGCACTTGTGTATTTGTTACACATGATAGGTATTTTTTAGATAGAATTGCAAATAGAATTGTTGAATTGTCTAACGGAAAGTTTTTTTCACATCAGGGAAATTATACTGATTATTTAATAAATAAATCGGAAAGACAGGCGTTATCGGAAGTAGAAGAACAAAAAAGACAAAGCTTTTTAAGACGCGAATTACAATGGGTGGTTAGAGGTCCAAAAGCAAGAAGAACAAAATCTAAAAGCCGATTAGATAAATATTACGAAACTCTTGACCAACAAAAATTTGAGACGGAAGTTGATGTTGATATGGTTATTCCTCCGGCTGAAAAATTAGGCAATAAAGTTTTGAAAATTATTGATTTAGAAATGAAACTTGGCAACAAACTTTTATATAAAAATTTTAATTTTGATTTTGAACCGGGACGTAAACTTGGTATTGTTGGCAAAAATGGGGTTGGTAAAACTACTTTGTTAAAAAATATTATGGAAATGTTAAAGCCAACAAGCGGAATTATTGAAGTTGGGGAAAAAACAGAATTTAATTATATTGACCAAGAAAGACTTTTATTAAATGATGAAGATTCGGTAATAAACGCAATAAGTGACGGAAACGAATTTGTTATGTTTGGCAAACAGCAAATGAAAGTTTGGACATACTTAAGACGTTTTTTGTTTACCGATGATACTATTAATACAAAGGTAGGAAGACTTTCGGGCGGCGAAAGAAGTAGGCTTACATTGGCAAAAATAATTAAAAATGGTGGAAATTTCCTATTAATGGATGAACCTACCAACGATTTGGATTTGCCGACATTACGAATTTTAGAAGAGGCCTTAATGGCCTTTACTGGTTGTTTGGTTGTAGTGAGCCACGATAGGTTTTTCCTAAATAGAGTTTGTACCGGAATACTTGCTTTTGAAGAAAGCGGCGATTTATATTTTAGCGAGGGTAATTACGATTATTATATTGAAAAAAGAAATGCAAGATTAAAACAAGTGGACGAACAAATAAAAATTGCAGCAAAAGAAGAAAATAAAACAAAACCAAAAGCAAAAAAACTTACTTGGGCCGAAACTAAAGAATTGGAAACAATTGAAGAAAAAATAATGGACGCAGAAATGGAAGTGGAAAAGATTGAAACTATTTTTTCGGCTCCTGATTTTTACGAAAATTACGCTGCCCAAATAACCGATTTAACCAAACAATTAGATATTGCAAAAGAAATTGTTAAAAATTTATACCACAGATGGGAAGAATTGGAAACAAAAAAAAATATTCAAGTGTAACTATCAGGAAATGATTTTGACAGCACTTTAACTAAACCGTATTTTTCGGAAATCTTATCAAGAAAATAAACATTGCCATAATCTTTTGAAAATATCGGAATCCTGTCTTTACGTAGTGTTGCTATATCGCCTATCTCCGAGTCTTTTATCCCAAAGTAAACACGCTTTTGGCGAGATTGTTTTTTCTCCTTTGATCCAAATACTTCTTATTTCTCAACTCGAAAACTCATAATAACTCCTAAATATGGTTACAAATCAAAATCGTATTTTTCCATAAAGTCAATCATTGTTTTCTTTTTTTTGAATTTTTTATCTTTTATGCATTTTTTTAGTATAGTTATAAAAGCTGGATATTACGCTACCGTGATTAAGATTATAGATAATATTCATATTTCAAAAATGAAGCTTAAAACCCTATAAGTGGGTGTCGCATAAGTAAATGTTGGTTCTTTAAGAACTGAATAGATAAATCTAATCAGAATTTAAATAAATATAAACATGTCTTGGGTTAAAGCCCGAATTTAATTTATCCTCAATCACCGACTTAAAAATCAGGGTTATTTAAACTAAAATACAGCCAATAATTGAAAATATTATAATGAGTTATGGGCTATTATAACCCCTCCGGATGCAAAAAACGAAAAATTTGGGCTTCAGTCCAAGTTAAGAATTCAATTATTACTTGATATTTAATTATGAATTTACCTTTAAATGTAATTATTCCCCTTTAGCTTTATTTATAGTTTACTTATGCGACATACACTAAAAGGGTTTCATCTCGGCAGCCTAAATTAATCCACAACTCTGCCAGTTGATTGAATAGGTATATTGTAGAATGGTGGTATTATTTTTAACCCCCACCTTTAAACTGGGGATTAAAAGATAAAAGAATCATGAATTTGGCCAAGGGCCGTTACTTTTGAAACGGTTGCGGCCTTATTTAAGCCAAAAAATCTTATTTCCCGTTTTTATCTCTATATTTAAATATTTCTTTAGAAAGTTTACTGATATTTTTCCATTTTTCTTTTTTATTTAAAAACGAATTAATATCGGATTTGGTGTTAAGATATTCCTGCTCCTTGTTTAATTTTAAGTATGCATTATATCTTTCCTTAGTAATAATTTCCAATTCCAAAGCTTCCAAAACAGCGCAGCCTTTTTCGTAAATATGTTTGCAATTAGCAAATCGGCAATTTTGCGAAATAATATCAATTTCATCAAAAACATCGCCAATGCTATTTTCGGTCAACCAAAGATGAAACTCGCGCATACCGGGAGTGTCTATTAATATTCCGCCTTTAGGCAAAACAAACAACTCGCGTGCTGTTGTAGTATGTTTTCCTCTGCTGTCTTTTTGGCGCACTTCATTTGTTAACTGAAAATCTTGGCCAAACAGTTTATTAATAATGGTCGATTTGCCTGTACCGGACGAACCTACAAAAGCATACGTTTTATTTGGTTCAATCATTTCCTGCAGCTCATTTATTCCCCGGTCATTTAATGCGCTCATTGCCAAAACCTGTATATCGGGCAAATTGGTTTTTACCTTTTTTATTTTATCTTCTATGTTATCGCATAAATCGGATTTATTTAAAATAACAACAGGTTTTATGCCGCCGTTTTTTGCCATAACCAAATACCTTTCAAGTCTGCGTATGTTAAAATTGTTATCCAATCCCTGTACAATAAACAAAACATCAATATTAACGGCAACAATCTGCTCTTTAACTTCAATGCCGGCGGATTTGCGCGAAAAAACAGTATTTCTGTTTAATACTTCCTGAATAATTCCTTTTTGTTCATCGGCAAAATAATTCAATAAAACCCAATCGCCTACTTTTGGTAAATCCGAAGCCGAATCGGTCGAGTATAACAATCTGCCTGCAACCTCTGCGCTTAACTCGCCATATTGGCTGTAAACAACATAACGGTGTTTATTTTCAACGGCTATTCTGCCGGGTATAAATGTATTTTTATTAAAGTTTGTGTTATATAATTCCTGAAAATAATTATTCCAACCTAAATCAGTTAGATTAAACATTGTAAATTCTCCATATATTTTGGGGAACACAGATTAAGTTAAGTTAAATAATAACATAACCGCTATCCTGTTCCGTAATAGTATAAATTAATAGTATAAAAAAAATTATGTAATTAAATTTGACGGCCGGACGTACTTCACCTTCCGTAAATAATAAGACATGCAACAGATTTAACAGTTAGTTAATAACTGCAATATCCGTTGATTTTCCGACTTGATCCAAAGTATGTAAAGAGAAATTGATAAAAAACCTTCATAAATTATTTAAACAAGAATATTTCATAAACAGAAATATTTTAATATTACTAAAATATACAACTTTTTTAAAAAACAAAAGAAATTTTTTTAGGGTAATCCGGGGATGGGGAATAGAACCACATTAAATATAAAATAGGTTTAGAAAAAACAGGGGATTGATGTGGGTTTTTGTAAAAATAATAATGTAAATATGAGGTGGAGAATTATAGTGTAATTGTTTTGTATGTATATTATTTTATGGCCGTAATAATTTATAAATTTATATTCAACCCGATACGGGGTTGAATTATTCCCCGTTGGTTTTGGCTAATGACATGTAACCCTTGACAGGGTTATTACGGCAAAAGAAGTTTGTTGTAGGTAAGGTTACAAACATTGCACAACTTTACCGTGCTTATGTAGAAAAAATAAACTATAAAACATAAAAACCCGATACGATTATGTGATTTCGTTTTTCCTATACAAAAAGCTCTTTGAAAGCGGGTAAAACAATGGTGTCCCACATTTGGCCTATGCCGGGCATTCTTTTGGGGTCATCATTAAAATTGTCAGCCGTAAATATCAGCTCGGTATATCCATCTTTGTAAATCAGATCATAAGTCATGTGTAAATGGTTTTCGGGTATATCTTCAAGCCCAAAATTAGGATCAAACGATGAATATTTTAATTGTTTTTCTTTTTCGCAATTTAATATTATTCCGTTCTCTCCTGTTTCGTAACCCTGGTAATTACCCTTCCATTCAATAGGGCTACCAATTTCCCATGTGGAATTGACTTCACAGTTAAACATATATTTTTTTGTTAATTCAGGATTTGTTAACGCTTCCCAAACCTCTGATGGTTTTGCATTTAGGATGATAGTTCTTTGTAGTGATTCCATGATAACCTGTATATTAATAAAACAAATACATTTAATTTAAGTAAAAATCTATGTTAATATGCTGATGTATTAAATTTAAATCTTCAATCGGTATAATGTTAAATTTTTTAAAACAACTGCTTCAAACTGTTTAAAACCAATAATTATGGATAATTGTTCAATAAAATCGGGATTTATACGATGTTCTAGCGGCGGGCCCGTCTCTTCGGTTTTGTAATTCCATTCCAAAACGGCTACTTCTTTCACTGCCACTCGTTTTGCTTCGGTTAATGCTTTGGTGTAGTCATCCACTTCGTGGAAAACAAGTCCAAAAAACGCAATATCAAACGATTCATTTTCAAATGGAATATCTTCGGCTGCCGCTACTTCAAATTTACATTCGGGTAAATAACCTTTAGCTAATTCAATCATTTCCGGCTGCAAATCAATTCCGGATACAATTATGTTGCGTTTATTAAATTCTTCGGCAAATAAACCGCTGCCCGTACCAATATCCAAAACCGAGTGAATTGTTTGGTTATCAAACAAAAGGTCAACAACATGTTTTACTTCAAGACGTTCTTTTCTTTCCGGATTTCGCAGCCTGTCAACATTATGAGTAAAAACTCTTTCATTCATCGCTATAATCTCTGTTTTATGTTTTAAAAATCTATTATCTAAATAAAATATTCTATAAATATACTTAATAACAAAAATTTAAAAAAATAGTTCCTGTTTTAGTTAAATATAAAAGTCTTGTTTACTTTTACTATTAAAACTATTATTTTCAGATAATAATTTTTACTTAAATAAAGGTGTGGCATGAAAAGGCAGCTCGGGTTAATTATAATAATAGTTATAATTTTAATTAGCAATTTATCATCAGCGCAGGTATTACTTAATCAAAAAAACGGAATTAATTACCTTCCTCTAGCCGTTGGTAACAAATGGCAATATTTTGAATCAACCCGTTCTTCATATAGTGGCGCAACAAGTTATTTTTATAATATTAAAACAACAAATATTACTGAAAGTCAGGTATTTAATAATAAAACTTATTATAAATTTGATGGAAAGTGGGTTCGTTACGATGCAGATAGCCTTGTTGCATATTATTATAAATCCGCATCGGAAGACGAGGGTATATTTGTGGATTTTAGAGCTGTTACCGGACATTCGTACGATAATTATATGGGCACCATCTCTACTGTTAGAAAAAGCCTTTCAATTTTAGGAGTTAATGATATAGCAGTTGGATTTAAGCATTTTAATTATTCAATGAGCCAGCCAACATGGACCTATTTTTATTATTTAAATAGTTTAGGGCTTGCGCAATATGAACAAGAAGTTAATAGCGTAATGGCATATTACGGTTATACCCGGCAAGTTTTATGTGGCTTTTTTAGTGCCGATTCAGCTATTGCTGCTACTAATATTGATAGTTCCGCACCAATAATTTCGATTGAAGATATTACAATCGATTCGCTAAATAATTTACATCTACAAGCAATAGTCAATCATAAATATTCCAGAGAAACTAGAAAAACACCGGGAGTTCCTTTTGGCGATACCGGAGTTTGTTTTGTTGACAGCGTATATTTTGAATACATATATACAAACGGAATTGATACGATTTGGGGCAATAAAATTAAAATGGATTCAACCACAGAAATTAAATATAATGTTGCCTTAAAGTTACGTCAGGATTTAATTCTAAACAACTATCAATTTTATTATAAAATTACGTCAAAGGATATTGCATTAACACCGCATATAACAAAACTACCATTAACGGGTTACAATTGTTTAGAAGTAAATACGAACAAATATTTAAATTTTTATCCTCTTATAAACGGGAACATTTGGGTTTATAAAATTGAAGAGGTTGATAATTTGGGAACAATGATTAATGTTGTTGGCAAAAATTATGTTGTTGTGGGTAACGATACAATTTTGGCAAACGGAAATAAATATACCAAAGTATTAAACAACAATTATGTACGTTATGAAAGACTTGATACGTTAAAAGGTGCTGTTATTGAAGCATTTGTAGAGAATGGAGTTATTACAGAATCAATAAAATATATGCTTGCAGGCGAAACAAATAAAAATTATTATGTTCTTCAAAGCGGGAATCCCGATTCGGTAAAATGTTACGGGCCGTATTATGGTACAATATTAAATACTCCAAACGTATTAATTAAACATTTTAAAAGTATAGATAATCCGTTTAGAAATTACAAGTTAGGGTACAATATTGGTTTGTTGGAAATTGTATATAATAATTCGCTGCTTACCGGATTGGCTTATAACCTTATTGCCGCTAAAGTAAATAATAAGGTTTATGGCGATTCTACTTTAGTTGGCGGTATAGAAGAAAATACTGTTAGCCTTAATCCAAATAATTTTGTTTTGTTACAAAATTATCCCAATCCGTTTAATCCGTCCACAACCATAAGTTATAGTTTACCGGAAGATAGTTATGTTAAACTAAAAATATTTGATATTGTTGGAAGGGAAATAACTGTTTTATTTGATGGAGAAAAACCTGCCGGTAATTATTCGGTAAGTTTTAATCCAAACAAAAGCGGATTAGAATTATCAAGCGGAATTTATTTTTATTACTTTGAAGCTATTTCGATAATTTCGGACAATATATTTAGAGAAACCAAAAAATTAATTTATTTAAAATAGATTTTGTTAAACAAAAAAAGCAAAAAACCGCTTATTGCAGCAGTTTTTTGCTTTAAGATTTAAGGTTAATTCTTTTTCTGTTATTTTAAATAATTCATCTTATGTGTTTGACTAAATTGTCCGGCTTGTAATCTGTAAAAATATATACCGCTTGATAAGTTATTGGGCATCATCCAAAATAATAATTTTAGGACTCTAATTTCCCGTTAACCAAAAAAGCAATATCGTTACTAGGGTCATCATAGCTTTAGAGTACTAAAAATTTTGTTTTGGCAATAATAAAATAATACTGAGCTAGGCAATTGTTGCGATATGATCCTTAATATACAACAGTGCTAACTCAACTTTAATTCTATATTCAAATGATGGAATTAATAATTCTTTTATTTTGTTTATACTATCGGCATCGTATTCATCACAAAGTTGTTTCCCGTACGTTGTTATACTTAAGACGGCTTTTAAAAGATTATTGTTATGATCTAAGCTGATATCTTTACAAATAATTGAACCTATATTTTGTTTCTGCTCATCAACTGGGCCAGCATAGAACTTTTTTTCTTTGAGTCCAGTGCGTTTGTCAGGATAAAAAACAAATGAATTTCCATTATTAATAATTTGGAAAGCGGTGGATGTAGGTTCTTTAATCATTTTATTTAGAGGTAAATCATTTTCAATGTTGAGGTTGGCAACCCACTTCCATTCACTTTGTTTATCAGTTTTGTATATGACGCTTAATCCTATTTCGTTTGGGTTTAATCCAAAGAGCTTACATAAAGTGAATTGTATATTGTCTAGAATAACCTTGATTTGTTTCTGTGGTTGAGTTATTTCATTAAATGGGTTAATCCCAAAATTATTTTGATGTTCTTCAATAAATTTATAAAATCTATTTAGTTTACGTCTTTTCCCGAGATCCATGCTTTGCAAAATTACAGAATAAACCAATAAACCATTATCTTTTACCATGTTATTATATTTGTCAGCATATTGTTTCATTAATGTAAAAACACCAATTGTGAGTACAAAGTAATTCAACAAAAAGAAAATAGTTTTCAATTTATCTAAAGCTACTTCGCCATTAAAAAAAGCATTAACAAAATAAAGGACCATTAAGCTTGGTGAAAGCAAAATAAACGTTGATAAAATCCAATGCCTAGTAATAAAGTTGTAAACTCTTCTTAAAATTGATATCTCATTCATCGCTAAGCTCGTTTTGCGTGTTTGTACCTAAAAAACAATTAACCAATAAATTATTCCTAGATATTCTTACGCTATGATCATAAATAAATGCTCTTACGAAATAATTGTTCTTCGCAATTTTCATTTCTTCAAAAAGTAGAAAAGATGAAAGAAAAACTCTCAAATTATAATTGCTTAAAATATATGAATATTTAATCAAAAATTTAAATGAAGAGTTCTTTACTTGGAAATTCCGTAAAAACAAATCATTTTTCTTGGAATTCTTTGAAATGCGATTTTTACCTACTAAAATGAGCGAAATAATTAAAGATAATATGCTCCAAACAAATCCTATCCATAATAAAATAATGTCCATATTAAATCTCCTTTAATTTCTTGGGAATAATAAAACTTGCGAATGCAAACATAAATGAGGCGATCATTAAAATACTAGATAGATTACTTATGCGATAGGTTTTATAAATTGCTTTTGCTTCAGAGAATTCAGTAAAGAAATATACTGAAATAATAAGCAATAATAATATGCCACCCACTAAAAATACTTTTGCAATTTTGTTCCTTGGCTCATCTTTTGTCAGCTCGCCTAACGCAACTCCAAGCGAACCAATAGCAATTAGTAATAACTCCCCATGCACTGTAACATTTTCAAGAATTAAATTAAGAGAAAATAAACCATCTTCATTTAGCATAATTATTTTTAAGCCCCTTAAAAATAATGCAACCAAAGATACTGAAAGGCTGTATAAAAACCAGTTCAAAAAATTAATAAAACTTTCTTTAAAATTCACAATCTCAACCCAGAAAATTTACTACAATAAAAAAATATAAAAAATACTTCGATTACACAATAAATACAATAGATAAATATAGATATTTAGTAATATCGCAATTTATTTTCGTAATGTCAAGAAAAATTAGATTGCATCGATCGTGCGAATTAAGTCCGATTTAAGTCATAAAAAATGATACCTAGAGAAAAATAAAGGAATTGAGAAAATGGTTGTTACGTCTTAAATTAATGTTACCAAAAAAACCATTAAATAATTTGTTTTTAGCTGCCATAAACCATATAAAAGATGAGAAAAAGAAATCAAGTTAAACATCATTTTACAAGGATATTTTTGCCGGGTTTTGGATTATTTCTATGGTTTCGGGAAAAGGCTAAAACAGCTTATTGTTTCTGTTTTAACCTTTAAATAACATTTTAGGTTACTTCACATAATTCATCTTGCGCGTTTGATTGAACTGTCCGGCTTGTAATCTGTAAAAATATATACCGCTTGCTAATCTTGCAGGATTCCATTCTTTATTATAACTCCCGGCTTGTAATTCCTCGTTAACTAAATTAGCAACTTCGTTGCCCAAAATATCAAATATTTTTAATGTTACAAATTCTGGTTTTGGGATACTAAAAGATATTGTTGTGCTTGGGTTAAATGGATTAGGGTAGTTTTGGGTTAAAGTAAAATTATTCGGAAAGTCAGCAAAATCTTCAATTCCTGTAAGTGAAACATAACGAACGATTACAGAATGTGCAATAAAAAATATTGCATCTTTATTAGCATTGTATGCTATTTCGATAATTCCAAAACCGGGTATCCACGATTTTCCGTCCCATGCATCAAAAGTTCCACTTATTCTATTATTATTAAAATCATAAGTATAAGAATTACGACCACTATTCACCCATTCTTCGTTTTCCCAAGTTTCAATTAATAGTGTTATCAAATTCCCCTGTGTATCATATGAATAATTGTCAAGGGAATTATTCACCCACCCACCGTTTTCGGGGATTTCATATAAAATTGTTAAAAGATTGCCTTGAGGATTATAGGTAATGCTTGCACTTAAAGTGTACTTCCAGCTTCCATCTACCCAAGTTTCGACTAATGCCAATGACCTATCTCCCTGGACGGAATATTTATAAGTAAAACAATTCATATTCATCCATAAACCATTTACCCATGTTTCTGTTAAAAGTGTTATCATATTCCCTTGTTCATCATATGTATAAGTATCGCGGTTATTATTTACCCACATATCATTTTCCCATGTTTCAACTAACATGGTGGAAATATTCCCTTGTATATCATACGAATAATTGCAGCGGAACTGATTTACCCATTTTCCGTTTTCCAACCATTCACTCATAAACATTAACTTATTCCCATGCGAATCATAAGTATAAGTGCAACGCGACCAACATACCCATTCGCCATTTAATAATTCCTCCGCATTCTCTGTTAACATATTCCCTTGTGTATCGTAGGTGTAAGACATCCGTGCATTACTATTTTCAAAATCAACAAACGAAGGTCTATATATTGTTGAGTTTTTGTTTCCATGCGATTTATTGAATCCAAGGATCTTATTATCAAAATAATTAATTTTTCCAGATAGTTGCGGATTATAATGATTAGATAGCTGTTTCTGTTTTTCTTTTAAAATTGTATTATAATCAATAAATATTTTGTTTTTTGTAGTTTGCGCTCTCAAACTAAACATTAAAGAAAATAAAACCATTACTGCTAAATTCAATTTTTGCATCTCCTTTCTCCTGATTATTAAAAATTAAACATATCGATAGAAAAATAATACTGTTTACGTTTTGTTGTTTGTTAACTTATTTATTGGTCTTTTTTGTTAATTTTAAGATCCCTTTAAAAAAAATAACAAAATCAAATCAATTTAATATACAAAAATTATTAATACTCTCCTTAAAGTCAAGTGAAAAACATTACGCAATCTCCAATTGGATTAAATACGAATTGCGTCACAAAAAATATTACCAAGAGAAAAATAAAGGAATTGAGAAAATGTTTGTTACGTCTTAAATTAATGTTACCAAAAAAACCAATAAATAATTTGTTTTTAGCTGCCATAAACCATATAAAAGATGAGAAAAAAAATCAAGTTAAACATCATTTTACAAGGATATTTTTGCCGGGTTTTGGATTGTTTCTATGGTTTCGGGAAAAGGCCAAAACAGCTTATTGTTTCTGTTTTAACCTTCAAATAAAATTTTGGTTACTTCAAATAATCACCGATTTTCATTATAAATTAAAATAGCATAAACAGTGGCAAAATGAAGCGGAAACGGGCTAAAAGTAGCACTATTGCGGGCTATTTACCGTAATGATAGTAATATTAGCGCAACTCAACTGCATCCCAAAACAAGT
>JAZDHY010000029.1:0-14991 GCA_043805435.1 bacterium
TTTAATAATTTGTTAACATAATAGATTTTATAACGTCTTAATAACAAAAAAAATATTAAGTATTAACTTTTAGATAATTATTAAATTGAGTACCTTTGTATTAATAATACTACCATTTATTAAGGGTTTTTTATGGAAGAAAAATTTACTATTTTATATGTTGACGATGAAGAACATAACCTAATTGCTTTTAAAGCTGCTTTTAGAAGAGAATACAATATATTAACTGCCATAAGCGCAAAAGATGGGATAGAAATATTAAAAAATAATCCTGTTGGATTAATTATTACCGATCAAAGAATGCCTGAAATGACCGGAGTACAATTTTTAGAAAGAGTAATTAATGAGTATCCAAATCCAATAAGAATGATTTTAACCGGTTTTAGCGATGTTGATGCAATTATTGAAGCAATTAACAGCGGGCGCGTTTTTCGCTATATAACAAAACCATGGGATACAAATGAAATACGAATGGCAATTGAAAATGCAAGACAATTGTTTAGTTTACAAACCAAAAACAAACTTTTAATTGAAGAGTTAAAAACAAAGGTCCTAGAACAAGAACGGACTTTGCGTTTATTTGAAAAATATGTACCGACTTCAGTTGTTGAGAAAGTATTGGAAAATGGCGAAGGTTCAATTTTTGAAGGGGAATTGCGAAAAGTTACAATTTTATTTTGCGATTTACGCGGATTTACTTCAATGAGTGAAAGATTAAATCCTAAAGTTACGGTTCAGTTTTTAAATTCATATTATTCAATTATGACAGCTTGTGTTAAAAAACATGAAGGTTTTGTTGCACAATTTGTTGGTGATGAAGTATTTGCTGTTTTTGGTGCTCCGTTGGATAACCAAAACAACGAACAAAATGCAGTTTATTGTTCTCTTGATATGATAGAAAGTCTTGAAGTGCTTAATAATAAATATGTAAATATTATTAATAGTAAAGCTCAAGTTGGTATAGGTATAAATTCAGGTGAAGTTGTTGCAGGTAATCTAGGCTCGGAAGATAGAATTGAATACTCTATTACGGGTGATGCTGTAAATACCGGAAAAAGAATTGAGATGTTAACTAAAGATAAACCTAATTCTATTTTGGTTAGCAGTAATGTTTACAATAAAGTATATAATCTGTTTATATTTCAGGAAAACGAACCGGTTTTAGTTAAAGGTAAACAAGATAAATTAACTTTATACGAAGTAATTGGGAGAAAATAATTATACATTGCTATCTTTCTGTTTTAGAGAGAACCCAAAGATAACCTTAACTAAAAAGCCAAAGTCCATAATAAATAATCAAGAATTAAAATTAAGGCAGAAGCAAGCACAAAGGATCTAATTGTAGATAAACCTACTCCCTCTGCCCCGCCTTCTGTTCTAAAACCTATATGGCATCCCATTAAAGAAGTAAAAGCACCAAATACAATTCCCTTAAAAATACCAAACATAAAATCGCCAATAACAAATGACCTTTTTGCAGAATCAAAAAAGACATCGAACGAAACACTTAAAAAATATTTTGAAATTACAAATGCGCCAAAAATTGCAATAGTATTAGCAAATAATATCAATATTGGCATCATAAAAACAGTTGCAAAAAAACGCGGCATTGCTAAATATCTAATAGGACTAATCCCCATAGTTTCCAGAGCATCAATTTGTTCGGTAACTTTCATTGAACCTAGTTCGGCAGCAATTGATGCACCAACACGACCGGCAATCACAATTCCTGTAAGTACAGGTCCTAATTCTGTTATAATAGCTTTACTGGTGGCTGTACCTAAAAAAGATAAAGGTGCAAGACCCTTAAGTTGGTAAGCAGCCTGCCAGGCCGAAACCGCACCGGTAAAAGTAGCAATAATAACAACCAGCGGTAAGGAGTTTACTCCAATATGCTCCATTTGAGCAAAAAGTAATTTTCTGCTTTTGAACATCTTAGGTGCAAATTTAAATATTCTGAAAAGTAATAAACTTACCTGCCCAAATTCAGTCATAAACTTTAAAAATTTTTCACCAATAATTTCAAAAGGTCGTTTAATTGATAGCTGCATATTATTCACAAATAATTAATTAAATTGTTAATCTAATGTTTTACCAACCAATTTAAAAAGTATTCTTCCAATTTCAAAATTATCCAAAATACCTGTAAAGTTTTCGGCACCGGGTCCTTTTGCAAATACTGCAATCATATTAGCAGCGTGATTTTTTGTTGTCCAGCCCAGCTCAAAATTCTTACTTTTAAGATCACCATCAATTATCGATAATCCACCGGTATCATGATCTGCAATAACTATAACCAGCGTATTTTTATCTTTTTCTGCAAAATCCAAAGCAGAATTAACCGCAGTATTAAAATCCGATAATTCTGCCATTAAACCGTTTTTATCATTGCTATGATTTACATTATCAATTTGTGAACCTTCAATCATAATAAAAAAGTTTTTATTTGTTTTATTAAGGTATCTTAAACCCGACTCAGTCAATTGACCTAGAGTATATTTTCTATTAACAGCCTCTGGCATTTCATCAACACCCACTAACCCAAACAATGGTAAATTCCCATTATAATTAATTATATCAGTTGCATTATCAAAATAATTATAGCTTTTATTTTTAAAAAGTTCAACTACATTTACGGAATCGGGTCTTTTTCCTCCAAAAGATTCAGGTAAAAAATATTGTGTACCACCACCAACTAAAAAATCGATATTTAATTTAGCATATTGAGATGCAATGTCATAATATTTGTATCTGCTTACATTATGTGCACAAAAACAAGCAGGAGTAGCATCTGTAAGCGAACTTGTTGCAATAATACCGGTCGAATAACCTTTTTTAGATAAATATTCCAAAATTGTTTCAGTTTCCGAACTATCCGGTTTTGTAGCAACCATCAATTTGTTAGTTCTATATCCTGTTGAAAAAGCAGTAGCCCCTGCCGCCGAATCTGTAATCAATTTATCTGCCGAACAAGTTACAACCAATCCCGTATGGGTAAATTTCCGAAAAGGACTGTTTTCTAAAAATAAAACCGAAGCTGAAACAGCATTTACACTCATTCCATCGCCAATTAAAAATATAATATTTTTTGGCGTTTGAGCATAAAAAACGGTTGCTGTTAAAGCAACAGCAACCGTAAATAAATAAATAATTTTTTTCATAAATAACAGTAACCTTAATTTATTTTATAAATGTTAACCAATTATATTTATCATCAATTCTTCCATAATGAATACCTGTAAGCTCTTCATATAACTTTTTACTTAACTCACCCGGTTCATCTTCACTAAATTCAAGAATATCGTCTTTATATTTAAGTTTACTAACAGCAGAAATTGCTGCAGCTGTACCGGTACCAAATATTTCAATTAGACTGCCTTGTTTATAACTATCTATAACTTCCTGCATCGAAATCATTCGTTCGTTGACCGTATATCCCCAATCGCGTAAAATTTTAAGTACAGACATCCTTGTTATTCCGGGCAAAATTGATCCGGTTAACATTGGCGTAGCTACTTCATTTTTAAATCGAATAAAGATATTCATTGTACCAACTTCTTCAATATACTTTTGTTCGACACCATCTAACCATAAAACCTGGGAGTAACCAAGATTGCGTGCTTCACGTTGTGCATACAAACTAGCAGCATAATTTCCGGCAGTTTTACAGTCACCAACCCCTTTTCTTACTGCACGAACATATTCATCTGTAGCAAGAATTGGAACAGGTTTAAAACCTTCAGGATAATAAGGTCCAACAGGACTTAGAATAAAAAATATCTTATAAGTATTTGAGGGGCGAACACCCAAAACTGCATCCGTAGCAATTACAAACGGTCTGATATATAATGCGTGCCCCGGTTTTGTTGGAATCCAATCTTGTTCTAATTTAACTAATTCAAGCATTGCTTCTAATAAAAAATCAGGGTCAAGTTCGGGGATGCACATTCTTTTGCACGAATTGTTTAATCTTTCAATATTCTTTTCAGGACGGAATATGGCAACTCTTCCATCTTCTTGTTTGTAGGCTTTTAATCCTTCAAAAATAGCCTGAGCGTAATGGAAAACCATTGAAGCAGGGCTAATATTAAAAGTTGAATATTCTTTAATTTTTGGGTTATGCCAACCACCTTTTTCGATATCATAATCCATTTCAAACATATGTGTTGTAAAGGTTCTGCCAAAAACTAAATTTTCAGGTAATTCAACCTTTTTTTTAACTTCAGCAGTCTCTAATGTTATATTGGATATCATAAAATCTTTCCTTCTATGTTATTAAACTTTTTTTTAGATTTAAGGTTTAAAATAAAAAAGCCCAATATTTCTAATTGGGCATAATTATGCATGTATTGTAATTCATAATTATGGTAATATTTATTAATAGAATTCTCATTATCAAAGCATTTAATTGGTATAAACCTCTAATCTATCACACTTCAATATACTAAAATTAGTTCAAACAACAATGGAAAAAAGATTTTTTTGCACAATAAATATACTTTTTAGAAAAAAGCGAATATAAAAATATTATTTTTTTAATTCATTAATTAAATTGACCATATCATCGGGTAAATCCGAATTAAAAAAGACTTTTTGTTTTGTAAAAGGATGGATAAATCCTAATGTTTTGGCATGTAATGCCTGGCGCAAAATAATTTCAAGTAAATTGTCCACCCTGCTTTTCATTTTAGGTAAATCGGAACCATACATTATTTTTCGTCCATTATAAGTAGGATCACCAAAAATAGGATGATTAATACTTGATAAATGTACTCGAATTTGATGAGTTCTACCGGTTTTTAATCTACAGCTTATAAGAGAAGCAAATTCATATTCTTCAATTACTTTGTAATAAGTATGTGCATGTTTACCTTGATTGGGATGAACTGTAAAAATTTTTCTATCTTTTACACTTCTAGTAATATTTCCAACTACTTCCCCTTCTTTCTCTTTAAATTTGCCCCAGCATACAGCCCAATATTCTCTTTCTGTTGTATGATTTGCAAATTGTTTTGCCAAAAAGGCATGAGATACTGTATCCTTTGCAATTAACAATAATCCACTGGTATTTTTATCAATTCTATGAACAATCCCCGGTCTTCCGGGTTCGCTACCATCACTTAATTTATTAATATGAAATAATAATGCATTAACTAATGTTCCTGTATAATTACCAAGTGAAGGGTGAACAACAATACCGGCTCGTTTATTAATTACAAGCAAATAGTCATCTTCATAAACTATTTCAATCGGAATATCTTCGCCTTCCGTTTTATCAGGTCTAGGCGAACAAGGAATTGAAACATCAATAATATCTTTTGGAGCAATATTATAGTTGGATTTTACAGTTTTTCCGTTAACAAAAACATGTTCGGCTTTAATTAATTTTTGTATTTTATTTCGAGTTGAGTTTTCTATGGAATTGGTCAAATAAAGATCTATTCGTTCTTTCTTTTTCCCGTCTGGTATCTCAATCCTTATTTTCTTCTCTGTTATTATATTTGCCATTTTCCAACTGAATTGTTTTTGAATCATCTGCAGAGTTAATTTCAACATTTGAATCAAAAGCCGATTGATTTGTTTCTAAATTTGAATTTTCGGAGGGAAGTTTTGTATTTTCAGAACCGGAGTCTTCATCCACAGATTTTTTTTCAACATCGGAAACTTCAATTTTATTAAAAAGGAGTAATAAAACCACACCAACACTAACAGCCGAATCCGCAATATTAAATATGGGAAATCTTTCATAAGATTGACCAAATATATTAAAATCAAAAAATTCAACATTTAAGAAATCAACAACATTTCCAAAAAATATTGGAGCATATCCATAAATGACACCATAAAAGGTTCTATCAATAAGATTACCGACAGCTCCGCCTAAAATTAAGGCAAGGGCAAAACGCAATATTAGTCTTTGATCTTTTGATTTGTACATATAATATA
The DNA here is from genome assembly GCA_043805435.1 of bacterium. Classification (GTDB taxonomy): domain Bacteria; phylum Bacteroidota; class Ignavibacteria; order Ignavibacteriales; family Melioribacteraceae; genus JAEXOD01. Next base: position 5,947 of record JAZDHY010000029.1, read on the forward strand.
TAATTCCAATACTGGCGGCCAAAGAAAAAAGAGATAAAAGAAGTTTAATTTCTGTGGAGACTCCAATTCCAAAAGCCATACCCGGATTTTCAACAAATGTAATTTTAAAAAAATCACCAAAAACATTTACACTCTCACGTTCATTCATTCCAATAATGTTAATATTTAAAAAAGGGATATTTATTCCTTTAATAAAAATTTTGGAAATCTGATCGGCAACAACAACAAATAACGAAATAAATAAAACTCTCAATAAAGTAACCTATTTAATATTTTATAATCAACTAATGATTAATTTTATAATTTTAACAAAAAGCTTATTGTTTTGTTTCTAAATTTGAATTTTCAGAGGTAAGTTTAATATTTCCGGAATTTGAATATTCATCAATAGATTTTTTCTCAACTTCGGTTTTATTAAAAAACAATAATAAAACCATTCCAACACTTATAGCAGAATCTGCGATATTAAAAATAGGAAATTTTTGGTAATCCAGACCCCAAAAAGTAATATTAACCTTAATGAAATCGACTACATTTCCAAAAAATATTGGCGCATATCCATAAATAACACCATAAAAAGCTCTATCAATAAAATTACCAACAGCTCCACCAAAAACTAATGCAAGTGCTATACGAAACATTAGTCTTTTATCTTTAGATTTGTACAAATAATATACAATTCCTATACTGGCAGCTAATGAAAAAAAAGCTAAAAGAATTTTGATTTCAGTTGAGACCCCAATTCCAAAAGCCATACCGGGATTTTCTACATATGTGATTTTTAAAAAATCACCAACTAAATTTATACTTTTAAATTCATTCAGACCAACAATATTTATATTCAAAAAAGGAATATTTATTCCTTTAATGAATATTTTAGAAAACTGGTCGGCAACAATAATAAACAAAGAAAAAAATAAAACCTTCAATCAAGTGTTCCAATAAAAATTATAGCTTATTTAGCTTGCATTTTTTGTTTCACCTGCAAACAATGCTGTGTATGCGGAACTGCTAAAAGTCTATCCTTCGGAATTAAAGGACAGGTCGGGCAAAGGTTCATGGGTTCATCAACACATTCAGCACAAATGCCAAAAGTTCCTGCATCAATTCTAATAAGAGCATTATCCAAATAACCGAGAAATTTATTTTCTCTTTGAGCCCACAAGTAAAGTTTTTCTCTTTCCTGTGCATCAGTTCCCTGTTCGGCCATATGTAAGGAATAAGGAGAATTTTCATTAACATATTGGCCTGTTGTAGGATCCATCATTTGTTCTTTAAGGTTTTGGATTTGTTCAATAATTTCTTCGCGTTTTTGTAAAATAACATTTTTAAACTCTTCCAAATCCTTTTTTGAATACCCTTTAATCTTTTTAAGTTTTTTAGTAGGTGATAATACTTCAACTTCGTTAACTAAAGATAGTTTTTTATCAACAGTAGATTTAGGTTCTTCAAGTATTTCAACCGTTTCAGCTATATTTTCAACAATTGCCGGTTTTACTGTTTTTTCCTTTTTAACAGTACTTGAGGATTCCTTTGGTTCAGCTTTTACTTTATCAGTCTTAGCCATGTTACCTCCAATCTATATTATTTAGTAAATTTTTCAATTGCAATAATACACTTATAATCAACAATTTCAAACTCCGTACTTTGTCCGGAAATTGAATTAACAGGATGAATAGCATCAGCTAAAGTTTCATTAGAGATATATTCGGAAAATTTATTTACATATTCCGCTAATTTATTATCGGAAATAAAACAAATTTTAATCCTGTCAACAATATCCAACCCCGAGTCTTTTCTCATATTTTGAATTCTATTTACAAATTCGCGGGCATAACCTTCAGCAATTAAATCTTCAGTAAGTTCGGTATCAATTGCTACAGTAATACCATTATCCGTTTCAACTAACCAACCTTCAATATTTGAACTAATAATTTCCACTTCATCCAGTCCAATAATCAATTCCTTATCGGCAACATTAACTGTCAACTTTCCGGTAGTTTCAATAGTATTAATTTCTTCCTTACTTAATTCTTTTAATCTATTGCCTAAATCTTTTACAAGTTTACCATATTTAGGGCCAATAACTTTAAAGTTTGCTTTTGCTGATTTACAAACAATACCTGATTCATCATCCAGAACTTGAAGTTCTTTAATATTAACTTCGTCAAGTATTACACTTGCCATATTTTCAACAGATTCTCGTTTACTATTATCGATAGCAACAATGATTTTCTTTAGTGGTAAACGTACTTTTAAGTTAGATTTTGCTCTCATTGAACGTGTTAAATAAACTACACGTTGGGCAATATCCATTTTTTCTTCTAATTTTGCATCAATAAATGTCGGTATTGGGAAATTAACCAAATGAATTGATTCAAAATTTTCTAATTTCGTAAATCCATTTAGGTTTTGATATAATTCTTCAGAAATTAATGGAGCAAACGGAGAAGCTAGTTTGGCGACCGTTAATAAACATTCGTACAAAGTTTGATATGCTGCAATTTTATTTTTATTAACATCCGATTTCCAGAATCGTCTTCTATTTCTTCTCACATACCAATTGGATAATTGGTCAATTGTAAAGCCGGAAACTAACCGTGCAGCTTTTGTAACATCGTAATTTTCCATCAATGTTACATATTCATTAACCAAAGAACCAAGTTTAGAAATTATCCATTTATCAATTTCAGGTCTTTCATCATAAGGAATTTGTTCTTCGGAATAATTAAATTTATCTACATTTGCATATAGTGCAAAAAACGAATAAGTATTCATTAATGTACCAAAAAACTTACGCTGTACTTCTACCAATCCTTCTTTATCAAAAAGTGTCGGTTTCCATGGTGGTGATGTAGTAACCAAATACCATCTAGTAACGTCTGCACCAAAAGTATCAAATAATTCAAAAGGATCAACAGCATTTCCTTTTGATTTAGACATCTTAAGTCCTTTTTTATCTAATATTAATTCATTTACCAAAATATTTTTATAAGCAACCTTTCCAAACAACATTGTTGAAATTGCATGCATTGTATAAAACCAACCTCTAGTCTGGTCAATACCTTCACATATAAAATCAGCCGGAAAATGTTTTTCAAACCATTCTTTATTTTCAAAAGGATAATGAAATTGTGCAAAAGGCATTGCACCCGAATCGAACCAAACGTCAATTAATTCCGGTGTTCTTTTATATTCTTTGCCATTCTTTTCAAAAAAGATTTCATCAACAAACGGTTTATGCAGGTCAATACTTTCAAATTCCGAAATAAATACTTTTTGATCGTCTTTATAAACATAACCCTGTTTTAATTCTTCAATACTTCCAACAGCAAACATATCACCATCATCACTTACCCAAATAGGTAAAGGAGAAGCCCAAAATCTATCGCGCGATAATGCCCAGTCTTTGTTATCTTCCAGCCAATTGCCAAAACGTCCGCTTCCAACTTCAGGGGGATACCAATTGATTGTTTTGTTTAATTCAATCATTTTATCGGCAACAGAAGTGGTTCTAATAAACCAAGATTCTCTTGCATAATAAATTACAGGTACATTATCAAAACGCCAGCTAAAAGGATAAGAGTGCGTAATGGTTTCTTTTCTGTAAAGCTGTCCCATCTCTTTTAATTTATAAATAATTCCGGCATCAGCATCTTTAACAAATTGACCGGAAAAATCTGTAATATCATTTGTAAACAGACCACCGCGTGTTACAGGTTGTAAAAACGGCAAATTATATTTTTTAGAAACTTCGTAATCGTCGGCACCAAAAGCAGGAGCCAGATGGACAATACCGGAACCATCTGCCGTACTTACAAAATCGGCTTCAATAACATAAAATCCGGGTTTATCAACCGTTAAATATTTAAATAATTGGTCATATTTTTTACCGGCTAAGTCTTTTCCAAGGTACAAATCGATAATCTCATACTCTTCCTTAATTACCGATAATCTTTCTTTTGCTAAAATATAATACTTTTCTTCTATTTTAATTTTTACATATTCAATTTCAGAACCAACAGCAAGAGCAACATTTGATATTAATGTCCACGGAGTTGTAGTCCATACTAAAAAGTATGTGTCACCATCCTTTGCAAGTTCAGTATCAAGTATTTTCATTAATATATAAACGGAAGGATCTTTTGTTTCTTTATAACCAAGAGCCAGTTCGTGAGAAGATAAAACAGTTTCGCTTTTTGGGCATTGCGGAACAATTTTATAATCTTTATAAATTAATCCTTTATCAAACAATTGTTTTAAAGCCCACCAAACCGATTCAATATATTCATTTGTACAAGTAATATAAGCTTCATCAAGATTTACCCAATAACCCATTCTTTCTGTCATTTTTTCCCAATCTTTTAGATAGGTAAAAACAGAATTACGACAGGCAATGTTATATTTATCAACGCCAAATTCAGGAATTTCACTTTTACTTTTAATACCAAGTTGTTTTTCAACTTCAATTTCCACCGGCAAACCGTGTGTATCCCAGCCGGCTTTTCTATTTACTCTAAAACCTTTAAGTGTTTTATATCTGCAAACCAAATCTTTTAATGTCCGCGCCATCACATGATGAATACCCGGTTTCCCATTAGCTGTTGGAGGTCCTTCATAAAAAGCAAAAGGATTATCTGCCGGACGAGTGCTTATACTTTTTTCAAATATCTGGTTATCTTTCCAAAATTTTAGTATATTTTCCTCTATATGAGGGTAGTCTATTTTTTCGTTATACTGCTTAAACATTTTACCTTAATTATTTAATTTAACAACTTTTTATTCAAAATCCGAACTTTCGTAGCGTTTTATAAGCTCTCTTTCGGAAGCAATTAACTCTTTTAAACGAGTTTCTAACTTTTCTTTTTTATTTAAGATTTCATTATATTTTTTTTCAGCTTCATAAATCATTTTTTCTGATTTTAGCTTTGCTTCATCAACAATTAATGTTGCATGTTTTGAGTTATCTGTTACAGGCATGTGGTTTTTTTTAGTTGATTCACAAGCTAAAAGACTGTTTTGTAAAAGTATTACTTCCGAAACAGCCATACCAAAAAAAGCCATGCTGCCAATGCTAATGATACGTAAAGAATATAAAATCATATTTTCTGTTGTTCTTTCGGTAAAACCAAAATACTCATTAAAAAAGGATACCATAAACAAACCGATAACAACATTAGCAATAATTACGGCAAATACAATTTTGCCTCCATACGAATATCCAAGGGTTTTATTCATTAACCAGCCGCATACAAATGCAAATAACGAAATTAGAAACCATACTGCATAACTTTGAACACCAATCTGAAACAAATCCGCTTTGATAAAATTAGAATAAAAGACTAAAATTGTTAATAAAGACGGTGTTAAATAATATATTAGTTTAGTTTTTGTCACAATTTATTTATAACCTCTTTCATTATTATTGTCATTTTGGGTTCAGCTTTCATAGCTGCTGCAATAATTTCAGAAACATCTACCGCTTTAAGCGATTCGGGGAAACATTCATCAGTAATTATACTAAGGCCAAGCACTTTCATTCCCATTTGGTTGGCAACTATATTTTCAGGCACCGAAGACATACCTACAACATCTGCCCCAATTGCACGTAAAAATCTATATTCAGCTTTTGTTTCTAAATTTGGTCCGGCAACTGCAACATAAACACCTTTTTGAAGTTGTATTTGATTTTCAAGAGCGGCTTGTTCTGCCAGTTTTATTAAGTTCAAATCGTAAGCTTCACTCATATCAGGAAATCTTGGACCCAATTTATCCTCATTTTGACCTATTAAAGGGTTATCTCCTAATAAATTAATATGGTCGGCCATTACCATTATATCACCACGTTTATAATAAGGATTCATACCGCCGCAAGCATTAGATAAAAGGAGAGTATTTACACCCAGCATTTTCATTACTCTTACAGGATAAGTAATCTGCTGCATTGTATAACCTTCATAATAATGAAATCTACCCTGCAATGCCATTACGTTTTTACCGGATAATTTACCAAGAATTAGTTTACCGTGATGAGATTCTACGGTTGATAACGGGAAATGGGGCAATTTTTCATAGTCTATTTCATGCTCAATTTCAATATCTTTAACAAGGCCGCCTAAGCCGGTACCTAAAATAATTCCAATTTCATAATTGTTTTGAGTATATTCTCTTATTACTTTAATTGTTTCGTCAATTTTATTTAATAATTCACTCATAATAATCTCTCCAAAATTTTATCAATATTAATTTCCGATTTGTTTTCGGTTACTGCTGCTTTTATTTTATTTTGATTTACGGTTACCGGTTTATCGGTTGCAGCTTCTAATAAATTAGCTTGTGTTTCAACCATAGCTTTTAACTTTGCAAGTAATAAATTTTTCTCTTCTCTTAATTTTATAACAGAATCGCGTATATAATTAGCTTCTTCTTTAGCTTTTTCTATTGTTTGGTTTGCTTTAAGTTCAGCTTCGCGAACAATTAAGGCAGTTTGTTTTTTTGCAGTTTCAACCACCTTAGAAGAAGATTCCTGAGCATTAACCAACGTGTTTTGCAAATGTTTTTCTATTTTCCTAAATTCTTTATTTTGTTCCTTTATAGAATCTAGTTCTCTTTTATAAATATCATTTTCGCTCTGCAAAATTTCAAATTCTTCAGCCAGTCTTTCCAAAAATGCTTCTACTTCTTCTTTATTATATCCTTTTAACGATTTATTAAATTGCTGATTTTTAATATTTAATGCAGTAAATTTCATAATATTCCTTACAAAAAAACTCGTTCACCAAAAATTGCTGTACCAATCCGCAGCATAGTTGAACCTTCTTCAATTCCAATTTCAAAATCATTGGTCATTCCCATAGAAAGTTCCGTTAAACTATAATTATTTCTGTTCATTTCGTCAAAAACACTTTTTAATCCTTTAAATGTTTTTCTAATAACGGTTGTTTCATCTGTATAAGGAGCCATTGTCATTAAACCTTTTAACTCCAAATTACTGCATCCTTTAATAAACTCTGCAAGATCCCAAATTTCTTTGGAATCAATCAATCCCATCTTGGAAACTTCATTAGATATATTACACTCAATTAAAACTTTTTGAACTTTATTAATTGCTTCGGCTTTTTTATTTATTTCTTCGGCTAAACCAATTGATTCAACAGAATGGATATATTTTGTGGCATTTATAATATATTTTACTTTATTTTTTTGTAAACCGCCAATAAAATGCCAATTTAATTTATGTTCAATTAATTCGGTATATTTATCACGTAGTTCGTTAGCTCTATTTTCTCCAAAATCTATAACACCTGTTTTAAGAACATCTACAATTGAAGAAACAGGATTATTTTTTGAAACTGCAATAAGCACTACATCTTCCCTTTTCCGGCCAACTTGGTCGCATTTTAAGGAAATAAGCTCATTTATTCGTTTTATATTTTCTGCAATCATAAAAATATCAAAATTTTTAATTTATATTTTTTATTTTCAAAAATCAATGAAAAAAAATTTTAAATCAAGCTGTAATAAACCAATAAAAAACAAGTTTTCAAAGCAGTAAATATATTTTATTATAGCTTACAATAATAATTAAAATTGATTTTATTAACAAATTAATAGTAAATTAAGATATTTTATGATAAAAATAACATTTTGAAAGTTTCAAGAAATTAAAATACTTGTTGAAAGCGAATTTTATTAAGATACAAATTTAAAGTTTTTATCAAAAAATACAATAAATCTGGAACCCTCTCCTTTTATGCTGTCAACAATAATTTTTGCTCCATTTATATCGGTATATTTTTTAATTAACGCCAAACCCAACCCATTACCTTCAAATTTTCTGCTATAACCTTGTTCTTCCTGCGAAAACGGTTCAAATAATTGCGGTAAATATTCACTTGAAATTCCTATACCTGTATCTTTTACTTCAACAGCCAATTTATTATCCTCGCTGTCAAATACATTAACTTCCACGCCACCCGAAAAAGTATATTTAATTGCATTATCAATTAAATTTTTAATTATAACATCAAAAGTATATTCATCGGCTAAAATTGTTTTTGTTGTGGAATTATAATTATAGTTTAAATATATATTTTTATCAGCGGCGGATTGTTTAAAATCATACAGTATTGCTTCTGAAATTCTGGTATTAATATCTATTTCTTCAAAAGCCGGCTGAAAATAACCGGTATGCATTTCGGCCATATTTAAAATTAAATCAATTGTTCTGATAATTCGTTTTCCCGCACGTGTCATTATTGCAAAACATGTCTTCATATCATCTTCCAATTTATCCTCTAGTTCGTCTTTTAATAGCCCGGCAAAACTTAAAATGGCATTTATAGGTGTTCTAATTTCATGTGACATTTGTGCTAAAAATTCATCTTTTAATTTATCGGCTTTTTCAGCTTTTTCTTTAGCACTTATCAATTCAAGTTCTATTTCCTTAATGTGTGTTATATCTTCTTTAACGGCAAGATAATGAGTGATTTCTCCGTTATCGTTTTTAATTGAGGTAATTGTTGCCAATTCCCAATAAGTTTCTCCATTTTTCCTTTTATTTAAAAATTCACCTTTCCATTCTTCACCTGATTTAATAGTTTCCCATAATTTTGCATAGTTCTCTTTTTTGTAATGTTGGGTTTTTAAAAATCTTGGATTTGTATTTTTAATTTCCTCGAAGGAATAACCTGAAGATTTTTCAAAATATGGATTAACATATTCAATCAAACCATCAGTATTGGTAATAATTACAGAAATAGGGCTTTGTTCAATAGCTTTAAGATTTCTTAACGAAATTTCTTCCTGCTCCCTTGATTTTGTAATATCTTTAGTTATTCCGTCAAAACGCAAACCTCCTAAATCGGTTTTGGTTAAAGTTATATTCTGCTCAATCCATTTAAGATTACCATCGGCAGCAATTATTCTAAAAACAAATTTAGAATTGTTGACAACATTATTAAATAAATCATCATAAGCTTTTTTGATAATGTCAGTATCTTCATTAATTACAAGTTCTTGCCATCTGTTTACATTTTTATTAAA
>JAZDHY010000030.1:0-2140 GCA_043805435.1 bacterium
TAGGTGCCTTTACCAATTGCAATATTAGCGTACGTATAAATAAAAAAATTGATTCTTTGCAATTTATTGAGGATAATCTATTCAAAATTATTGGTACAAATTCGGGATTAATAAACGGAACTGTTGAAATTGATACTGTTAAAAATAGTTTTGTATTTGTGCCGTCTGTTCCTTTTTTTGCCGGCGAAATAATTAATGTATGTTTTGGCCCAATAGTTACAGTTGATGGAGATACTCTTAAGTCTTTTAACTGGCAATTTTCGGTCCAAATCACTAATCCAACCACTGCAAAATTTGACAGCTTAAAAAGATTTGATTTATGCAGCTTATATCCAATAACAATTGATTATAATAAAGACGGATTTGTTGATATTGTATCGGGTTATTGTGGTTTGGTATTATATAATAATGGGAAAGGTGAATTTTTAGAATCGCAGTGGATACCTGAATTATATGGAGCTAGTTTTTTAGTTGATTTGAATAACGATAATATTATTGATGTTGTAAATAATAATAATTATACTGGTAATGTTAATATATTATTAGGAAATGAAACAGGGTTTTTCGTAAATCATCAGCAACTATATCCAGTTGGTTTTCAAAGCGGATCCATAATAGCTCTGGGAGATATTAATGGAGATGGAAATATTGATTTAATTTCAAGAGAAGCACAAAATGATATGGGCGATTACTCGTGGAGAATTTTGACTAATGATGGAAGCGGTACATTTATATTTGATTCTACGAGGATGGATTTGAAAAATGCTATTACAAATGCAAAACTTATTGATATGGATAAGGATGGAGATTTGGATTTAGTTATGCTAAACTCAATATGCTCATCTCCGGATGAGTTTACGGGTGCTTATATTTATTATAATGATGGGTTAGGAAATTTTAGCCATTATACACAAGTTAAATTTGGATATGGCCCATCATTTGGCGGTATGTCTTTTTTGAGACAATTATTTGTGATTGATTATGATAACAACGGATTAAATGATTTAGCAACATTTAGTTCAGTGGAAGGCGGTATGGTTATGCTGCAAGATTCAATTAAGCATTTTATTGGTTACGCTTCAACATATTTTTTGGCCGGAGAATCTTCGGGAGGTTTTACTTCCGGTGATATTGACGGAGATAATAGGATTGATCAAATAATATCTAATATACAACCTTGTGGAGAATGTGGTGATACTGCTGATATAAATTATCAAGCTATAATTAACACGGAAGAGAATTTTTTTAGAGGAAATTCAAGCTCGGGTGGTTGGTTTTTGTTGGGGAAAAGATATCAAGTAGGCAGCGGCGCATTTCCAATAATGGCTGATGTTGATAATGATGGGGATTTGGATATAATTCATTCCGGTAGTAAAACAGCTGTAACTTATAATCATACAAATATTGTTGACGTTAAGGATAATATTGTTGAACCAAAAGGTTTTAAATTATCTCAAAATTATCCCAATCCTTTTAATGGAGCAACAAATATTAGTTATTACCTTCCAAAATCAGGTAATGTAAAAATTATTGTTTTTAATTTGCTTGGAGAATTGCTTGAGATATTAGTTGATGATTACTATTTAGCCGGAATACATGACAAAACTTTTGCTCCAAAAGAATTATGCAGCGGGTTATATTTATACAAAATTGAATATGAGACACAAACAAAAATAAAAAAAATGATTTATTTAAAATAAAGGCTCTTTGGTAAAATTAGTGGAAAAGCAAAAAACAGAAATATAAAATCCAAACAGATAACAAGATAGTTGAAAAAACAGTTATTTGGCAATATTGCAATTCGGTTTTTTAATACAAATATTTCTTTGCTGCTAAAGTTAAACAAACCGTAGTAAAATTTGGATAAAAATAAAAGAATGGCCATTTTGTTAACAAAAACAATGTCACCCTTTCAGGGTTTTGCGTTCATTTTTCTGTTTTTGCTATAATAATGTCATCCCTTCAGGATTAAAAGCATATAGTAACAAATTACAATACTGTATTTTAGCATACAATTATTCCTCCAAAGCAACCATGCGAACCACCACCAATCCCCAGCAAGGCAGTGCCGTGCCATGTTCGTAGTAATTACCCGATTTTAACAAAGCCTGTTTATGGCGTTGGGACTAATAACCACTTT
>JAZDHY010000031.1:0-44325 GCA_043805435.1 bacterium
TTTTTGTAATTTATAAAACTTGCGCTGCAATGTTTATTTTCGGCTATAACGCCTAATTGTAGCGCGAGATTTATCTCGCCTGCTTTTGTATTAAAACGATAGTTTAAAATGCTTGCGAGCTGAAGCTCGCGCTACAATTAAGCTTTAGTGCATTAGTTGGGAAATACCAAGGTAATAAGATGTTGTAATGAAATGGTTTAATTAAGAATTAAAAATTTAGAATTAAAAATTAACCCCCTGTTTTATCTGTGTAATCTGCGTTCCATTATTTTTGTAATGTTTTTATATTAAATAAAAATTTAACATTAATATTTACTTTTGGTCTTGACAATGATTTAACGTCTTGTTAAATTTACATATCATTTTTGAATCATTATTCATTTATACGAGAAATTAGCAGTGCGTACTAAAGAAGGAAATAAAGATAAAGACATACTTGAAGCAGCAATTAAAGTATTTGCAGAAACAGGATACCACAAATCTAAAATATCAAAAATTGCGGAAATTGCCGGTGTTGCAACAGGGAGCGTTTATGTATATTACAAAAGCAAAGAAGAAATTTTATATAGAATATTTAATGATATTTGGGAAAATTTATACCACGAATTATTTAAATTAACTTCAAATCCGTCAATTCCCGCTTTGGAAAAACTGGATTCGATGATTGATTTAATTTTGGACGTTTTTACGCAAAACCCCGCTATGGCTTTAGTAATTGTTAACGAACAGCAGAACGTTCAAAGAACATCCGTAACTCATTTTACCGATTATTACGAAAAATTTTTAGATTTAGCTACCGGAGTTATTCAAGAAGGAATTAAAGAAGGTGTAATTAGTAAAAATATAGATTTATATGTATTTAGATTTTACATTTTTGGCGCAGTTAGAAACATTTTAAACAACTGGGCACTAAATCAAAAAGAGTTTCCATTAAACAAAATTAGACAGAGTATTAAATATTTTACAAAAAACGGAATAATAGTTCATAAGTAGATTTTTTTAGCCTATTTTTGAATAATGATTCATTATTCTTTTTAAGGAGTCACAAATGAAAGCAGTAATTAAGATATTTTTTATCTTTTTTATAGTAACAAGCTTAACACCAATAAACGCACAGGAATTAAATCTTAAAGGCGCAATTGATATGGCTTTAACAAATAATGACAAGATAAAGCAATATGAAGAAAAATTAAAACAAAAAGAATATGACGTAAAAACATCCTGGGGTAATTTTTTACCAACAATAAGTTTGGAAGGAAGTTTTACACATTTAAATAAAGATATGCAGATAGACTTAAACTCTATACGTGACGGAATGATTCAGCTTCAAGCCGGCACACAGGTTGAATTAGCTAACATTTACAGTTTACTTAACACACAAACCCAACTTACGCAGCAGCAGCGTGCGGGGTTATACAGTCAATATTCAACAAGGCTAGACGGTTTATTGCCTCAATTTGTTGAGACTTTTAAGAAACAAAATTATTATCAGGCTGCATTTGTTGGTGTTCAGCCATTATTTTTAGGCGGAAAATTATTAGCAGCAAAAGATTTTGCCTCAGCCGAAAAAACAGCAGCACAAATTGAATTGCAAAAAACCAAAAACGAAATAATTGCAGAAGTAATAGTTAATTATTTCAACTATCTATTAGTTAAAGATGTTGTTCAAACCCGCCAAAATGTTTTAGTCGGCATGCAAAATCACCAAAAAGATGCACAAAAACTTTTTGACGAAGGTTTAATTGCCAATTATCATTTATTACGGGCTAAAGTAGCTGTTTCGGAAGCAGAACGAAATCTTTCCGATGATTTAAATAATCTGGATTTGGCGATGCTGGCATTTAAGAATAGCTTGGGTTTAGATAATGAAACCAATGTAACTTTAACAGACACTCTTGTATTTAAAAACAGCAGCATTGAATTGGAAACTTCATTAAATAATGCAGACGTTAATCAACCATTATTACAAATAATTGCACAGAAAAAAATTGCATCAACTCAAAAATATAATGTTGAACGCTCAAACTTTTTACCGCAAATTGCAGCTTTTGGCAAATACGAGTTATACCCTCAGTATCTTTCAAGTCTAGAACCACGCTGGGCTGTTGGAGTACAATTAAAATTTAATATATTTAACGGCTTTAAGGACTATACAAAACTGGAATCGGCAATACATCTTGAAAATGAAGTTAATTTTATTGAAGCATCGGCTAAAAAGCAGGTTAATTTGTGGGTTAATAAAACTTATAAAGATGTTGAAAACAGTAAAACGAAATATCAAAAGTTAGAAGCAGCTTATAATTTAGCAGTTGAAAATTTAAGAATGAACGAAAAAAGATTTAATACAGGCATGGGCACCTCTTTGGAAGTAATAGATGCCCAGTTATCATTGGAAAAAGTTAAGATAGATAAATTAGTATCTATTAATCAATATTATAAATCATTAACAGAGTTAAATTTAGCAACAGGAAATCCTTTAAATGTTTTAGACATTTGGGAAAATCGGGAGAACTAAAAATGAAAATCAAAAGAAGTTATATTATTCTTTCTTTGCCCGCAATAATATTAATTGCAGCTTTAATATATCTAATAATCGGTACGGTAGAAAATAAAGAAACCATTGTTACCGGAATTATTGAAACAACGGAAATTGACGTTGCATCAAAAATACCGGGTCGAATAGATTCAGTATTTTTTGACAAAGGAAATTATGTTCATAAAGGAGATATATTAGCTACTTTGGAAAGTAAAGAGCTTGATGCAAAAGTAGAGCAGGCAAAAGGAATGATGGAAGCTGCCCGCAGTAAAATGGAAATGGTTCATAACGGTGCCCGAATTGAAGAAAAAACCCAAGTTGAAAAATATTATAATCAAGCTAAAGAACAATATGATTATGCCGATAAAACATGGAAAAGATACCAGTCGTTATATAAAGACGGAGTAATTTCTTCTCAGGAAAACGATGGAATGGAGTTTAAGTATAATTCCGCAAAAGAACAAATGGAAGCTGCCAAAGCTAAATACGATATGGTTATGAAGGGTGCACGTTTTGAAGAAATTGATGCAGTTGAGGCACTTTTCCACCAGGCTGAAAACGGCTATAATGAGGTTATGGCGTATCATCAGGAACTAAAATTAAAAGCTCCCGTTGACGGTGAAGTTTCAAACAGAATTACTGATCCGGGTGAAGTTATTGCAAGCGGTTATCCTTTATTTACAATTATTGTTCCCGGCGAATCTTATGTTTTAATACAAATTAGAGAAGACAAATTAAGTACATTTAAAAAAGGTAGTACCTTTAAGGGTACAATTCCGGCTTTAGATAATAAAGAAGCACAATTTGAAGTTACTTATATTGCTTCAATGGCAGATTTTGCTACTTGGAGGCCTACAAATCAAAAAGGTGATTTTGACTTAAAAACATTCGAAATTCATTTAAAAAGCAAAAAAACCATAGCCGATTTAAGACCGGGCATGTCAGTTTGTTTATCAATTCCCAATAAATAATTATATAAAATGAAATTTAGATCACCCATATTAAAAATTGCAGAACGTGAATTTTATAGAATAACAGACAGGAAAACTTTGTTTTTGTTATCTGTTATTTTACCGGTATTTATTTTCACTTTTTTTGCATTAATTTATAAAAACGAAATTGTAAGGGATTTACCTGTTGGAATATTGGATTTTGACAATTCCAATACATCTAAACTTATTACAAGATATATTGAAGCTTCCTCTTATTTAAAAATTGGGGGCTATTACAATAATATTGAAGAAATTAAAGCTGGCATTAGGAGCGGTAAATTACAAGGTGCAATTTGTTTTCCTTATAATATGGAAACAGATATAAAAATTGGCAAACCTGTTGCAATTACAGTTTTTAAGAATACAGTCAATTTGGTTGTGGGAAATTTAATTTTAAAAGATGCTTCAACAATAATTAAAACTGTTTCCGGCGGTGTTTTGCTTAAAAAGCTAAAATCAAAAAGCATGCACTCCGATAAAGCATATAACATTGTAAATCCAATTAAAATTGAAACAAAATCATTATACAATGCCCATTATAGTTATTTAAATTATCTTGTCCCCGGTTTATTGGCCTGCCTTTTTCAGATGGTAATAATGTTAAGCGGCGTATTAATTATAAGCTCGGAATTTGTACATAAAACATTTCATGAACTTGTTGAACTTTCAAACAAAAACGTATTTGCAATTGTTATTGGCAAATCATTACCGCATATAATTTTTCATCTTATTACTACAATTGCAATTATTGGAGTAATTTTTCCTATTTTCAATATTCATATAGCAGGCTCAACAATTGGCTTATTGGTTCTATTTTTATTTTTTATTATGGCCTCCTTTTTCCCTGCTTTTATGATATCGTGTTTATTTCACGATCAATTATTTGCAACAGAATTAGCTTTAATATTAAACACACCTGCATTTTTATTCAGCGGTTTTACATTCCCCTTGCCAAGTATGCCTTTTTTGCACAATATTTTTGCTGATATTATCCCATTTACGCATTTTTTATACGCTTATTTAATGATATATCAAATGGGTACTCCGTTTTCTTATATTTTCAATTATTTATTAATACTATCTGTTTTTATTGTTGTATCTCTAATAGTAATTATTATTTCGTTAAAAAAACAGATGAAAAACTTAAAACCAATAAAAACGGCGGCCTAAATAATGGAAAAAGTAAAAGGAATTTTTGCTGTAATAAAACGTGAAATTAAAATAATAACAAGCGATGTTAATATTAAATCGGTTTTATTATTTGCTCCGCTGTTTTATGCATTTTTTTATTCAACTGTTTATATAAATAAAGTTGAAGATAAATTACCCATTGCTATTGTTGATTACGACAATACTAGTACTTCACAAAAACTTAGCACCGATTTAAATGCACATCAAATGATTGATGTAATTGAACATCTGCCAAGTTATGAAGAAGCAAAAGAACAACTTGAAAGAAATAAAATTCAAGGGTTTATTGTCATCTCAAAAGGTTTTGAAAGCGACCTAAAACAGATAAAGGGAACCAAAATAAAAGTTTATTTAAACACTTCCCGATTTCTTGTTTCAAACGATATAAATAAAGCCGTTAATGAGGTAATTGGTGCAAAAGCAGTTGAATACCGTAAAAATTATTACCGTTCACAAGGTTACAGTTACGAACAATCAAAACAGTTAAGCGAACCTATTCAATTGGATATGAGACCACTTTATAACACTACCGAAAGTTATGGCGATTTTATGTTGCCCGGTCTACTGGCGTTAATACTTCATCAAACATTATTAATTGGCCTTGCCGAAAGTATTGCTAAAGAAAGAGAATACAATTTATTACACCAGTTATATGCCGTTGCAAACAACAATGCATTTGCAGCCTTAATAGGCAAAATTTCATTTTATTTTGTATTATTTTGTGCTTATGCCGCTTTCTTTTATATTGTAAATTTTGATCTGTTTAGTTTAACTTTAGTTGGCAGCACATGGTTATTAATTTTTATTACACTTTTATATCTTCTGGCAATAATTTTTATGGCTGTATTTATTGCTTCATTTTTTAAGCGGAAAATACTTTCATTGCAAGTTTTTGCATTTACTTCAATTCCGTTTTTTTTAATTTCGGGTTACAGTTTTCCCTCTAGTGCTTTTCTTAATCCAATTAATATTATTGCTAATCTGTTACCCAGTACTCCTTATTTGCACGCCCAGATAAGACTAACGCAAATGGGGGCTAATTTTAACCAAATTTTAACGGAAATTATTCAACTTGTTATATTTGTAGTAGTTGGATTTTTTGCGTCATATTTTAGAATGTATAAACTATTTGTACCACATAATAAAAAACTGCAAACAATTAAATAAAATGAGGTTGATATGAAATCTAAAATCTTTTTATCAGTACTTATAACATTAATTATTGTTCAATACTCCAATGCTCAAACTAAACGTCTGTCTGTTGGTTTTGTAGGTTCTTATTTTGATAATACCGATAACCAAAACAAATTAACAAACGCCAAAGATCCTTATGCGTATGGTATAGTTTTGGGATATCAATTAAGCAATAATGTAATTGCTGCATTAACAACCGAATACTCCAAAGCAGATTTGGAAAACAGTTTAGGAACACAAAAAGATTTACGTGTTCATCTTTCCGCTTATTATTTACCATTTTCTGTTGACAGACTGCATCCATATCTTTCAGCAGGATTTGTATTTACCAACCGGAATACTGAATTTGAGTCTAGTTCTTCCAATATAAAAAACTTTTTTAATGGAAGAGTTGGTGCAGGAATTGACTATTCCTTAATCCAAAACTTAAATTTAAATGTTGATTTTGGTTTTTACAATAATGGTTATAATTTTGTTGGTATTAGCAGCAGTATTGGTTTGCGTTACGGTTTAAATTTAAACTAAGTTCCCCCTAATAAGTTAAAACGGCAGAATTCTCAAACTACTCCCCTGCCGTTTAGCTTTTTCCTCTTCTTTATTATCATTTAAATATTCTTTTATTTACAATAATTTGGCTCAAACCATTGTAAATCCCCTAAAATTCACTTTTTTTCACCTTATTTCATTTTTTTAATCTATAAATTTTATTAAATTAAAAGTTTAAAATTATTTTAAGAGAATTTTAATGGAAAACAAACATCGTCCATCGTGGGATGAGTATTTTTTAAAGCTGGCTATGCTGGTTTCCGAACGAGCAACTTGCCCGCGTATGCATTGCGGTTGTGTATTAGTACGCGAAAAAAGAATTTTATCTACAGGTTATAACGGTTCTATACCCGGCGATGGACATTGCGAAGATATTGGTTGTTACGTTGTTGATAATCATTGCATTCGCACAATTCATGCCGAAATGAATGCTCTTTTACAATGTTCAATTCATGGCGTAAGCACCAAAGGGGCATCCGCATATATTACAAATATGCCATGCACAAATTGTGCAAAAGCCTTAATTGCCGCAGGAATAACGGAAATTATTGTATTTTCGGATTATCATAGTACACAAGCCGAAGAATTTTTATCACTTGCAAAGGTTAAAATCAGAAGGATTAATATTCCCGAAACAGTTATTCATTACGATTTAGATAAATATTCGTCAGCCAAGAAATTTTAAAACATTAATATTAGTTAGGTTTTTATGCTATTTACAAAAAAATTTTTGCAGCACTATTATAAACCGGAAAACTTTTTTAACAGAGATTTAAGCTGGGTAGAATTTAACCGTAAAGTTTTGGAAGAAGCCTTTAATCCAAAACTTCCTTTATTGGATAAAGTTAAATTTATTTCTATTTTCTTTTCAAATCTTGATGAATTTTATATGATTCGTGTTTCCGGATTAAAAGAACAGATTTCGGCTAATATTATTGAACCCACCATTGACGGTTTAACGCCTATAGAAGCTCTTCAAATGATTGAAAAAACCGTTAAAGATATGGTTAATAAGGTTTATAATTATTGGAATAATGTTTTAATACCTGAACTCAAAAAAAACAATATAATTTTTTTAAGTAATAAAGACCTTAATGCTGAAGAAAAAGAACAGTTAAATAACTATTTTTATAAAGAAATTTATCCTATTTTAACTCCATTAGCTTTTGATCCGGGCAGACCGTTTCCTTATATTTCTAATTTAAGCATAAGTTATGCAATTTTGGTTCAAAATAAAAGTGGTGAACGACATTTTGCTCGCGTAAAAATACCAAGTTTAATAGCCAGGCTGCTAAAATTAGATAACATTGTAAAAACTAAAAATGGATGTAAAAATACACCTGCTGCTAAATTTATTTGGATCGGAGAACTTATTAGGGATAATTTACACACATTATTCCCCGGTTTTGAAGTTTTACAGGCTCATAGATTTAGGATTATCCGCGATACGGATTTGGAAATTCAAGAAGATGAAGCTGATGATTTGCTTCAAGTTATTGAAGAAAATATTAAGCAACGCAAATTTGGTTCGGTTGTGCGATTGGAAGTTGAAAAGGACATGCCCGATTTTATGATTGATACTTTAACCGAAAATTTACAAATCACTAATAGAGAAGTTCACATTATTGATGGTGTGCTTGGGTTAAGCGATGTTATCGGTCTTTACGACCTGCCGATGTTTCATCTAAAAGAAAAAGCTTTTCACCCGGTGGTAACTAAAGAATTTGAAGATGAAAATATTTTTTCCATCATTAAACAGCGGGATGTATTTTTTCATCACCCCTACGATTCGTTTTCTCCGGTAGTTGATTTTATTAAAACAGCATCTAAAGATGCCGATGTTTTAGCAATTAAACAAACTTTATACCGTGTTGGAACAAACTCGCCGGTTGTAAGAGCATTAATTGAAGCCGCTGAACGGAAAAAACAGGTGGCTGTTTTAGTTGAACTTAAAGCTCGTTTTGATGAAGAGAACAATATTTTTTGGGCTAAAGAACTTGAAAAGGCCGGAGTACATGTTGTTTACGGTTTAGTTGGATTAAAAACACACTCCAAAATGACGCTTGTTGTAAGACGGGAACAGGATGGTGTTCAAAGATACGTCCACCTTGGCAGCGGCAACTACAATCCGGCGACTGCTAAAATTTATACCGATATTGGCTTATTTACTTGTGACCCTGACATTTGTGCTGATGTTTCGGAAGTTTTTAATTATTTAACAGGTTATTCTGCTCAGCAAGAGTTTAGAAAATTGCTTGTAGCACCACTTAATATTCGCACAAATCTTATTCAAATGGTTGAAAAAGAAATATACAATGTAAACAAAGGCGGCAAAGGTCATATAATTATGAAAATGAACTCACTTGTTGATCCTTCTTTTATTGCTGCTTTATATGCTGCTTCCCAGCGTGGTGTTAAAGTCGATTTAATTATCAGGGGGATTTGTTGTTTGGTTCCTCAAGTGCCGGGATTAAGCGAAAACATACGTGTAATTAGTATTGTCGGCAGATTTTTAGAGCATAGCCGCCTGTTTTACTTTTATAATAATGGGCAAGAAGATATTCTTTCGGGAAGTGCAGATATTATGCCGCGCAACCTTGATAGACGTGTTGAGGTTCTTTTTCCTATTAGAAATAATGATTTTAAGCAGACTATTATTAATAGGATTTTATTAAAAGCTCTCAAGGATAATATTAAAGCTTGGGTTTTATTACCAACCGGAAAGTATGTTATTAATCATCCTGTTTTTAATGAAGAAAGTCTTTCTCTTCAGGATTTTTTAATTACTCAGGCTACTAACGATCCGGTTAAAACAATACAACGCGAAACCGGTAAAAAGTAAATTTTATTATGATATTAATATTCCGGTATTTGTTTTTTTTCTGTAGTTTTTTATGTATTAGTGCTCAAGATAGTTTAAAAAGCACATCTATAGCTAATGATTTTATAAAAGACGGCACCATTTTTTTGGAAGATGGTGCTTCTTATTTTACTTATCCCCTGCGTGCCGATAGCAAAGATTGGTTAATTTTTGCCGGTTTAACGGCAACAACTTATTCTTTTATTTATGCAGATAATTGGGTAAAAGAAAAAATTGGCAGAACAACAGCCTTAACCCTTAATCACGATTTTTGGGATATTCCAACCACATACGGAATTGTGGCTTACGCTAATATTACCGCCCTATCAACATATGCGGTCGGTTTGTTTACACGTCAAAACGAAATAAGGAAAGTTGGCAGAATGTTGTTCCAAAGTTTATCATACTCAGGTATAACCGAAATGGGGTTTAGAATGTTAGTTGAAAGAACCAGACCCTATTATAACCAAAGTCAATGGGATTTCCATTTATTTACCACTAATAACGAATTTCAATCTTTTCCAAGCGGTCATACGGCTGTGGCTTTTGCATTTTCTACGGTATTGGCCGAATATTTTGACACTTATTATTCCAGAATTGCTTTTTATGGATTAGCATCATTAACAGCATACGCAAGAGTTTTAAATAATCAGCATTATCTTAGCGATGTTTTTTTTGGCGCACTAGTAGGAATTTCCGGCGGGTTACATACAATTGCCCAAGAAAAAAAACGTAATAATCCAAATTATCTGCCAAGCAGATTAGAAGTTCTGCCCGGCTTTAATCAAATTAATTTTGTGTATTGGTTAAATTAAAAATTTATTTATTTCAACAAATTCATTTTACGCGTTTCCAAAAAACTTCCTGCATTAAACCGACAGAAATATATACCGCTTGAATAGTTTTCCGCATTCCACGCTTTGTTATAATTCCCTGCACCAAGTTCTTCATTTACCAATGTTGCAATTTCTTTGCCTAAAATATCATAAATTTTTATTGTAACAAATTCTTGTTTTGGCAAACTAAAACTAATTGTTGTACTCGGGTTAAATGGATTAGGATAATTTTGTTTAAGAACAAAACTGTTTGGCACTTCTCCTGTAATTTTTTCTACAGAAACAAACATCTCGGATAATGGCCTTTTCCAAATACCTCGACCATCTGTTCCGGCATATAGTATGTCATCTTTAATCTGAAAAGATCTTATTACCGTATTTGGCAAACCATCCCCAACATTTTGCCATGTAACTCCATTATTAGAAGTAACAAATATACCTTCAGAATTGCTGACAAAAAGATTTGAATCTAAAGAAATATATGCAAAAATTTGACTAATTGTATTGTTAAAGGGGATCATTTTCCAGCTTATACCGGAATTAGTTGAAAGGTATATATTAACATCTTCACATGCATAAATATCCTTACCGGAGATTACCATAGATTGAGGACTAAAATTAAGTGAATATAAACTCACCCAAGAAGCACCATTATTGGTGGATTTATAGCTCCCATCATCCGAGCAGATAAAAAGCGTTGACCCCATTACATCTAAATCATTAATACGCGGGTTGGGCAATCCATTATGTGAAGTCACCCAATTATTTCCATTATTTGTTGAATGATAAAGATCCATATTCGCGGCAAAGACATTATTTTCATAAGCATATAATGAATAGGAAAAAACTATGCCCGGATAAGCAGGCAGCCCGTTATTTACTAATATCCAAGTATCACCATAATTCGAAGAATATTGAATTCCTTCTTGTGTGCTAACAAACAAGTTTGTATCCGAAACAGCAAAACTATGAATAAGTGGAAGTAAATTTTTGTTGATTTTTCTCCAGCTATCTCCATTGTCATTGGAAATGGCTACATCGTAATAATTTATATGTGCAAAAAGATTAGAATTAGAAGTTTGGATAGACGTAATTGATGTATTAATCAACCCGTTTGCAGATTGCGACCAAACCATACCGTTATCTGTAGAAATAATAATCCCATAATAATTTGAACCGACAATAATATTTTCTCCTAACACAACAAGAGCATTTACTCCAAAGCCCCCATAACTCAAATGTTTTTGCCAGCTCTCACCGTTATTTGAAGAGTAATAAAGTCCTCCCAAATCGAAACTTGCAAATATATTATTTCCTGAAGCAGCAAAAGAAGTAATTTTATAAAGATAACTAGTGAAACCATTATTTATTTGAGTAAAACTCTCACCATTATCCGTTGAACGAAAGACTCCGTCATGTTCGGTTCCAAAGAAAAGATCTGTCCCGTTAACAAAAAAAGCACTTGGTTCTAACAGCCACGAACTGGCAACTATACTCCAACTTGTGCCATAGTTGCTTGATACCCATAGCCCGCCTGTAGTTCCGGCAAAAAGCTTTGTACCTAAAAACACAAGGGAGCGCACATCTTGAACCCATAGTCCGTCATTTATCTCAGTCCAATTTTTACCATTATTAGTAGTACAATAAACACCACTATCAAATGTTCCGGCAAATATAATTTCATTATAAACTGCAAAAGTAACAACCGTTTTATTTTCCAAACCTTGGTTAACTTTTTCCCAACTTATGCCATTATTATTAGAATGATAAACCGCATCATCAGTGCTAGCAAATAAATTTACCCCTGCAGCAGTTATTGCTTTAATGCTAAATGATGAGTTTGTGTCAAATCCATCATTTACCGGCACCCAATCAACACAATTATTATTTGAAAGATAAACACCATTATTCGTACCGATAAAAACATCTTCTTTTAACACAACAATGCAATTTACAGGCCCGCCGTATGGTCCATTAGTCTGCACCCACTGGGCATTTAAAAAATTTGTTTCAACCAACAAATAAATAATCAAAATTACAAAGTGGTATTTTTTTCTCATACTTCTCTCCTTTTAATAGTGACCTTTGAATTTTTAATATTGACAATATACAAATAAATACAAAAATAATATTTGATTAAGATCACAAACATTCCCAAAATTATTTTTAAGAGACTTCTTTATCCGTTTTAATAATATCGGGGATATATTTTCCCGGTATTTAGAATTTATTTACTATCGGTATAACCGTATTAAACAACCGGCATTATCTTAGCGATGTTTTTTTTGGCGCACAAGTAGGAATTTCCGGCGGGTTACATACAATTGCCCAAGAGAAAAAGCGTAATAATCCAAATTATCAGCCAAGCAGATTAGAAGTTCTGCCCGGCTTTAATCAAATTAATTTTGTGTATTGGTTAAATTAAAAATTTATTTATTTGCTCAACTCCTTTATAAAACTATCCGCTTCGGTAATACCCATTTTTTTAGCTTTTTTAAGATCAATCAGTCCATTATTTTTATCGTCTATGGCTATATAACACAAACCTCTTAAAAAATAAGCGTCTTCTGATTTAGGTTTTATTTTAATTACTTTGCTAAAATCATCAATTGCATTTTTAAAATTGCGTAAAGCTTGGTTAGCCATCCCTCTATCAAAATATAATACATCGTTATTTATATCCCAGTCATATTCAAAGGCTTTATTATAATCATCCAATGCACCTTCATAATCATCAAATTCGGTTTTAATATTACCCCGTTTATGATACGCATCACTGAATTTATCATTAATTTCAATAGCCTTATTATAATCGGTAGCTGCACCAATTAAGTCACTCAAATTGTATTTTGAAAGCCCGCGCACAAAATATGCTTCCGCATAATCCGGCTTTAATCTTAGCACTTCATTAAAATCTTTGATAGACCCCGCAAAATCGTAAGCTACGTTTTTAGACATTCCTCTATTAAAATAAGCCTCCTCGCATTTCTGGTTTAACTTTATTGCACTATCAAAATCCTCAATTGAGCCTTCAATATCCATTAATGCTCCTTTTGCCATGCCTCTCCTCAAATAAAAGTCTTCATCAAAAGGGTCTAGTTCAAGTGCCTTATTAAAATTAATTATTGCATTTTTATAATCTTTTAAGTTCAGTTTAACAAGTCCCTTGCCATAATAAGCTTCAGGATTGTTTGGATCCGCATCAATAGCTTTATCAAAATCCCTCATTGTTTGTTTAAGATCTAATTTTTTCATGTCTATATTTTTCAAAAAATTTAAAAAACTATTTACTAAATTCCTTAATAAAATCATCTGCTTCGGGAACACCCATTTTTTTAGCTTTTTTAAGGTCAACCAATGCATCTTTTAATTTACCTAAATGCATATAACATAAACCTCTAAAAAAATACGCATCTTCCAATTCCTTATTAATTTCCAAAGCATTGTCAAAATCTTCAATTGCTTCCTCAAAATTCTTTAGTGCTTGGTTAGCCATACCCCGGCTAACATAATAGCCGTCAATATCTCCATCGGTATCACAGTCAATGGCTTCATCATAATCTGCTAAAGCGCCTTCATAATCTTTCATTTCGGCTTTTGCAAGTCCACGTTTGTGGTATGCATCCGAATAGCAATTATTTATCTCAATTGCTTTGGTATAATCAACAATTGCGCCTATTATGTCTTCCGATTCATTTTTGGATAAACCGCGTACAAAGTAGGCTTCATCATAATCAGGGTGAAGTTTGAGAACTTCATTCATATCGTTAATGGCACCTTCAAAATCCTCTAATTGATGTTTTGAAAGGGCCCTATTAAAATAGGCCAGCTCAAAATCGGAATCCATTGCAATGGCAGTATCGAAATCTTCAATTGAACCTTTCAAATCATCCAACTCACTTTTTGCTTCTCCCCTTTGACAATAAAATTCAGCATCATTAGGATTAAGATCAATTGCTTTATTATAATCAATAATAGCATTTTTATAATCTTCCAAATCGGCTTTAACGGCTCCTCTATAAAAATATCCTTCTGCATCTGTTGGGTTTTGTTTTACTGCTTTATTTAAGTCTTTTAAGGCTTCTTTATAATCACCGCTAAAGTAATTGTTAACTCCATTATTAAAATCTGCTTTATCCATGTTTATACTCTCTATTATTTTATTAATTCAACACTTTTTTAGTTTTTCAATTTAATTAACAAAAATTTTTATTGTTATATTAGTACAAAATTACTTTAATTATTATTTAATATCTCAATTGCTTCGGGTAATCCCAAATTAGCGGCATTTTTAAAATCAATTTTGGCACCTTCTAAATCCATTAAAAAACTCTTTGCCAAACCTCTTATAAAAAACACTCTGGCATTACCACAATCAATTTCCAGTACTTTGTCATAATCTTTAATGGCAATTTCATAACGTTCTAATTTATACTGAATATTCCCCCTGTAATAATACGCTTGGTCATATTCCGGATCTAATTCAATTGCCTTATCAAAATCTATCATTGCGGAATCAAACTCTTCCATATGATATTTTGAAACACCTCTTAGGTAATAAAGTTCGGAATCATTTGGTGAAAGATCAACTGCATCGGAAAAATCTATAATTGCACCCACATAATCCTTATTTAAATGCTTAGTTATTGCTTGTTTTACATATTTTTCAATCATATTTTATTTGCTATTATTTTTTGTGTATTAGGGAAATTTATATTTTAATCTTTTAAATATATAAATAAATTTGTTATAAATATATGCAAAAGTTAAAACTTTTGAGTTTATAACTTGCCAGAAATAAAACTATTTTAGAATATATATATTATATTGATAAATTTAAGTTACAAATACAAAAAATTCAGCTTTAGTAAAAATATTTATAAAACAAATAATTAATTTATCTTGTATTGCTTCAATTCTCTTATTATTTATTTATTATATTTGAAGTGTAAAAAAAATTATCTTAATTAATCAAAAGAGGTCCAAATTGTTATCAAAATATTTATTTATAATCCTTTTATTTGTTTCATTTACAGCATATGCTCAACAGGGCAACATTCCACAAGAAGCAAAAGATTCATTTGCACAATTATTTCCAAAAGCAACCAGTGTTAAATGGGTTAAAGTTGATGAAACAGAAGTTAATAACGCACAATATTTAGCTAAATTCAAACAAAAAGGAAAAGCTATTACTGTAGTATTTGATGAAGATGGTCAGCACAAAATGACAAAAACCGGTATTGCGGTTTCAAAACTTCCAACCAATATTTCATCTTATATTAAAACAACTTATGCCGGTTGTAAAATTTCCGCAGCCACACAAATAGTAGGTAAAAGCGGTGATACTTTTTATGAAGCCGATATTAAAATAGGTGGAGAAAAAGTAGAATTATATTTTGAGAGCGACGGCGACCAAACCGATATGGGATCAATAGAATAAATATTACAAGGTAATATACTCCGCAAAATTATTCATTTTTTTATTATTTAATGTTTCTTATTTATAAAAGGTTCTTAAATACAATAGGAACCATTTATATTTTAATTATGAAATTTTATTTTATCTGTTTTAATAAATCAAATGCCCCGTTAAGCCCTAAATGACCAGCCTTATTTAAATCATCACAAGCCCCATCTTTATCATTTAAGCTGTTTTTCACTAAACCACGGTTACAAAAAGCATTGGCGTTACGCGGATTAATTTTTATCACTTTGTCAAAATCCTCAATCGAATTTATATAATCTTCTAAATAATATTTAGCGGTTCCTCTGTAATAATAAGCATCTTCATAATACGGATCAATGTCCACTACTTTATTAAAATCAATAATAGCCTCACTATACTGCTTTAAATTGAATTTCGAAATACCTCTATAATGAAATAATTCCGCATCTTCAGTGTCAAATTTAATTGCTTTCGTAAAAAAATAAATTGCGCTAATAAAATCTTTTGAGTTAAAGAGTTCCATTCCTCGTTTTTTGTAATCTTCAACCATATTTTTTCTTCATATTTAATATAACACAAATTGATTTTTATATATTTAAAATATGAATAATTTAGACAAATAATGTAAAATTAATTAATATAAAAATAAATAAATGCTTTAATCTTTTATTTCACTTCAATAATACTCCAATTGAAAACAACATATTTTTTATTGCAATTTTATTCGTTTTATTTTCTGTTTTTACGCAACCATTAAATGTTCCCTAAAACGAAATTATGTGTTTATTAAATTATACCCAAAAGTAATAGAAGTTGAATGGAATAAGGAAATCAAATCGGGAATTTGAAGCAAGTTTAAAATTAAACAGACCAGATGTTTCTGTTGTTTCGGATGAGAAAAGAAATGTGACGAAACAGAAACATCTCTGTCTATTTCGAATCTGCCTAAAGCTGAAGCTCCTTTTGTGGTGTTAAGGGAAGTTACACACATTGTACGGCTCGGCCGTACTTGGGTGGAACAAATACACGTTATGGCATTATATAATAATATGTTATGTGGTATCATAAAATCCCAAAGGGATGACATAATTATTAAAAAAAAAATGAAGGAGACAAGGATTAATTTTAATAAGGGGAATAATAACATTGCTACGGGTAATGACTGCCTTATTATATTTTGGAATTTTTATTCAATAATTTTGTATTTTTCTTTTTCACCTAATTTTCTTAGAAGCCCGTTTATTTCTTTTTTTAGTTCAATCATAGTAAGTTCGCGTCCAACAGTAAGATTATAAAATCGTTGCAGTTCGTCCATTTTTTTTAATAAATCCTCTTGCGCTTTCATCCTTTCCGTTATATCCATACAATGGCCAATATAGCCAATAAATTTATCATTGGTATTATAACGCGGGCAGCCTTCGTCAACAATCCAGCGGTATTCCCCATCATACCGTTTCAAACGATACTCCATACTAATTTTTTTTCTCTTATCAAAGGCTGCAATATAAGTAGCCAAACAAAACTCCAAATCATCCGGATGTACTCCTTCAGTCCACCCGTCTCCTATTTCCTGTTCAAGATTTCGCCCTCTAAAATCAAGCCAAACCCGATTAAAATAGTTGCATTGTTTATTTGTTTCGGCAGTCCAAATCATCGCTAAACCCGAATCCGCCAAAGTTTTGTAATTTTTTTCACTTTCTCTTAATGCTGCTTCTGTATGTCTTCTGGTTTCTTTTTCTTCGGCTTCATCAAGTGCTCTTTTAACGGCAAATGGAAGTCTTTCCAGTCTGTCTTTAAGTACATAATCTACAGCACCGGCCTTTAATAGTTCAATAGCAGTTTCTTCTCCAATAGAGCCCGAAACACATATAAACGGGGTTTCTGAACATATTTCGTTACATATCTGTAATGCTCCAAAGGCATTAAATCCGGGTAAATTAAAATCAACTAAAATCGCATCATATTTGTTGTCATTCAAAGCTGCAACAAAATCATTTTCTTTTTCAACGCGTACTATTTTTAAATCATAACCAGCATCAATCAATTTTTCACAAATAATTTCATAATCTCCAATAGAATCTTCTAGTGAAAGCAGGTTAAGTTTAGTACCGACTTTAATCATTTCATCCATTTTATTATTCTCCTTCGGGAGGAAGTTCATTTAGCACAGCCCAAAAAACACCAATCTGTTTTACGGCTTCTATAAATTCATGAAAATTAACAGGTTTAACAACATATGCATTTACTCCCAAATTATAACCGGTAAGTAAATCCTGTTTTTCGCGCGATGATGTTAAAATAACAACAGGCATAGTTTTAAGTTTTGGGTCGCTGCGGATAATCCGCAATACTTCTATTCCGTCCATGCGGGGCATTTTAATATCAAGCAGCAAAAAAGCCAGATTACCTTCCTTACGGTTTTTATAATTACCCTCGCAACGCAAATATTCCATCGCTTCAACTCCATCTTTAACAACAATTTGATTGGCTAAATTTTGATCTTTCATAGCTTCAAGAGTTAATTCAATGTCATTTGGATTATCTTCTGCAATCAAAATTGTTTTAAGTCAACCATAACTTCAGCTTTTATTTAATGGTAATGTAAAATAAAAAATTGCCCCTCTATTCAACTCTGCATCAGCCCAAATGCGTCCGCCATGTTTAGTAATAATCCGTTGTACAATTGCTAGTCCAATTCCGGTTCCTTCAAATTCTTCAATCGTATGTAATCGTTGAAACACTCCAAACAGTTTTTTTGCATATTGCATGTTAAATCCAACACCATTATCTTTTACAAAAAAGATGTTCTCATTATTCTTAATATACGAATTTATTTCAACGATTGCTTTTTCTTTTTTACGCGAAAACTTAACAGCATTACTTATTAAATTTATCCAGACCAGCCTCAATAATGCACGATCCCCCAAAACATTGGGTAAGTTTTCAATTTTCCATTCTATATTTCGATCTGTAATACCGAGTAAAATTTGTGAAAGAGACTCTTGTACAATCTGATTCATATCCAAAAATGTATGTTTCATTTCCTGCCGGCCCGTTTTGGAAAACTGCAGCAAATCATCAATTAAAACACCCATCTGATGTACTGAATCGGCTATGCTGTCAAGATAATGTTTCCCTTTGTCTGTAAGTGTTTCGTAAAAACGATTATTTAATAATTCAACAAAACCGCTAATGTGCCTTAACGGTGCCCGTAAATCGTGAGATACTGAATAACTAAAAGATTCAAGTTCTTTGTTAGTCGCCTCAAGCTGAGCAGTTCTTTCAATAACTCGTTTTTCAAGTTCAGTATTGAGTTTTTTTATTTCCTCATCACCCCGTTTACGCTCGGTTATATCATGTCCTTGTGCAATAGTTGCAATAATTTCTTCCTGATTGTTATAAATATTAGCCGAGTTCCAAAGCAATGTTTTAATTTCGCTATCTTTTCTTAAAATTTCTAATTCAACAGATTCCCACATTTCACCTGTAGCCGCTTTACTTATTAAATTTAAAGAAATTTCCTTTTTCTCCGGAGGAAAAAGCAGATCAATTCTTTTACCTAAAAGATCGTTTGCATTATACCCTGTTAAATTTTCGGCGGCATGATTAAATCGTGTTATGTTTAGCAAAACATCCCAAACAATAATTGGTGAACTTGCATAGTCAAAAAGTTTTTGGAGATATTCATTTGTTTCGCGTAAATTTTCTCTAATCAGTTTTTGATTTGTAATGTCTAAAATAGTAGTGATAAAATATAAGGGTTTATTTTGCGTATCCCTTTGTAATGTTGAAGTAATATCTACCCATACTATTTCTCCTTTTTTATTAATATATCTTTTCTCCCAGCGATCCGATTTTTTATCTCCGGCAATAATTGAATTTATTATCTTTCTATCTCTCTCTATATCGTCGGGGTGTGTTATTTCCTGCCATTTTAATTTCAATAATTCAACTTCCGAGTATCCTAATATTTGAAAAAAAGCTCTGTTTGTTTTCAACGTACCATCTAATCCGGTCATAGATATTCCCATTGCTGCATGCTCAAATACATTTCTAAAATTTTCCTCACTTAAACGTTGGGCTTCTTCGTTTTTTTTAAGTTCATTTATCTCCAACTGTAACAACTTATTCATAATTAATAGATCGGCGGTTCTTTCTTTTACACGATTTTCAACTTCATCGTAGGCTTTTTGCATCTCGGCTTGAGTGTATAGGAGTTTATCTTTTTTTAGATTATCCATTTTACCAATTCCTTAAATAAAAAATATTTAATACGTTTAATCAATTCTTATTAATACGATAGGATGCTGATTACTGCATTAAAAACTTTTTTGATTCTTCATTTCGACAATCGAACTATATTTGCGCAATATGTAAAGTTTTTATCATTTATTTATAAATCGTATATCAATCAGCCAACACTTAAAAATTATAACCGGTTTTGTTAAGTGATTTGACGATAAAAAGTTTTGATTATCTACAATATATCTGTTATTTAACGCAAAAAGCAAGCAAAATATTTTACTTGCTTTCATGAATAAATCCAAAATTTCCACCTGATAATTAGTTACGGATTGAAGTAGTGTTTGGGTTAACCCAAACTTGTAGTAGAAGAAAAAAAACCGCATTATAATCATCTAATTGTAAAAGGCTAGTAAAAAAATAAGGGCAGCAGCTAATGTTTTAGTTTCAAAACGCGCCTAACACGTCACTAGCAAAAATACAAATAATATTTTGCAGTACAAAAACCCACTATTCTATTGCTTTCTATTGCAAAATCCGGGATAATTTATTTTACCTGAATTTTGATAAAATGTTCGGCTTTTCGAGTATTTATTATTCAGTTTTCTAAAATAAAAAAGGCACTTAATTTTTAATTACAAAACCAAGTGCCTTATATAATTTTTTATCTATTACTAAAACTAATTTATTTAAAGATACAGTTTATCAGCTAATAATAATGTTAATTGCTCTAATCTATTTAGTACAATATTTTGTTACCATCTCTTTAGCTTTTTCAATTCCCAATTCACCGGCTTTTGTCCAATCAACGCAAGCACCTTCTTTATCGGAACTATTAAATTTAGCAGTACCTCTAAAGAAATATGAATTTGCATGTTCGGGATTCAATTCAATTGATTTATTAAAATCTGCTATTGCATTAGGAATATCCTTTAGAACTAAATTAGAAACACCCCTATTGTAAAACGCATCCATTGATTTTGGATTTAACTCAATAACTTTTGAAAAATCAACAATAGCTTCTTTAAATAACTTTTGTGCCTGATTAGTAAGTCCTCTGCTATAATAAACTTCGGCATAATCCGGTTTAAGTTCAATTGCTTTGTTATAATCTGCTATAGCACCGGGATAATCCTTTAACATAAATTTGTTAAGACCCATTGAATAAACCGGTTCTGCATCGGTAGGATTCATTTTGGCAACAATAGTGTAATCATTTATTGAATTAGCATAATCTTTTAGCAAGTATTTTGCTTTTGCTCTAAAACTATACATATCCACATCAGCCGAATCGGATTGAAGAGCTTTATCAAAATCAGCAATAGCTCCTGTATAATCATCAACAACAAATTTAGCCTTACCTCTGTAGTTAAATACATTAGTAAAGGTTGTATTAAGTTCAATTGCTTTATCAAAATCACCAATTGCTAATTTATAATTTCCTAAAATATATTGGGTTAATCCTCTATAATAAAACGAATTTGAATCAGGTTTAAGCTCAATTACTTTGTCTAAATCGGTAAGTGCTCCTTTATAATCTTTCAATTTATACTTATCAAGCCCACGACTAAAATAAGCCTCTACATAATTAGGATTAGCTTTAATTGCATTATCAAATTCAGCAATAGCCCCGTTAAAGTCTTCAGTCTTGTCTAGTTCCTTTCCTTTTTTATAAGAATCTTGCGCGGTTTGCCCAAAAGTGTAATTACTTAATAAAGCAATTGTTAGTAGCAGGCATAATAAGGTTTTTTTCATATTATAGTCTCATCTAGTTAGTTTATATATTAATTAATTTAATTTTATAAAATTAAAATTGTAATTTCTTATTTTCCGGTCTTCCTCTTCTCTAAACGTATACCAACATTTGATTACTTTTGTTTCTAAATAATATTATTAAAAAATATATTTCCCCTAAAACCGATTTTTAATAAATAAAAGGAAAATCCACGAATTTAAAGCTGTTTTAATATGTTTTTATAAGGTTAACACTTCGTAAGTGATAATAACTTTTGCAAGTTAAAACTATTTTTTTTTTTTTGCAAGGAATAAAATAGTCTTGGTA
This sequence comes from bacterium, assembly GCA_043805435.1. Taxonomy (GTDB): domain Bacteria; phylum Bacteroidota; class Ignavibacteria; order Ignavibacteriales; family Melioribacteraceae; genus JAEXOD01. Next base: position 21,906 of record JAZDHY010000031.1, read on the forward strand.
TAAATTTTAGCCCTTATTTTACTATAAACCTGTAAAATCTTGTTGTTTTATTTAGTTTTGAATGCATTTTTAATACGTCTAGTAATAAAAGGTTTAACAACAGTTTGTATTTTATTGATTTATTAATGCATTTTTTTTCAAAACTAATTGTAAGTTACTTTAACTTGGTTATTGTGGAATAGTATTTAATTTTTTAAGTTCAATTAATAATTGTTCTAAAATTTTTGTTTATATCAGTTTTCGATTTTTATTCAATGTAATTAATTAAAATACAGCCGCACAAAATTCAAACCTATGTCACAAATAATTAAATTTGTTTGTCCTCAAAACAAAAAATCCCCGTTAAAGGGGATTTTGATGCAATTTATTTATTAAAGTTTTTATTTTTTTTGTAATAAAACAAACACCTCTAAGTTCGGCGACCCGGGAAACATATCCAATGGGGCAATGGTTGTTGGAAAATATCCATATTGTTCCCATTTTTTTAATTCTTCCGGTATATTGTCAACACCACAAAATATATGTAACACTTTAGCAGGGTTCCGTTGCGCAACAGCTTGAATTACCCTGTCTTCAGTTCCCATCTTGGGTGGGTCTAAAATAAATATTTCGTCATATCTAAAACTTTTAGGAATATATTTATCAATATTTGCAAGGGTTACACGCATTGCTAAAAATCTAACATTATTTTTGCCCGTAAATTCAACATTTTCCTTTGCCGATTTTACCGCATTTACATCTGCCTCCATACCAATAACATCCGCAAATGAATCCGCTAAATACAAAGAAAATAAACCGTAACCGGAATACAAATCAATTAAAACGAGATCCTTTTTAGGTTTTAAAAGATTTTTAACCTTATCCAACATTGCAGGTACAATACTTTCATTAACTTGTGAAAAAGAAGTTGGCAAAAAAGAATATTTATTTCCGCTAAAACTTACAAGTATTTTATCCGGACCAAAAATATTCTTAAAATTGACAGATACATCAGGCCTTTGGCTTTCAAAATAATAATCCGATTTTGTAGGATCCAAATATACAAAAACAGATCTAACATTAGTCTTTAATTGTTTAATTTCATCACTAAGCATTTTTACTTTTCTAACAACATCCGCATTCATTTGATGAATATTAAAAATTAGGGTAAAGTCTAAATAAGTACCTCTTATTATCAAATAATTAAGCGACTTTGCTATCAAGCTAAATGTTGCAGTATTTATCTTTTCGGCCACAAATAAATATAAATCCTTATGCTCAACAGGTTCTAAAGCTGAAACACTAATAAGATTATTAAAATTAATAATATTTTCTTCTTGAAAAACTAAAGTATATTTGCCTTTTTCAAAATTTAATTTTCTTTTTGTAGTAGTTCGATAATTTCTTGCTTTAACAGACGGAGTAATTTTTTCTATTTTACCATTAATATTGTTTTTGTTAAAAAATTCCCTTAGACTGCTTTCTTTTATTTTCAACTCATGTTCGTATTCCAATAAAGCCAGAGGTTCAATATTTAAGAAATTTTTATTTTCTTGAATATGTTTTGGAATTTGTCTTTTAATAAAATCAGAGAAATATTTTAATTCCGAAACTGCCGGCAAAGAATGTTCTTTTTGCTTAAAGTGTTTAACGTTTCCGGTTTTTCTATATTCGTTTTTATTCTCGTTTTTACTAAAAGGTCTTCCTTCATTTCTGCTTTCAGATTTATTATCGGATTTTTCAAGTGATTTATGATCAGATTTAGATTTTTTATTAGCTGCATTTTTATGTGCAAATCTTTCTTTAGATCTATTTTCAGGTTTTTCATCTTGTTTTTCTAAAGATTTACCAATAGGTCTTTCTTGGGATTTCTGTTCAAATTTAGTTTCTTGTTTATGTTCCGGTTTATCCTTTTGAATAAATTTTTTATTTTTAGCATTTGGATTAACATTTTCTTTTTTATTTACATTTTTGCTTTTGTTAAAATTAGGGTTTTTAACAATTTTTTCATTTGAAGCAACATTTTCGTTAGATTTAACATTTTCTAAATTAACAGAATTTTCAATTTTTGGTTTATTTTGAGTGTTTGTTATTTTTTCAATATTTGTATTACTATCGGAAGGATTGGATTTTTTTTTCTTATTATAAAAATACTTTTTTTTGTCCACGTTTTATTTCAACATTAATTTTTAAATTACTACCTGTAAAATAAAAAAAATAAATGAAAATTGTAAACCTGTATTTCAAAAAAAAAACTTTTATTTATTTATAAGACTAAATTGGAAAGAAATTGTTACAAATAAGATAATATTTAATTATTTTAGTAAAACAAAATAAAAAAAATTAATAAATGAAAATACCAGAACTTTTATCGGTACGAAAACCTACATATATTGAGTCGATTTATAATTTTTTTGCAACATTAACCGGGCTTGGTCTGTTTACAGTACAATTTTTAAGGCAAGTTTTTGTTCCACCGTATGAAATTGCTGAAATAAAAAAACATATGGACGAATTAGGAGTAAAAACATTTCCAATTGTAAGCATTACAGGTGTAGTAATAGGTCTTGTTCTTGGATTGCAGAGTTACCCTGTATTGCAACGATTTGGAGCAACTGATTTTTTACCTGCAATGGTTTCTATATCCTCAATTAGAGAATTAGGACCTGTAATTACTGCGTTAATATTTGCGGGGCGTGTTAGTTCCGGTATTGGTGCCGAATTAGGGTCGATGCGTGTAACGGAACAAATTGACGCAATGGAAGTATCGGGTGTTGATCCCTTTAATTTTTTAGTTGTAACACGTATTTTTGCAACCACAATGATTTTACCGGTTTTAACTATTTATGTTGTTTTACTTTCTGTTTTAGGCGGATATGTTTCTGTAATTATTACCGAAAACATGAATTTTGTTTATTACCTTAATTCGGTAATTGATGCAATTCAATTTGGAGATTTAATTCCGGGTATAGCAAAAACGTTCTTTTTTGGATTTATTGTTGGGCTTGTTGGTTGTTATAAGGGATATACAACAACAGGCGGAACTGAAGGGGTTGGAAAAGCATCAACCACATCTGTGGTTATTGCATCGCTTTTGATATTAATTATGGATACAGTTTTAGTAAAAGTTACGTTGTGGTTATGGCCAACAGTATCCTAGTAAAAATAGAAAACCTTTCCAAAGCATTTGGTAAAAGTGTAATTTTGGATAATATATCTTTAGATGTTACAAAAGGTGAAAATTTAGTTGTTTTTGGTCAAAGCGGTACAGGTAAAAGTGTTTTACTTAAATGTATTATTGGATTATTAGCACCCGATAACGGGCAAATTTTTATTGAAGACCAAGAAATACACTCTCTTACAATTAGTGAACTTAATAAAGTAAGAAAAAAAATCGGGTTCTTATTTCAGAGTGCAGCACTTTACGATTCTATGTCTGTACGCGAAAATTTATCGTTCCCATTAAAAAAAATTTTTGCATTAAGTCAAAAGGAATGCGATATTAAAACCGAAAAAACACTCGAATTAGTATCGTTGGCTCACGCAATAGATAAAATGCCATCCGAACTTTCCGGCGGTATGCGAAAAAGAATAGGGCTTGCCCGTTCAATTATTACCGACCCTCAATTAATGTTATATGATGAACCGACAACAGGATTAGACCCTATTACTACAAAAGAGATTAGCAAATTAATTTTAGATTTGCAAAAACAGTTAAAAATGACCTCAATTATTGTTACACACGATTTGATTTGTGCTAAAATAATTTCGGACAGAGCGATTTTTTTACGTGAAGGAAAAATTGCTTATCAAGGTAAAATTGAAGATTTAATTTTATCAAATGACAACTTTTTACAAAACTTTTTTAGCCAAGAAGCTTTAAAGTAAAATATTTAGGAGTTTTGATGCTTAAAAACTTAGAAGGTGCCCGTTTAGGAATTTTTATATTTTTAGGTTCCGTTTTATTAATATTGTTTATATTTTTTATTGGAAATAAAGAATCATTATTTGAAAATACAATTTACATAAAAGCCTATTTTTCGGCCGTTGAAGGATTAAAACCGGGTGCTCCGGTACGTTTAAGCGGTTATGATATAGGAAGTGTTAACGGATTAGTTCTTTCGTCTGATGGAAGCGGTAAAGTTGAAGTTACATTACGAGTTCAAAAAAGTCTGCAACATTTTATTCGTTTTGATAGCGAAGCATCAATTGAAACCGAAGGATTGGTTGGTAAAAAAATTGTTACAATTACTCCCGGATCCGGAGGTAGTCCGATTGTAAAAGACGGGTCGGTTATAAAATCTAAAGATCCGGTTAATGTGTCGCAAATTATTGAAGAGACACAAGAAATTATGGCTTATGTTAAAGATATCACAAAAGATTTTTCCGGTATAGTGGCAAATATTAACAAAGGTGAAGGCACTATTGGTAAACTGGTAAATGACGATGAACTTTATAAATCAACGGTAAGCGTAACACAATCCGCCGATAGAAGTATGACCGCAATAACTTCCCGACTTAATCAAATTTCAGACATTATTGTTGAAGTTGGTGTTGGGCTGCAAAGCGTTATGATTAAAATAGATACGACAATTGCTAATTTTGATGGCATAGTTAAAGATGTTAGGAAAGGGAAAGGAACAATTGGCGGACTTTTAACTGATAGAACTGCCCTTGATTCAATTCAAGCTGTTATTAACAATTTAGTTCAAACTACAAAAGCAGCACAAATTGGTACAGAAGCTTTTGCGGAAAATATGGAAGCTTTAAAAAGAAATTGGTTATTTAAAACATATTTTGAGCAGCGCGGTTATTGGGACAAAGGCGAATATGAACAATCTTTGAATACAAAATTAAATGAAATTGAAAATCAACAAAAAAAATTAGATGAGAAGTTTCTTGAATTAAAAAAATTGGAAGACACAATCAACAAGTTAAAAAACAATTCCAATTAAGTTAATTTTTTTAAAACAAAATAATGATAAAAGAAAAACTAATTATTATAAAGGGGGCAAAAGAACATAATTTAAAAAATGTCAGCCTCCAATTTCCGCGTAATAAACTAATTGTATTTACCGGAGTAAGCGGCAGTGGTAAATCATCGTTAGTATTTGACACAATATACGCTGAGGGACAAAGAAGATATGTTGAAAGCTTAAGTTCTTATGCACGCCAGTTTTTAGAAAGAATCAATAAACCGGATGTTGAATCTATAACCGGAATTAGTCCTGCTGTTGCAATAGAACAAAAAAGCAGCACACGTAATCCCCGGTCTACTGTTGGAACAACAACTGAAGTATATGATTATTTACGCTTATTATTTGCCCGTGTTGGAAAAACTATCTGTTTTGTATGCGGAAACCAAGTTATTAAAGATTCTGTTAAAACCGTATCTCAATGGATCGAATTACAGCCAATTACGGACAGATATTATTTATGTTTTCCATTAAAAGCAACAGAACATCGTACTATAACAGATGAATTTGAATTATTAAAAAAACGCGGCTTTTATAGATTTTATATAAAAGGTAAGTTTTATGATTTTACTGAAGATTTTTCAATTCCAAAATGCAAAAAGGAAGATGTATTTATTGTAATTGACCGATTTAAGATAAAAAAGGATAAAGCCCGCGAGCAGTTAGCCGATTCTATTGAAGTTGGTTTTAAAGAGGGAGAAGGCAGACTTGCAATAATTAACGCCGAATCTTCCTCAATAAAAAAGTTTAATAAATTTTATGAATGCTGCGATATTAGATACGAAGAACCTGAACCTCGTTTTTTTTCGTTTAATAATCCTTTTGGAGCATGCCCCGTTTGTCAAGGATTTGGAACTATATTAGGATTTGACCCAAATCTGATTATTCCAAACCCTAATTTAAGTATTGTTACAGGGGCTATTGCACCCTGGAGAACTCCAAAATTTCAACATAATTTAAATGTTTTATTGTTATTAGCAGCAAAAAAAAATATACCAACTACAGTACCATTTTCCGATTTAACACAAGATCAGGTTGATTTAATTTTTAACGGTTTTGACAAATATCCGGGTATTACCGGTTTCTTCAAATCATTAGAAAAAGACAGTTATAAACTTCACATAAAAATTTTAATAAATAAATATCAAGGGATTACACAATGTTCAGCCTGTAAAGGTTCAAGGCTTAGACGCGAATCTTTGCAAGTAAAAATAGGAGACTTATCAATTTACGAAGTTGTTAAAACACCAATTGATAAAACTCTTAAATTTTTTACTGAACTACAGCTAAGCGATTTTGAATTGGCAGTTGGCGAACGAATTCTTAAAGAGATTATTAAAAGATTGACATTTTTAAACGATGTTGGATTAGGTTATTTAACATTAGATAGACTAAGCAGCACTTTATCGGGCGGAGAATCGCAACGGATAAATCTTGCAACATCGCTGGGTTCTGCTTTAATGGGAACTTTATACGTTTTGGATGAACCAAGTATTGGGCTGCATCCGCGTGATAACGAAAAACTTATAAAAATAATTAAATCCCTTAGAAACATTGGCAACACTGTTTTAGTTGTAGAACATGACACAGCAATAATGAAAGAGTCCGATTTAATAATTGATATGGGTCCAAAAGCCGGTGCTTTAGGCGGTGAAGTTGTTCATATTGGTGATTATGATTCCTTATTAAAAAACAGTAATTCATTAACCGGCAAATACTTATCGGGAGAAATAACTATACCCGTTCCCAAATACCAATTTCACACTACTCCTTTTTCAATTACTATTAATGGTGCGCGCGAAAACAATCTAAAAAATTTAGATGTTGATATTCCCTTAAATAGTTTTGTTGTTATTACAGGAGTCAGCGGTTCCGGCAAAAGTACTTTGGTTCATGATGTAATATATGGCGGAATTTCTAAAGAGCTTGGCGGAAACCCTCCCAAAATTGGCAAATTTAATTCAATTATTGGGTCACATTTAATAAACGGTGTTGAAATTGTGGATCAAACTCCAATCGGAAAATCACCTCGTTCAAATCCAATTAGTTACATTAAAGGTTATGAAGAGATACGTGAACTTTTTTCTTCAACGCCGTTGGCAAGAACACGTGGTTATACTCCGGGATATTTTTCATTTAATGTACCCGGCGGCCGATGTGAAACTTGTAATGGTGAAGGTTTTGTACGTGTTGAAATGCAATTTTTAGCGGATTTATTTCTTGAATGTGAAGACTGCAAAGGAACAAGATTTAAAAAAGAGATTCGTGATGTTACGTTCAATAATAAAAGTATTGTTGATGTATTAAATATGACAGTTGACGAAGCAAAAGAGTTTTTTGAATTAAACATAAAAATAGGGAAATATCTAAAAGTTCTTTCTGAAGTAGGACTTGGATATATTAAACTCGGCCAACCTTCAAATACACTTTCGGGCGGAGAAGCACAACGAATTAAGCTTGCTTCACATTTAATTAATGTAAATAAAGTTGGTCATACTCTTTTTATTTTTGATGAACCTACAACAGGTTTGCATTTTGATGATATTAATAAACTACTTAAGTCTTTTAATACACTTCTTGCAAAAGGACAATCTTTAATTATTATTGAACATAACCTTGATATTATTAAATGCGCTGAACATATAATAGATTTAGGACCGGAAGCCGGCGATAAAGGCGGAGAAATAATTGCCTTTGGTACTCCGCAGGATATTATGGATAATCCTCTTTCTTATACGGGCAAGTTTTTAAAACAACATTTAAACTGCTTTGGCAATAACATCCCGCATATTAGCACTTAATATTTTGTCAGCATCTAATAAAATTCGTACTTCTTCATTTATTTTTACCATTGCAGAAAGATAATTATTGGCACTATTTAGAACAAAAGGAGGGGGTTCTTCTAAATTTTTAGATTTAACATCAATAATTTCCGTAACCGAATCAACAGCAATGCCAAAACTAAGATTTTTACTTCCAACATTTAATTCTAAAATAATAATATAATTTTTTTCGTTATATTCTACTTTTTCCAAATTTAATATCACACGTAAATCAACAACAGGAATTAGGGCACCTCTAAAGTTCATAATACCTTTAACAAATTCGGGTGCTTTGGGAACAGTTCTAATATTTCCCAGTTTGCTGATTTCAATAATTTTAAGAATCTCAATACCGTATAGATGTTCTCCCAAACTAAACATTAAATATTTGCCTTCTTTATTTAATAATGTTTTTTCGGATTGTTTGAAAGTTTTTGATAAATTTCGTGATAGAATATTAAATGCCGATTTTTCATCATCGTGTAAAAATGATTTTTTTTGTGCGGTTGTATCATTAGCGTATGCAGCTTTTGCAAATCTTAAATCAACAAAATCTTTAACATTTATTTTATTCCCAATGCCCATAATATCGTGCATATAATTTTGAATTTTTTCCAAATCTTCAATATTAGGATAAAGGTCTTCTGTTTTAATGCCAAGCGGATCGGTTAATACATTTTTTAACAATGCGGTTTTAAGTCCAAGCGATTTATCAGGGTCTAAAAAATTAACTGCTATTTCCGAAGCAAGCCCCGGTTTTGTTGAAATAATTTTTCCTGCCTGCACTAATAGTTGAGTAAATTCAAAAACAGCATCTGTATATTTGTCAATAATTTCCTGTTGAAAAGCTACAATGCAGCATGGGTGATTTTCCCATAGCTCACTTGAAAGGAATTGTTGTTCTGCAATTCCTAATGCAATTGCTTTTGTACCAATTGGTTCAGCAACCAAGTAGCCGGAAGCATTATTGTTGCCGTTAATAAATTCCGGCATTTTTACCGGAGGTGCTACTTCAAAACTAACATCAACATCTTCTTTTCCAATTACACCCGGTTTTAACCCAATTTTTGTAAAAAATAAATGTGCAAGCATATTATGAATTGACATAGTATGCGGAATATAAAATGATTTTCCTTTGTAAAACTCAACGCTTGCTTCACCGCTTTCTCCGCTTTTATTACGCACAAATATACTTCCGTTTTTATGTGCAAGCATTACAAGCTTTATTGGTACGCCATAACTAAATAAATCCATAGCTATTGGAGCCAAAACACAGGCACCGTCAATAGTTCCGTCTTCAAGAGCTTTTGCAACCGGGTTCCAGCTGGAAAGACATTGTGTTTCCAGTTCAAAATGTTTTGGGGCCCACTCCCCTTTTTGAATCATATGTTTAAGTACACCAAGTACAAGATGATCCGTTATTTGAATGTGTGCAATTTTAAATTTTACTTTTCCATTAATAACTTTATTTTTTAGTTCTTCTTCCTTATCAACAACTTTAATTTCTTCATTTATACCAAAGGCTTCGTTTATTTTAACATCTAATTCTGTTGCGTTAAACGGTTTAGAAATAAAGCTGCTGACACCGGCTTCGGAAGCTTTTGCAGCTTCTTTTTTTTCACCTCTGCCGGTTGCCATCAAAAATGGCATCTCGTTATGAATTGCACTTGCTCTTACCCAAAGAAGAAGTTCATATCCATCTTTATTTGGCATATTCCAATCACTAATAATAAGATTAATATCACTTCTTTTTTGTAGAATATCAATGGCTATATTACCGTCTTCTGCTTCTGTTATATTATTATAACCCAAAGCAGTTAACGTCTTTTTTTCCATTTTCCGCATAACACCGGCATCTTCAACCAGTAAAATATTTATATTTTTTGTAAGCTGCATATCAATCCTAATAAATAAACAATATTTAATATAATATAACTATTATCGAATATATTATACCATTTATTTAGCATTTTTTAAATTAATTTTTTATTAATATTTGATTAATAAAAAGCAATTTAACCTTAATATAAAAATATTGTGGAATTAATATGTTATTCCACATAGACTACGTAAAGTTTAAAGGCGTCAAATGTAATATGCCCTTTTGCCCCAGAATTATTCACCTTTAATAAAATCGGTGATTTAATCATTTTTACAGGTATCAATTAAAATTTAATGTATTTGATTAGAGTATTTTAACATTTTACGGGTGAAACTCTTTTATAATTTTTAATTTTTTACCAATTGTTTATACATAAACATATATTCCTACTTGACGCGGGTCAATAACACTATGAACTTTGCGCAGAATATTATCAACTTTTGTTTTCTCTCTATCAATGGAATAATCGCCGGAACTGCTTACATATTCCTCAGGAACCCCCAAAGGAAATGCTTTACATATAATTTTTTTTGAACTTGTTCCGCAAATAAAATGTTTACATCCCAAACATTGTGGCAATATACTTACGTCTTCCTCCTTTTTCATAAGACACCTTTTCCTTTTTTACGTCAAAATAAAAGCAATATAAAATATATTAATCATTATCATTTATTTGCTTTTTAATATATAATGAAGAAATTTATTTTTTTTATCGTAAATGTTTTGATTCTCCAAAAACTTTCAACCCCTGAAGGAATAAACCCTTAATTTTATTCCTATTACACAAAATAAATAAAAATATTACAACAACAAAAATATATTATTAATTTTATCCCAAAAAGATCAAAAATGTTCCAATTAGGAATAATACTAATTTAATACAAACAATAATTTGATAGAAACTTAAAAGAACATTTTAATTAAATATTATAATCACCAACCAATTTTATTCACTTTTTTGATACGACGCCAAAAAAGAATACCAATACATTTTGTTGTTATCAAATTTAATAAAATAAGAATACCCATTTGTAAAATCCAAATAATCATCAACAAAAAAATAATCTACAGTATCTTCGGTATTAGCAAATATTGTTTCAAATAAAATCTCTTTATTGATTTTACATGTAACCGAATCAGTATTAAATTGATATACGTATTTTATTTCTCCGCCTTTATATTTAAGGTTTTGATCTCTTTCATAGGTTCCTGCCGCCATAATAGTAGTCCAGCGTCCTGTTAATTTTGTATTAAATTCATCTACCGGGTCCAAAATTTGAATTTTTTGCAAACATAAGCTTCCATCCAAAAATGATATTTTAACATTGCTAATTGGTGAAAGCATACCTTCAATTTGCATACTATCCTGCCACATACTATAAGTCATTTTAACATCATAAAAATGGATAATATCATCAATAACATAATATCTGCCTTTAACTACATATTCGGCTTTTGGTGACGTAGAAGTACAAAGCCACGTTTTTGAAGAATCTGTAAAATAACCTTCCTTTGTAAATTCAATTCCACCATAAAAAGTTGAATGCCATTTGCCCAATATATCTGTTCGTATTGTTGTGTTGTTTTCGGGAGATGAAATATCATCGTTACAATTTGTTAAAAGTGATAAACTAACAATTAAAAAAGCAAAAATATATTTTATTTTCAAATTATTTTTCTCCAAAACTATATATACTATCTTTTATTTATAATAATTATAAATTGTAATAAAAAGAAACAATTGATAGAACAAATATACTTTTTTACCTTTTTACAACACTACAATTTTACAAAATTTTTATTTTTTTTAGTATTAACCCATATCCGTCATATATAGTTTTTTAGTTTAAAAAGGAAAAGGACAAAATCACACTATGGTGATTCCATCCTTTTCTTCGAACTAGGGGGATTTTTTATTTTAATAATGCCATTTTTAAAGTTTTTGTATATGAACCGGCCTGTATTGAATAGAAATAAACACCGCTTGAAAGATTAGCAGCGTTAAATTTCAATTCATAATTACCGGTTTGTTTTGTTTCATTTACTAAAACAGCAACTTCATTACCCAAAATATCATAAATTTTAATTGTAACTAAATTAGTACTTGGAATACTAAATTTGATAGATGTTTCAGGGTTAAAAGGGTTTGGAAAATTTTGACTTAAAGCAAATCCTTCCGGTGTAACAGTTTCCGACTGAACATCGGTTAACGAAGAAGGAGTTAAGGTAACATTTACAATTGGAGAATAATAAGAATTTTCAGAAACTTCAACATTATTTAGTTCTGCTTCATCATAATCAAAACGACTTATCACCAACGAATAAGTATTTGCACTTAAATTAGGAACAGTAAAATTACCGGCACTATTTGAAACACTTGCAGAAATTACGTTCCCATCATTATTTTTAACAAATATTACAGATCCATTTAATGGATTGCCTTCTTCATCATTAATATTACCAACAATGGAACCATTTCCACCCAACATTCTGCCTAATAAAGTGAATGATACGCCGCTAAGATTAGTATCTTCAGCTATTACCAATGTATCGGCATCCCGTCTGTGTAATGTTTGAACACCGTCATATCTAAAAAATGTTGGTATATAATTAGGGAATGAACAGGCAAATAAAATATATTTTCCGGGAATTAAATTGGTTAGTGCATAGGCACCTGTCGAATCGGATACTGTGCTTACCTTAAATAAATTAAAAGTTCCTTCGGCTAATTTGAATGCTGATACTGAACCAACAATAGGTAAACCTAGCGTATCGGTTAGCATACCGGTTATAGTATTAACGTAAGCCGGACGTGGTTCTAAAACAAAATTTATGTTTTCTAAATTTTGATTCACAACTAAAACATCGGCCTCTTGAGCTGTTAATTTATTGTCGTAATATTCAGGCAATAAACTTGAGTTAAAAGTTTCGGCATAAACAATAACTGTATCGTTTTCTTTTAATCTAACCGAATAGTCACCATCTTGATTTGTAACCGCATAACGTACATTGTTATGTAAAGTGTTTTGTAAAATTATTTTTAGACGGGCATGTATTCCGGTTCCTGCATTATCCGTTACTTTTCCTTTTAATGTAAATACCTGTGGAATAACAAACGGAGCTAAACCAATACCAACACTAACTGCATTTTGGCTTGTTACCGTTACAGGTGTAGCATCGCGTAATTTTGCCGCATTTTCAAAATATTCAAATTTATACATAGGTTTACAAACAAAAATATAATATTCACCTTCAGGAACATCTGCTGTAAAAGTTCCTATACTATCGGTAAACAATCTTGTAACAAACGGAAAAGTATGCTGCTTGGGTATAAGCTGTACCTGAGCACCTAAAATTGGTAATCCCGTAACATCATCCGTAATAACACCGCTTATAGATCCCGAAATAACAACAGGTTCTTCAATTGTAACCGTAATTGTTTCAGTTGGCAAACTTGCTACGCCACCAGCAACCGCAACAATATAATAATTGTATGTTTTGCCTAATTCAACAAAAAAATCATGGTATTCGTTACGGGGGCAAAAGCAATTAACTTTTTCGAATTCTGTAGAATCGGAAAGTTTTTTGTAAATCTCAAACTTAACATTATGTGATTGAAGTTCGTGATTCCATGTTAATTTAACATATTTTCTCATCCCCCAATTTTCAACCGAACCGGTTAAATTTGTTGGTGAAGATGTTTGTGCAACAATCAATCCTGCTGCAAAAATGAATAAAAGTAAAAATAGATTTAGCTTATTTTTCATTATAACTCCTATTTATGATATTTGGACATTTTCAAATCTTAAAAGGTTTAAAATTACTTAATTTTCCATATAATATACTATAACATTTATGCCAAAACATTTTTTTGTCAATTATTGTTAATAAAAGCATATAAATTTGCAAAACAATATAAGATATTACTTTTTTTGTCGATACGTTCGACCATTACGGCGAAAATTAACAAATAATAATGAAAATTTAAGTGATTATACTTTAATAAGAGATTGTTATAGAAGTTTAATTTCCAAAATAAAAAAATGGGGGACGGCTATATTTGAACGATAATTTTCTGATGACGATAAAATTTCAACTTTAGATTATACTAAATTGTTAAGAATTCGGTTTAAAATCAAAAAAGTCCGAAAACTTTAATTTTCAGACTTTTTTTTGTTGCGGGGACAGGACTTGAACCTGTAACCTCCGGGTTATGAGCCCGACGAGCTACCAATTGCTCTACCCCGCGATGTATTATTTAGATGTTAAATATACTGCTTAATTAGCCAAAAGTCAAGAATTAAAATTACTAAATTGATTTTGCCGGATTTTGGATAAACGGATTTAAAAATAACGCATATTCTTTCTGAATAAATTGTTTGGAAGTTTGTGTATTTTTGAGAAATTGTGAGATAATAGACTCAAAAATTATATACCTCTTCCAAGCTAAATTTTTGCAGTACTGTCAGCGGCTATAAACGTTAAACTAGTAAAAAATACTTTTAAAGAACAATTAAAAGCTGAAGGATAGTACTGTAATATTAACTCAAATAGTTCTTCAAATATGACATTATTTAGTAAATATAAACAACCATCAGTTAATATTTATTACCAATTTAAATAGCACCTAAAAATAGAAATACAATTTGTATGTTTCTTTTGCTGTAAAATCTTATTAAAATTGTTATTTTATTTAAATGTTATTGCCATTCTTAAACATTTAAGCCGACTTGGTAAATATTAATACAAAGGGTACTTTTATTAGAAGCACCCCTTTTTTGTTTTAAACCGTAAAACTTATATTATTACTAAAATAAAAACGCAGCAATTCCAATTGTTAAATTAATTTTATTACCACTGGATGAATTATCATCATCATCCGATAAATTATCAATTTGGTAGCCTACTTCACCAAAAAGCCCAATTGCTTTGGAAAGCATATAACATACACCACCTCCAAAGTAAATGGTTGATCCGTTTATTGTTGTTTCGTGCGTTGTGGTTACCCCAAGATAAGTACTTTCCGATTCATAAGAATTGCTTACATATAAAACAGAAGCCCCTATGTAGGGATAGGCTTTACTTTGGCTGTCACCAAAATAGTACGATACTACAGGACCAATTCCTATCATTGTGGAAGTATAGTCCCCCTGGCTTGATCTGTTAAAAAGAAGTTTACCGCCAAGGTTAAACCCTTGCGATATAAAATATCCAATTGAAGTATTTAGCTGCATTGTAACTAAATTGTTGTCATCCGAATCTTTATAAAGGTCGCCTCCTGCACTCGAAAACGAAAATGCTCCGCTTATAAGCATACTTCCTTTATCGATAGCATAAGATTGGGAATAGATTGAGCTGACAAAAAATAATGATAAAATCAATAATTGGAAAAAGAGTAATTTTGGAGTTTTCATATTTTCCCCTGTTTTAGTTATATGATATATGTAAAAGCCTTTTTAATAAAAAGGTCAATAACTTAAATATCTTTTCCTAAACACAAATACTACAAAAACGCTAAAATTTATTACAAATTAAATTAATAAAATTTTTCGATTTAACAAACAATATTTTATAATTTTATAATATTTATTTTTGATTTACGTTGTTAATTATTTAATGCTATTTTACCATCAGCATTTTGCCCGTTTTTATTTTTCCCGCTACATTAATTTGGTAAAAATATACCCCGCTGGATAAGCCGGCACCATTAAACGTATATTTATGCCTGCCTGCCTGTAAATTTCCCTTAACAAGTAAAGAGATTTCTTTTCCTAAAATGTTGTACACTTTTAAAGACACGTCCGAATTTTCTTTAATATTAAAGCTTATTATTGTTGAAGGATTAAACGGATTTGGATAATTGTTATATAAAACAAAATCGTTTGGTGTGTTTTTGTTTTCTTCAACAGCTGTAAGTGAATCATCTATTTTTGCAAAATAAATAGAGTTTGAGCCGTATCCGGTTAAATAATAAAGGTACCCATTATTAAAAACCATATTTGCATATTCCGTAGATTCCGGCAAATTGTATGTACCAAACCATGATATATTTTTATTGTTCATTTCTCCCTGATAACAATCAAGGGGAATATTATTGGAATCAATCCCGCCGGCTAAAAACAGAGTTTTATTTATTGTTAATAATCCCGAATGATTATTTGTATTGGCAGTAAAATTTGATCTTGTCCACATTTCAAATTTACCAGACCAATTAATTTTTGCATAATGAACCATATTTGTAGTTTGGTAATTACCAAGGAGTAATCCTTTACCGCCAATGTAATATATTACACTATCACTAATAGCAGCTTCTCCGCCTATATGTGTATTTGGAACACCGGCCAAATAATTCCAATCTGTAATATCTCCATCGGGCTGAATATCGCTATAATAAGTTCTATTTACATATGTACTTATACTATCTGTAAACAGCCCTAAAACATAAATTCTATTTCCGTTTAATACCGCTTTAACATTTACTAAAGATAACGGAAAAGATTTTAACTCCTGCCAATTTTCTAACATACCGGAGTTTAATATTTTTGCTTTATAATTTTTATTATACCCGTTTCCAAACAAATAAATAAAATCATTGTACACAAACGAACTTCCGTAAGCAAAATTATTGGGCAACAAAGTCTGTAAATAAAAAGGATCGAGCGACCCATCCTCATTTATCTTTGAATAATAAACGTTATCAGTTCCGCCATTGCCGTTACCAAGCGAATCGCCGCCAATTACATATAAGTAATTATTATTTACTGTTACCGTGTAACCTATTTGATTTAAGCTTTTTGGTATATCTATATTGCTTTTTTGCCAATTTATATTTAGTTGTTTTAAATACACTTCATAACTTGTATCTGCAATAGCGGGATTATTATTTGAACTTAAAACTAACCTGTAATAATTATTCTGCAAAGACAAATCCGGCTGCCATAAAAATTCTGTATTGTTTTCATTAGTCAGCAAATTATTAACAATATCACCTTCCCTATTTATTAAATACAAATTTACATTTTGAACTGTATTGTCTTTTTCCCACTTAATTTTGAAACTATTATTAATTTGTATAACCGAGTTAAGATTGTTTGGTGCAATAAATTTTAAAGATTTATAAATTGGCGTAAACAATTTAACACGTTCTGCCTGCTGAATTTCGCTATTATATAAAGTATTAACCTTTTTATAAACAATGGCCGTTAAATTACAGTTGATTTCATTAAATTCTTCCGGTAACAAATAATTATAATTAAGGTGTATTGTGTCTTCCGGCATCCAATTTTCGGAAGCAGGCAGTAAGTCTCCTTTTACCCCGTTAAGTATTTTTCTGCATAAATTATTAAATACAAATTCATCCGATCCCGGGCAGTCTCCGCCGCCAGCCTGAGGAAACATAATACTATCTTCAGTTAATACAAGCTGTATATAAAATTCCCCATTAATTTTTGTATGTGGACTTATTGAAAGTTTGATTGAATAATTTCTATCCAAAGGATTAAACTTTGAATTTATGTTAATGCCTACATACGCCGGAATTCGGTTTCTATCACCAATAATATTTGCACAACTGCTTATACCGGCTGGCAACATTGTTCTATCAATTATACCGGTGGGGTAAGCAACAAAATTCAACGAGTCAATTATTCCGTTTCCTTCAAAATGTGCAAACGGATCGGAGCTTGTTGCATAACCATGATACGATATAATAATTGCATTTGGATTATTAGGAATAATATCATCATGAATGATCTGGTGGCCGCATGCACACGACCCGCACCATGTTCCGGTGCAGTATTCCAATACAGGATTACGGAAAACTTGTGCACTAATATTTATGCTTAAAAAAACAAAAACAAGCAGAACAATTTTAACCAAACCTCCTGCTTTTAAAAACGTAGAATTTATATATTTCATAACAATTAACCTATTTCAAGTATTTTGTGCTTTTCAATTAAATGTGCTTTAACTTCAATTAATATTTTTAATCCTTCGTTATAACCTTGTATTATTCTTTTATTAATGTTGTCGGGATTAAAATCAAAAGTGCCGTCCATAAATCCCCACTGGTCTTCCTGAGGAATAATTCGCCATATTTGAGCATTTTCAAATTCCAATCCTCTTCCCCAAAAATCGCCCCATTGATTAGTAGTAACCGATATTACAACATCACAATTTTCTTCCACAACCGGACTTATGGGAGTATTTGCACCAAAGTATGGAATTCCTCCGTCATAATATTCGTTTCCGTCAATTTCTACTTTATCAAAAACAAGAGGCATTGCGGTTGATGCAAGCAGATATTGGGTTATATTATTTTTATCTAAGTTGTTTAACTTAAAATATACCGGTTTATTTTGTTTAATATTAAAAGCGCATGCATAACATATAATATCGGTATTTTGCAGATTTATAAAATCTATATTATCTTCAATCATCAATTTTAATTCGCTTTGCTTTATCATACCAAGCGAAATATATTTACGCATAACAGACTGCAAATAATTTTTTGTTGACCTTAATTGAGGCAGCATTAATTTATCCACAAACGGGAACAAATTACTATTCAGATATTCAATATTCGGTTTTGTAATTACTTCGGTAGATATATTTTGCCACAATTTTTCAGCTTTATCTATATCACCATTAATAAATAGAACCGCATTTAAAGCACCAACAGAAGTACCTGAGACTACTTTAACATATTTGTCCAGTCCTAATTCTCTTAAAGCTTTCCAAACGCCTATTTCGTACGCTCCTTTTGCGCCGCCACCTGAAAACACTAATCCTATTTTCAATATTTTTCCTTATTAATGGGGAACCATTTTTATGGTTCTAAAAAAACCTATTAACGGTGAACCCTTAACAGGGTTCTAAAAATCATTACCAAAAAAATAATTTCAAATTTATTGCTTTTTGTAGCGCGATCCGCCTAGGCGGTTTAGTTCGCCAGCATTGTTTTTCTTTTTAAAAAAGCTTGCGAGTTGAAACTCGCGCTACAATTATTGGTTCTTCTATCTTATTAACGGTGAACCCTTAACAGGGTTCTAAAAATTACTGCTTTTTGTAGCGCGATCCGCCTAGGCGGTTTAGTTCGCCAGCATTGTTTTTCTTTTGCAAAATGCTTGCGAGTTGAAACTCGCGCTACAATTAACGCCTCTTCTATTTATAACAAATACTTATCATCAAACTGTTTAAATATCTAAATGGAAATAAGCACGTACAAACCAACCGATTCCAAACGAAATAGCGGCAACACTTAAACTTATTGCCAGCATTTCTAAAAATCTTCTTTTAAATGGCAAATCTTTGGCAACCGATATATAAAAATTAAATAACAAAATAATTAAAATTGCCAGCGACATTGTAATGCCAAGATTTATAAAATAATTTTCAAATATAAAAAACGGCATTACCAATAAAACAACAGTAATAATATATGCAATTCCCGTGTACAAACTCGATTTTACCGCATCCTGTTCATTTTCTTCCTGCCTTTGCGATAAAAACTCACTTGCCGACATTGATAAAGCCGCTGAAATTCCGGTAATTAAACCAAGCATTGCAATAAGTCTGCTATTTTGTAGTGCTAATGTAAATCCCGCTAAAGCTCCCGTCAGTTCAACAAGTGCGTCATTTAATCCAAGTACTATTGAACCCATATAGTTTAAGCCTTCTTCATTTATCATGTTTATCAGCTTTTTTTCGTGGATTTCTTCTTCATGCATAATTTTTTCAACTTCGGGCATTAAAATACCTATATGCTTATACCCTTTTTCAGCTTTTCTTTCGCCATTTTCCATAAACTTTAGCGAAAAAGTTAAGCCTAAAACACGTGCTAAAAAAGTAAAGATAAACACTTTAAAATTGTCCGGTTTAACACTTTTATTTGTGTATTTTTTTAGCTCGTTATAATGTTCAAGTTCATTTTTACCAATTGCAGTAAGTATTTTTGCGTTTTCTTGATTTTTAATAATTTTTGCTAAATTATTGTAAATATGGTAGCTTGTAATCTCATCCTTTTGGGCATCGCACAAATTTTGTATCAGTTCTTTTGTCATTATTTTGGGTTCCTTAGTCATTCTGTCTAATAATTATAATAATAATTGGTATAAATATAATAAAATTTGTTTAAAGTTCTACCAAATTAAGAAATCGGCTGGAACTGTGATTTGTGTGATTATTATGATTGACATGATTTATTTTAATTCTTTGCCATGCAGTATTTGAATAAAACTGATGATTATACCTTTGTCGGTATAATCCCGCATAGCGGGAGGAATGTTTATAGAATTGTAAACCCCACACGCCACCGCTTTTTAGCTCTGTAGGAGCGGCACATAAAACATTATCTTGAACTGTGATTTGTGTGATTTGCTAGATTAACATGCCGGGTTATTAATGGTACATCAACACAATTTTGATATACAAAAAAAACAGAGTATCTCTTAATCAAAACTGTTATTTTTGACTTCGTTATTAAAAAACTTAAACATATCTTCAAATATTTCTTTTGTTCTTTGGTGTGCCATATTCGGGTATTTCTTGAAAACAGCATCACATCCTAATTTTGTTAGTAAATTAATTTGTTTTTCCAAACGTACCGGATCAGTTTGGCCAAAAGTATTATTAAGGAAATCTATTTGGTTTTGTGAATCCCAAAGTTCTCCAACACGTACAAGGGTAGAGTTTAATGTATCGTATTCACCAATATAGTACATTTGTTTTATTTTTTTATACAATTCAAAATCAAATTTGCTGCCAGCAAGTGTACTAAAATCATTTACTCCTGCCGGCCAATCCAGACGCGTATTATCATATTCTGCAATAGGTAAAGTGATAGCTCCGCCGCATTGTCCGGCAACAAAAGCTATAACACGTTTTGGATGCAGCAAAGCATAACGCTGCACAAACATTGCTCCTGCCGAATGTCCATACAATAGCACTTTATTAAAAATATTATACCCCTCGCTGCTTAAATTGGATATTATTTTGTCAATCATCAAATTAACTTTTAAATCGGGCCGTTGACAAAACGAATCCGTAGAATTAATAAATACTTTTCTTGGAAAAGCAACTGTATATACATAATCGGTTTGTGGACGCGGTATTACAGGAATACAAATGATATAATTATTTTTTTCTGCTCGTTTAGATTCGTTTATTACCATTTCTTTTGTTTCGGTTGTTATTTCGTCATAATTATCCGTTACTTTGTTTCCGTGCAATCCGGTAATTAAAATATATTCAGTATTTGATTTATTTATTGTAGTTGGAATATACGAAAACCAATCATAGGCTATATTTTTGTCTCCTTTGTGAAAAACAATTTGCCCAATTTGAGTAATTGAACAACTATCGGATTGTATATAATTTGCAGGATTAGTTTGAGCATCATAGTTAACATTAACAACAAATATAACGACCAGCGACTTTAATAAATAATTCAAAATATTTGAAATAATTTTTATCATATTTTCCTCTTTGTTTTATTAAGTTTCAAATTAAGGCAATTAATTTAAATTATCAATTATCTATTCCTTAAATTTTTAGGTATTTATTAGTACCTAAAAATTTTGTTATATTTTATAAGGGTTTTTTGTACGTGGTGTAAGCGTGTAACAAATAGATGTAAACATTGTCTTGAACTATGATTTTTGTGATTAACATGATTTTATTTTAATCACATAGCATATACGAATGATCTGTAAAAAAATTGTAATAGCTACTTAATGTCACCCGTTTCGGGTTTGTTTTTGTTTGTGCATTTTTGGGCTATAATAATTTCATCCCGTTGGGATTAAAACCACCTATATCTACACATATCGTTTGAACTGCGATTTTTGGGATTATTATGATCTATTTGTTTGGTTAGCTCTCTCCAAATTTAGTATTATATTTTACTCCACTTCTTCATCTAAATAATCATAATATTCATAAAATATTTCGTCAAGACTCATTCCCAAATTTGAATTTAGGCGAGGATAAGTTTTTATTAAAGTTCTAACACTCTCTTCATATTTTTGTAAAACTTTTTCCTCATAATATATTCCTAGACACTCATAAAAATAATTAGTAATACTTGTAAAAAACGAAAAATTATTTTCACCAAATTCATTTATATACTCAACACAACATTCAACATGGTAAAGCAATAAATTGGCATAAATTTCGGGTGAAACTCCTAGCTTTTTAAAATCTGCTATTGCCTTTTTTGCCATGGATAAATCGCACTCAAAACGACGAATAAAAAATGCTTTTTTAACTCTTTCTTTGTATTTATTTAACAATTTTTCTTCGTTCTGATTAGTATAAAGATCATAATATTCTTTGACATTGCCAAATTTTGTATATAGTTCTGTAATATGTTTTATTAGCGTTTCTTTATCTAATTTGTTAAGTTCTTTTTTTAAGTCTCTAAGTCCCATAAGTAAAATATACCTTATTTTTATTAACACTAAAACCAATTATAAACGGGGTAAATATAATAAAATTTGTTTAAAGTTTTATCAAATTTAGAAATCGTCTGAAACTGCGATTTTTGGGATTATAATGATAAACATCAATAATCTTTAACAAAACACAGAGCAAACAGCGATTTCTGATATATTCATATTATTTGCCAAATGAAATTATATTAAACTGTAAATTATACCTTTGGATGTATAAATCCCGCATAGCGGGAGGAATGTTTATAGAATAGTTACCCTCCTCCACCACCGCTTTTTAGCTCTGTAGGAGCGGCACATAAAACATTGTCT
>JAZDHY010000032.1:0-149404 GCA_043805435.1 bacterium
TAATATAATTTCTTGATTTCGGAACGTAGCGCAGCCCGGTAGCGTACTTGAATGGGGTTCAAGTGGTCGTGGGTTCAAATCCCACCGTTCCGACTAAAAAGGTACAAATTAAGTACCTTTTTTATTATTTAAACTGCTATAAACCTTTTGGAACAACCTTGAAAAATATTGATAAACCAACTTGTCATTGTGGAATATTTGGAATATTTAATTCCTCCAGTGCTGCCGTAAACACTTATTATGGATTACATGCTTTACAGCATAGAGGTCAAGAAGCTTCGGGAATAGTCAGCTCAACCATTAATCAAAAAGGAAATGTTGTATTTAATATTCATAAAGGTTTTGGATTAGTTTCCGAAGTTTTTAGTGATACTGATATTTTAGATGATGCATTAAAAGGTTTTTCGGCAATTGGGCATAACAGATATTCAACATCAGGTTCTTCAGATTCAAAAAAAAATATTCAACCTTTTATTGTTAATTATCGTAATGGCAATTTAGCTGTTGCCCATAACGGTAATTTAACAAACGCAAAAGAACTTAGAGATAAATTGGTTGATGAAGGTTCAATTTTTCAAACTACAAGCGATACGGAAGTAATTTTACATCTTATTGCAAAAAGTAAATTAAAGGATCAGACAGAACAAGTAAAAGAGGCATTATCATTTATTGAGGGAGCTTATTGTGTTGTAATTTTAACAGACAACAAACTAATTGCAGCACGTGATCCCTTTGGATTTAGACCTTTGTGTATAGGCAGCTTAAACGGTTCGTTTATTGTAGCTTCCGAAACCTGTGCTTTAGATATACTTGGTGCAAAATACCTGCGTGATGTGTTACCCGGTGAAATAGTTGTAATAGATGATGAAGCCATTAGTAAAAAACAACCTAAAAGTTATTCATTAGATGTAAATAATACAAATATTAAACATTGTATATTTGAATACATTTATTTCAGCAGACCCGACAGTAGAATTTTTGGTACAAATGTAGATAAAATAAGACGAAAATTAGGAAAGGTTTTAGCCAGTAAGTATCCCGTTGTTGATAAAGATGGTGAAAAGGTGATTGTAATTAGTGTCCCCGATAGTTCGAATACTGCAGCAATAGGCTACCAAAATCAATTAGAGAAACTCGGAATTCCGTCAAAACTGGAAATTGGATTGATAAGAAGTCATTATATTGGCAGAACATTTATTTTACCCGGCCAGCAAAAACGTGAACTTGGAGTTAGAATAAAATTTAATACTGTAAAAGGTGTTTTGGAAAATAAAACTGTGGTTGTAATAGATGACAGCGTCGTCAGAGGTACTACTTCACGTCAATTAATAAGTTTAATTAGAGAAGCTAATCCTAAAGAAATTCATTTTAGAGTATCTTCCGCACCAATATTATTCCCTTGTTATTATGGTATGGATTTCCCGTCAAAAGAAGAACTAATAGCAAATATTTGCAACAAAGAAGTTGATAAAATTGCAGATTATTTGGGTGTCGATTCTCTTGCTTATATGTCAATAGAGGATATGCTTTCTGCAATGGTTGATCATAAACCGGAAGATTTTTGTACAGCTTGTTTTTCAGGTAAATATCCAACTAATATAGATCTGCTTTTTAACAAATTAGAATATGATCAATAATATGAAAAAAATAATATTAGCGTTTTTATTTGCAGTCTCTTGTATGTATGCACAAAACAGTTTTTTAGTTAAGTATAAAAGTCAAATTGATAATGATAACATTAATAACTCAATAAATAACATAACTGAAAAAATCAAATTATTATCAAAATCCAATTTTACCAATTTACCTTCTAAAAAA
Organism: bacterium; assembly: GCA_043805435.1. GTDB lineage: Bacteria > Bacteroidota > Ignavibacteria > Ignavibacteriales > Melioribacteraceae > JAEXOD01. Next base: position 1,819 of record JAZDHY010000032.1, read on the forward strand.
TTTGTTAAACCATTGAATGCTTATTTTTTTAACAATAATGATCCGATTGGTAAAATTTTTGTTGTAGATTTTAATAACAGCGATGATAATAATACTGCAAGAAACTTATTTGAAACCGATGATAATATTGAATACACGGAAATTAATAATCTTTTAAAAATTGATTATGTTCCAAACGATTCGTTAATAAACCAACAATGGGCTTTGGAAAAAATTGGAGTATTTACTGCATGGGAAACTACAACCGGTTCAAAAGATGTTTTAATTGCTATTATTGATACAGGAATAGATTATTTACATCCCGATCTCTCTCCAAATTTGTTTGTTAATGAAAAAGAAGATATTAACCATAACGGAATTTTAGATCCTGCTGATATAAATAATATTGATGATGACAGTAACGGGTTTACAGATGACGTTATTGGCTGGGATTTTACAGATAGGATCGGTTTTCCATTTTCTTCTTCCGAAGGTGATTATTTGGATTGGGATAATAATCCAAATGATGAATACGGGCACGGCACATGGGTTGCCGGAGTTATAGGTGCTGTTTCAAACAACAGAACCGGAGTTAGCGGTATTGTTCCGAATGCACTAATGTTAAACGTAAGAACTTTTGATCCGACAGGTTTTGGAGAAGAAGATGATGCTGCCGCTGGAATTTTATATGCGGTTCAGATGGGTGCTAAAGTAATAAATATGAGTTTTGGCGATAAAAATTTTTCTAAAGTTCTGCGCGATGTTGTTCAATACGCATATGAAAGAGGAATTGTTTTAGTTGGCAGTGCGGGCAACACAACATCAAATTTACCTCATTATCCCTCCGGTTATCCCGGTGTAATAAGCTGCGGAGCTACTGATTACAGAGATTATTTAGGTTCATTTTCAAATATTGGTTCAACACTGGATTTAGTTGCTCCGGGTGTAAATCTTTTAACAACGGATAGAGACAACAGTTACAGACAATTTAGTGGTACATCGGCATCGGCACCGGTTGTTACGTCTGCTGCAGCTTTATTGTTAAGTATTAATAGTTTTACTCCCGAAGAAATATCCCAAATTCTAAAATCTACTTCTGATGATTTAGGTACAACAGGTTGGGATGAAAGTTTTGGAGCAGGAAGAATTAATATTAATACGGCTGTTACAGTAAAAGCACCTGCGGATATTAGAATTATATACCCCAAACAAGATTATGCAACAGCCGACGATTCGATAAATGTAACTGCTACCATTTTATCCGGATACTTCCAAAAATATGAACTTTATTTTGGCGAGGGATTAAATCCTACCGAATGGAACACATTAATTAGTGATGGACAATATCAGTTTTCCAATAAAGTTATTTATACTTTAAAAACCGGTACACTTAAAGATACGGTTTATTGCTTGCGTTTAATAGTTTATTTACAAAACGGCAGAACGCTTGAAGAAAGGGCTAATTTTTATATAGATAAAACTCCTCCCGAATTGCAGATTGTTAATCTTACAGATGCATTTTATGGTGCTGCTCCAACTATTTTAGGCAGTATCTACACTAATGAAATTTGTACTGCATTTATGCATTATAGAATAAAAGGGGAGACGGAGTTTAAGATAATTTCTTTGGATGGTTTTTCTACAAACAACCTGTTTTTTAAGCAATTGCATTATGGTTTTATTCCTTTACCTATAGCTTTACCTAATAATACTTACGAAATGTTTTTTGAAGCTAAAAATTTAACCGATAAATCAAGTTTTTTATATAATGATGGTGCTTATTTTGAAGTTACTACAGATAATACTATTTATAATACATCTGTTTCTGAAAAAAATTATCAGCTTCCTTTAGGTAGAATATATGATAACACCGTAGATTTATTAGGAAATAATTCAAATGAAGTATTAATAAATGATGTGTCAAATTCGGCCGATTTACAAATTTACAAATTTAATGGAATAAGTTTTGAAAAAATAGATTCATTAAAAAACAGACTTATTCCAAAATCGGTCGGCGATTTTAATAATAACGGTAAAATTGATTTTTTAAGTTATTTTTATCCTAAAGCAACTATTGATGAGCAAACTTCATTAAACGGTACTAAGTTTTCTAATAAATTTGTAGATTCAACAGCGGTTTTTAGGCCAATAATTGCACAAGATATTGATGGTGATTTGAAAACCGAATTATTGGTTTTTACAAATGATACCACATTATCAATTTATGAAATAGATAGCGACTTAAAACTTAAATTAGAAACTAAACTGTACAATTTTTCCTCAATATCAAATGTTTTAAATTATAAAAATGCTTTCGGTTCTCCAAATGCTGTTATTACTTCCGGAGTTGCAGGAACAAATTCCAAAGAACTTTGGGTTGTTGATACTGAAGGTGATATTATTAGTTACAATATAAATGGAGCGAACACTTACAGCAACGGAATTTCTATTAACACTTCTTTTTATGGAGTAAAAAATATTTTATCTGCGGGTGATTATGACGGTGACGGACAAAATGACTTGGCTGTTTTATTGGAATCTTCAGAAGATGTTAATATTGCACCATTTAAGTTATTATTGGTTTTAAATATTAAAAATGAACAATTAAATATTATATTCCAAAAAATATTTATTGATCCTTCAATTCAATTTTCTTCCCTTGGCATAAAACCAAAATCTTCAATTAAATTTGCTAATTTGATCGGTTCTGCCAATGATGAACTTGTTGTTATGACTTATCCATACACTTATATCTTTTCTAATAACAATAATATAAACAAATCGTTATTTTTTGCCGAAAACAGTAGTATTTTGGCTAATGAAGTGTATTATAATATTTTTATTGACGATTTAAACAGTAATGGTGTTTTGGAATTTGGTATACCTGTAGAAAATAATATTAAATTTTATGAAATCACTAATTCACAAGCAGCAGTACCTGTAAATTTGAAAGGTTACAGTATTGATACTTCTTTCGTTTACTTAAAATGGAATTCATCAGGAACTAAAACGTATATATTTAAAGGATTAAATACAGACAACTTGGTTTTAATTGATTCAACTTCATCACAATTTTATAACGATTATGATGTGAGCAATGGCAGCAATTATTATTATTCGTTAAAATCTTTGGATAATTCTAAAACGGTTAGCTTATCCGATTTTAGCAGCCTCATTAAAGTTTATGTTCATCCGTCAATAAAAATTAAAAGTATTAATTCAAACGATGGTGAAAGTCTTGTTCTTGATTATACGGGAAAAATTAATACTGCAATATTGGATTTGAATTCGTTTATTATTAATAATACTCTTAAACCATCATCCATAAGTATTAATTCTGAAACATCTTATATACTAAATTTTAATCCATTTCTTGCAAACGGATCTTATGTATTATATACAAATACATTACAAGATTTGTACGGTTCACCAATTAAAAACGATACAATAAATTTTATAGTCACAAATAAACCGACTTATCAAGAGTTTTATATAGAATCGTATGAAATTCTTAATTCTAAAAATATTAGAATAAGCTTTAATTTACCGCTAAACGAAAGTACAGCTTTTGAAAAACAAAACTATTACTTTTCTCCTTATAATCAAATAAAAGAAATTAGTTTTGTTTCCGAAAGCAATAATAAATCAATTTTAGTTACTGTTTTAAATCCGGTTCAAAGTACAGGAATTACACAAACAGTAAAATTGGAAAATATTTTTTCGTCAATTGAGACAGGTAATATTCAAATAAATGAAGGTGCGGGAAGTTATCTGGTATTTTCTACATTTGCAGCAAGTTTATCGGATATGTACGTTTATCCCAATCCTTATACTGCTGAAAGCGGAAACGAAATTGTTTATTTTGCAAACTTGACCGAAAAAGTAAATATAATTATTTTTGATATTAATGGTAATAAAATTAACGAGATTTCCGAAAATGATGGTAATGGGGGAGTTCCGTGGAATTTGACTGATATGAATGGAAACAAAATTCCATCCGGTATATATATTTACAGAGCTGCATCTGTTGATAATAGTAATAATGAAAAAGAAGTAAAACTTGGCAAATTTGCCGTTACAAGATAATTAATGAGGAAATGATGAGTTTTTTTAAAAATCTTAATTTTGATAAATTAAAAGACGGGCTTAATAAAACAAGAGATAAAATATTTACAAAAATAACTGAAACTATTACGGGAAAAGCAAAAATTGATGATAGTACATTAGATGAGCTGGAAGAAATATTAGTTACATGCGATATTGGATATGAAACCGCATCTAAAGTTATTGAAAGTGCAAGAGTAGAATTTAAAAAAGATAAAGAAAGAACAAAAGATACGCTTTTAGAAATTATTAGAACTGAATTAAAAAAAGTACTTTTTCAAAAATCCGATGATAATACGGAATATGCATTAGTTAATAAGTTTAAACCCTTTGTAATTCTTGTTGTAGGGGTTAATGGGGCAGGTAAAACCACTACAATTGGTAAACTGGCACATAATTACAAAAAGGCCGGGTTAAAGGTTGTAATAGGCTCTGCTGACACTTTTAGGGCTGCTGCAAACGAACAACTTGAAGTTTGGGCACAACGAGCAGGCGTAGAAATATTAATGAAAGAATCAGGAGCCGATCCATCTTCGGTAGCTTTTGATACATTAACAGTTGCAAAAAAAACAAATGCCGATATTGTTATTATTGATACAGCAGGCCGGTTGCATACAAAACATAATTTGATGGAAGAACTTAAGAAAATTAAAAAGGTTATGAGCAAAGTACTTGATTATGCTCCTAATGAAATATTTTTAGTTGTGGATGGAAATACCGGACAAAATGCCTTAATTCAAGCCCAAGAATTTTCAAAGTTCACTGATTTGACGGGTTTAATTGTTACCAAATTAGACGGTACTGCTAAAGGCGGGGTTATTTTTCAAATTTCAGCACAACAAAATATTCCGGTTAGATATATTGGTGTTGGTGAAGGAATTGAGGATCTTCAAACTTTTGATGCCGATAATTTTGTAAATGCTTTATTTGATTTATAAATTTTAATTTTAGGATTCTTTATATGTTCATGAAAAAACCAAAACATAAAACGTTTAATTATGAACCGCGCTTTTATAAACCGGAAAATGATCCTGAACTAAAAAGAAAACAAAAAATAAAATTCGGTTATACTAGTAAATTAAAATCCAAAAAAAAGTTCCCAATTGCTTTTTTAATAATTTTTATAATTGTTGTTTTAATTTATCTAAAATTAGCAGGGTAGTTTATAGTATAATCTATGGACTATTGCTCGAATTTACCGTGTAAATGTAAATAAATTGCAGGGAAATAACTTTAGTAAAAGTTTATTTGTTTGGTTTAATTTAGTTTACATAATATACATTATAGGACTTTTATATAAAAATGACATATAAGATAATCTCTATAACTTAATAGAATTTTTTTATATGTCGATATCTTTAGGCCCCATTAAAAGCCATTTTTGATATTTATTTAAAATATCAATTCTATATATAATTCCAATCAATTTATTATCGCTTGAACTAATAACCGGCAGATATTCCAAATCACTTGCTTCAAGAATACTTAAGGCATGATCGGCTGTATTATTTTCCTTTACTGAAATAACATTTTGAGTCATAAAATCGCGCGCTACTAAAAACTGCGAAATCATTTGAGTTTCTTCATCTAACAAAGCATCGCGTAAATCATTAAACAATATTTGTCCAACTAAATTATCATCATCGTCTGTAACTAATAGCGAATTTAATCTAATACTCTTTATCTTATTAATGACTGTATTAAATGTTGAGTTAGCATACACTACGTCAAATTCTTTAGAAAACATATCACGAACAAACATTTTTTGTAATATAGAAACTTTACGTCCGTAAATATCAATTTCTCTGCCTTCGCGAATAAATTTAATGGTATATAACGAGCCTTTTAAAATTGATTTTGATACTGTAGTTGAAATAATAATTGTAAGCATCAAAGGCAAAATAATTTTATAATTATTTGTCATTTCAAATGTCATAATTAATGCAGTTAAGGATGCATTAGTAGTTCCGGCAACTACACCGGCCATTCCAACTATTGCATAAGCACCTGCAGGAGCTGCTATTGAAGGGAAAAAGTGATTTACAAAAAGGCCGAATAAACCACCTAACATTGCACCGGTTACTAAACTTGGGGCAAATGTACCGCCGTTACCACCTGAACCGATTGTTGCTGCAGTAGCAATTGGTTTAAGTAAAAGGACACCAAGCAAAATCCATACTGTATTATTAGTATTAGCCGGGTCAATAATAACATAACTAAAACCATATAACTGCGGCAGATAAAATGCTATTAAACCTACTATTAGACCTCCAATAGCCGGCTTAATTATAGGATGAACCTGTTTTAATTTATTAAATAAATCCGTAATCCAATAAAATACTTTTACAAAATAAACCGCAACAATACCACACAATAGACCTAAAACAATATAAAATACTAATTCATAATTTGAAAATAAGTCATATGGCGGAATTTTAAATGCCGGTTCATTACCAATATAACTTCTTGAAAGTGCCGTTGCAAATACCGAAGCAATAATAATAGGACTAAATGTCTGTGCTCTAAACGATCTTAAAATTATTTCCATTGCAAATAATGCGCCGCCTAATGGTGCGTTAAATGCTGCCGCAAGTCCGGATGCTGCTCCGCACCCTACAAGAATTTTTAATCTATCATTTGACAGATGCAAAAATTGGCCAAACCAAGAACCCATCGAAGCACCAATTTGAACAATTGGTCCTTCTCTGCCGCCTGCTCCCCCGCTTCCAATACTAATTGCCGTACCAATTATTTTTTTTATTGCTATAGATCCTTTAATAAGACCTGATTTTGAGGCAACAGCATCCATTACGCTTGGTATTCCCTCGCCCGTTTCTCCTTTTTCAAAATAATACGCAAATATTCCAACCAATAAACCACCAATTGCCGGAATAAAAATTACCAGCAAAACAACAGGAATACTTTTCATTCCAAGTAATGTATCGGAATTAAAAAATGTTGCCGGATAATCATAAAATAAGTGTTTTATAAATACAATTGTTTCATGAAATATTATAGCTCCAAAACCTGCCAAAATTCCTGTAGCACCACCTAAAACCAATAAATACGATTCTTGAGAAAATGATATTTTGGAAAATAAAAGATCTATTAAAAACCTTAAATCTTGTATTTTTTTATTTTTAAAATTAAACAATAAATTTAACCTGTTTTAATATTTATAAAACCCTTCACCGGATTTTTTACCAAGCTTTTTTGCTGCAACCATCTTTTTTAATAAAGGACAAGGTCTGTATTTAGGATCTCCAAATCCGGCATATAATACATTCATAATATCAAGGCAAATATCCAGTCCAATAAAATCAGCTAACTCAAAGGGTCCCATTGGATGATTGGCTCCTAATTTCATTACCGAATCAACATCCTCAATTGAGGCAACTCCTTCAAAAACAGTATAAATAGCTTCATTAATCATTGGAATTAATATTCTGTTTGCAATAAAACCGGGGTAATCGTTAACAGGTACCGGTATTTTATTAATGCTTTTAACAACTTCAATAATGGTATTATAAGTTTCAGGATTAGTAGAATGTCCTTTAATTACTTCAACTAATTTCATTATTGGAACAGGATTCATAAAATGCATACCAATAAATTGCATAGGTCTAATATCGGACTGCAATTGGGTAATTGAAATTGATGAAGTATTTGAAGCAAAGATACAATTAGATTTAGTTAAACCATCTATTTTATTATATAATAATAACTTAGCAGCTTTATCTTCGTAAATTGCTTCAATTACCAAATCAGTATCATATAAAATATTATTAATATTCGGATTAGTAGAAATTCTTTTTAGAATTGATTCTTTAATTTCTAAACTTACAACTCCCCTTCTTATCTGTTTATCTAAATCTTTAGAAATTTTATTAAAAGAAACGTCCAAAACATCTTTACTAGTGTCAATAAGTTCAACATTATAACCAAATTGAGCAAAAACCAAAGCAATACCCTTACCCATTGTACCACTACCAATGACAGCTACATTTTGAATCATTATATGATCTTTTTTTAATTATTTATAATTTTTAACTATAAGGGCTGATGCTTCACCACCACCAATACATAAAGCGGCAAGACCAAGGTCAATATTTTGTCTTTTCATTTCATAAATTAAAGAAACTAAAATACGTGCTCCACTGGCTCCAATAGGATGTCCCAAAGCAATTGCACCGCCATTAACATTTATGTTTTCGGGCGATAAATCTAAAATTTTATTAACAGCTAATGAAACAACAGCAAAAGCTTCGTTAATTTCAAATAATCCAATCTGCTCTTTTGTTAAATTAGCTTTTTTTAATACTTTTTGAATAGCATCTGCAGGAGCAGTTGTAAACTCAATTGGGGCTTTTGATGCAGAGGCTTGGGCAACAATTTCCACTAAAGGTGTCAATCCAAGTCTTAAGGCAGTTTCTTCACTCATAATTAAAACCGCAGCAGCTCCATCGTTTAATTTTGACGCATTTGCAGCCGTTACTACGCCATTTTTATCAAACGCAGGTCTTAGAGTTGGTATTTTATCAAATTTAACGTTCTTGGGCTCTTCATCTTCGTCAACAACTAAGTCCCCTTTTTTAGATTTAATTGTAACGGGAACAATTTCATCCTTAAATTTACCATCTTTGATAGCATTTAATGCTTTGCTATACGAAAGTATTGCATATTCATCAAGATCATTTCTTGTTAGTAAAAAGTCTTTTGCACAAGATTCTGCACAATTACCCATATGCATATCATTATAAACATCCCACAATCCATCAACAATTACAGTATCGGTAATTTTTCCGTTACCAAGCCTCAAGCCTTGTCTTGCTTCAGGTAAAATATAAGGAGCATTACTCATGCTTTCCATTCCGCCAGCAATAATAATATCCGCATCACCTGTTTGAATTGCTTGATGCGCTAACATAATTGCTTTTAAGCCGCTACCACACATTTTATTTAGAGTAAAAGCTTCTGTTTTGTTTGGCAATCCGGCATAAATTGTACTTTGCCTAGCCGGAGCTTGACCCTGGCCTGTTGAAAGTACATTTCCCATAATAACTTCATCAATTAATGTTACATCTATTTTAGATTCGTCAACAATTGCTTTTATTACAACCGCCCCTAGTTTGGACGCAGAAATTGAAGAAAGAGTACCTAAAAAAGAACCGATAGGGGTTCTTTTTGCAGTTGTTATAACAACCTTTTTCATTAAAACCTCAAAATATTTTATAATAAAATCTATTCGCCTTCAAATGATAAACAGCACTTTAACTTTCCGCAAGGGCCGCTTAATTTTGACATGTTTGAAGACAAATTTTGTTCGTTAGCTAACTGAGTGGTTATTTTTTTAAAGTTATATAAAAATATCGAACAACAATATTCTCTTCCGCATGTACCAAGCCCGCCGATTCGTTTAGCTTCATCTCTAACTCCTATTTGGCGCAGCTCTATTCTTGTTTTAAACTCGGCTGCTAAATCTTTTGCCAATTCTCTAAAATCAACTCGGCCATCCGAAGTATAAAAGAAAAATAGTTTTTTTCTATCAAATTGAAAATGTATGTCCACCAATTTCATATTTAGATTATACTTTTCAACTCTATTTCTAAAAATTGGTTTTGCATGGTTCTCATCAATTTTATTTTGCCCAATTTGGAAATGATCTTCCTCGTTTAATTTTCTAACAACTTTTGGAAGAACATTTTCAACCATCCCTTGTTTGAACATTTTTAATTTTGCAATATTACCAATTTCAATAATTTTTGTGACCTCAATTGCATCTTCGCATTCAATTAAAACAAGATCCCCTTCAATTAATGAATTACCAAAATCGGAAGGACAGTCACAAAAGTGGTTGCCAAGCAGTCCTTGACATTCCGCCTCAATAATATTTCTGTCTTTTAATTTTTCATTAATAATAAAATCTATTTCGTCATCTATATGGGTGCAATCTTTTTTGCATTCTTCGCATAACGAGTTAATTAGTTTATCTTTATATGCATTATACGAATGCAAGTCAACATCAAGATTAACTAAATTTTTTGCATCTATTTCTTTTTCCAATATTTCCACTTTTAAACCTTTTCATTAATTGTTACCATTGAAAGTTCTAAAATTATATTTACTGCTACAATATTCAAATTAACGTTTTTATCCAAATATTGATTTAATGTATCAATCCGAACAATTACTTCATCAAAATTAACATTGTAAAATTTTGAATTAAATTTAGAAATAGAATCCAAGAATAATTTATAACAATTATTGACCTCATTATTCCTAAATTTAATCAAATTATTTATCCAAGTAAAGATTAATTTAATAATTATTCTCATTAAATCATAATCGGAATTTTTTAAGATATCCTTAAATTCAGCAAGGGCAGAACTATACCAACCTGCAAATGAATATCTTAATATATTAATTGTTTTGTTAATAATAGAATTTAAATCGTTTTCTAACAAAAATATTGTATTTTGAACTGAACCATTCCCAAAATATTTAATTTTATCAATTTCCTCTTTATTAAAGGAATAATACTTTTCTAAAATTAAAAGTAAATCTTCGTCATTTAATGGTTCAAACTGTACTTTCCAACAACGTGATCGTATTGTCGATAATAATAAATTATCGTCAGTTGTAAAAAGAATAAATATTATCCCTTCTGGAGGTTCTTCAAGGTTTTTTAGAAGAGCATTTTGAGATTCGGTACTCATTAAATGAGCATCTATTATAGCAATCAATCTATAATTTAAATCATCAAACATTAATGACGTAAATTGATTAATTTCCCTAATACTGCTTATTTTTATACTTTCTGCACCGGTTATTGAAATTTTATGGTAGGGATTTACTTTTTTCTTGCGAATTTGCTCTTTAACATCGTTCAACTGTATATCGGACAAACCTTGAAAAGAATTATCGTCTGCCTCATTTTTACCTCGCGGCAGCGGATAAATTAACTTTAAATAGGGTTCGGCAATAGAAGAAATTCTTTTATAATTAATTTCATTCAATAATTCGTTATCGGTAGAATTTATAAGTTTGATAAACTGAATAGCGGTAAAATATTTACCAACTCCCTCAGGGCCAACAAATAACATTGACTGAGGGATTTTTTTTGATAAAAATATATTATTAAGAGATTCTTTGACTCTTTTTTGACCATGAACCTCTTGAAGGAATTGCTGCATATATTTGCCGATTAGGAATTATACTCATCATCATCATCGGAAAAGAAAAAATCTTCATCCGTTGGAAAATCAGGCCAAATATCTTCAATAGATTCATAATATTCGTCTGAATCTTCTAATTCCTGTAAGTTTTCAATCACTTCTAAAGGCGAACCTATTCTCTCTGCATAATCCAAAAGTTCTTCTTTTGTCGCAGGCCAAGGTGCATCATCTAAATAAGATGCTAATTCGACTGTCCAAATCATAATTCTATCTCCGGAGTTTATTCAATCTTTTCTTTTTTTAAATCAAAAACTGTTATGTTATCATACATAAAATTTAAAGGATTTAAGGCAATTCCATTATGTCTTACTTCGTAATGCACATGTGGACCGGAAGTCAAATTTCCTGAGTTACCGGATAAAGCAACAAAATCACCTCTGCTTATTTTTTGACCTTCACGGACTTTAATTTCGCTTAAATGTCCAAATAAAGTTCTATATCCAAAACCATTATCTATTTCTAATGTCAAACCATAACCTTCTCTATAACCGCAAAAATCAACTCTACCGGCTCCTGTTGAATATACTTTAGTACCAATATCAGTTAAAATATCCATTCCGTTGTGCATTCTTAAAAAATGCAAAACCGGGTGCATTCTCATTCCAAAATCATCAGAATATGTGCCGGTTGTTGTTGGACGGATTGCGGGTAAAGCTGCATATAATAATTTATTTGAGTTTAATGTTTTTTCAACTTCTTTGAAATTACTTTTTTCAAAACTGATTTTTGCTTTTAATTGATCAACATAACTATTTAAAGTACCTATAAGAAGGTTAACATCCGAAGTGTTATTTGCTAAAAATTCGTCAAATAACTTACCGCCGGAACCTATTTCCGAATAATCATCGAAATTGTTAGACAAATTAGCAGCCAACCTAAGTTCTTTATTAGTTTTTGCTAACGAGTCTAAATTTTCACCTACTTTTTTATATTGAGATAATAAATAATTAATATTTTTAATTAACTCTCTGTTCTCTGTTTTTAACGATTCTAGTTTTGAATTCGGATTGATAACATCATTAACTAAAATGTATGTACCGAATACAAAAAATGTTAAAATAAATGAGACAAAAAGTACCATAAAGGTAAACTTTTTTTGAAAGTTTCTTATCTCAATAAATTTCAGTTTATGTCTTGAGAAATAAAATAAATTTTTCATAGTAAAATCGGGTGCAAATTAATAAAATAAAAGGTTTAAAGCAAGATAAATTGAACAAGTTTTTTTATTCAAAATCATGTTCAAAATAATTAATTGTTCGGTCAATTTCCGAGGTATTTTTACGTATTTTTTCATTTAAACGCTCGCGAAATACTTTGGAAGCATCGTAACCATAATGTTTTAATAAATAATTAAGTGCAATAACTTCCGAAATTACCGTTATGTTTTTACCCGGAATAATTGGCAATTTAATGTATGGAATTTCCGTATCTAAAATATTAATTGTTGGATTTTCCAAACCTAATCTGGTATATTCAGATTGATCATCCCATAATTCAAGTTCAATTACAACTTCAAGGCGTTTTTGAAACCTAATTGCACGCACACCAAACATACTTCTAACATCTATTAATCCAACTCCGCGGATTTCCATAAAGTGTCCAACCAAATCCGTACCCGAGCCCATTAATATACCTTCACCTTTTTTGGTAAAAATAATAACATCATCTGCTACTAAACGATGTCCCCTTTCAACTAAATCAAGTGCCACTTCGCTTTTTCCAATACCACTTTTTCCAACAAACAAAATACCTGCTCCGTAAACATCGGCAAATGAACCGTGAACAGTAACTTGAGGTGAAAATTGGTCATCAAGAAAATCACTAATCAGATAAGCCAATTTTGTTGTTAAGTATGGCGATGTGAATACCGGGATTTTATACTTAGTTGCCGTTTCAATAACTTTATCGGGCACCTTATTGTTGTTTGTAATAATAACACAAGGAATTGTAAACTTAAATATTTTTTCTAAAGAATTAATTCTTTCTTCTTCCGAAAGATTATTTAAATATTTCACTTCGGTATTACCAAATATCTGCACACGCGAGTGAGTGAATAATTCCACAAACCCGGCTAATGCTAAACCGGGTCTGTGCATATTTTGATCTGTTATCAATCTATTTAAACTAACTTCCTCATTTTTAAATGATAATTTAAATTTATCTTTTATATTTTTATAAAAATATTCAACTGTAATATTTTCCTTTCGAACAATATTTGTTTGAATTAAATTCATTATCTAATACTTGAAAGTTTTTTGGTTTTAACTTTTTGTAATTGTTTTACAAGTTTTTCAACTGCTAAAGATATCGATTTTTCAAATTCTTCGGAAGAATCGGATACAGTTAAAGTTTTCCCCGGAATTTTAACAACTATTTCAGCCGTTTTTTCACTTTCCTTTAAATGAGTAAAACTAAGAATTACATTTGTTTCCAGAATTTCGTCGTTATACTTTTCTAATGAAGCAAGTTCTGCTTTAATAAAGTCTTTTAGGGTGTCTTTTGCCCTAAATTTTCTGGATGTGATTTGAATGTTCATAACAACTCCTTAAGATTTTGGATGGGCTGTCTTATATGTGTTTTTTAATCTTTCTATACTCACATGAGTATAGATTTGTGTTGTGGATAAATTTTCATGACCCAATATTTCTTTTACTGCAAGTAAATCCGCACCTAAATTTAACATATGTGTTGCGGCTGCATGCCGTAATACATGCGGACTTTTTTTCTCAATATCAGTTACTTTACTTAAATACTTGTTTATTATTCTATATACAAACTTCGAGTAAATTTCGTTTCCATTTTTTGTAACAAATATTTTATTATCGGAATTTACATTTTCTCTTAAGTTTAAATAATTCCGAATACTTATCAATGTCTTTTGACCAATAGGAACAATTCTTAATTTAGAACCTTTTCCTAATATTCTTATGCTGTTTTTTTCAAAGTCAATATCTTTAACTTTAATATTACAAGCTTCACTTACACGTAAAGCACATCCGTAAATTAAATCAAACAATGCAATAACAAGAGCCTTTTCTTTTTCGTCTTTTTCTTCTCGGGCTTTTTCAAAAACCGCTAATATTGCATTATATTCAACCGTTTCGGGTAGTTTTCTGTTTTGCTTTGGGTTTTTAATGTACACCAAAGGGTTATCTTTAATAAATTCATTTTTTATTGCGTATTCAAAAAGCCCGCGCAAAGTTGCCAATTTTCGAGATATTGAAGCAGCTTTATTCGAATTGTTGTTAAGATACATAATATATGATCTAATTAGTCTTTCAGTAATTACCGTAATATCAAATATTTCTTTATTATCACAAAACTTTTCAAACTGATTGAGATCATTTTTATAAGAAATAACCGTATTTAGGGAAGATCTTTTAATCCCTGTTAAGTCCTTAATATATCGATCAATAATAGAATTAATTTTCACCATAACAAAAGCATTTATTTAATCCGCAAATTACAAAGTTTTCAATTAAAGTCAACTGTTTTCGTCAACTTCTTTTGATTTTATTGCAGGATTTTGCCAGCTGGCATAATCACAATCGGGATATTTATTACAGCCGTAAAACGTTTTGCCCCTTTTTGACCTTCTAGGAATCACTTCTCCAATACCACATTTAGGACAAGGAATACCGGTTTTTATTTGTTCTGTAAAATCACAATCGGGATATTTTTCGCAACCAATAAATTTTCCGAATTTGCCAATTCTATAAATTGTTTTAGAACCGCATTTAGGACAACTATCGCCGGTAAATTCAATTGGTTTGGGTTCTTTATTTGTATCTTTTAACGATTTTATGTTTTTGCATGCAGGATAATTTGTACAAGCCAGATATTTTCCAAATCGGCCTATTTTAATATCCATATCCGAACCGCATTTTTCACATTTTACTTTTTCAATTTCACTTTCAACTTTTAGCAGAGCTTTAGCAAACGGAACATAAAAATCGTTTAGTACTTCGGCATAACCTATTTCCCCATTGGCTATGGAATCTAATTCATCTTCCATCATTGCTGTAAAATTAACATTTAATATATGCGGAAAATTTTTAACTAAAATACCGTTTACGCGGTTACCCAAAACAGTTGGGGCGTATTTTCTATTTTCGTTAACCACATATTCTCTGTCTTGAATTGTACTCAAAATCATTGAATATGTACTTGGCCGACCTATTCCTTTATCTTCAAGTTCCTTAATTAATGTGCTTTCGGTAAATCTTGCCGGAGGTTTTGTAAAGTGTTGTAATTTATCCAACGAATTTAACAATAATTTATCATTTTTTTCCAATCCGAGCGGAATTGGGAATTCTTCTTTTTCAGTGTTTACTTCTACATCCTCAATACTTTCATCGTATAATCGTAAAAATCCATCAAATTTTGTTGCTGAACCGGTAGTCCTAAATAAAAATTCATCGGCTTTAATATTTACAGTTGTTGTTTCCATAATTGCCGATTCCATTTGTGAAGCAATAAATCTTTTCCAAATCAAATCATATAAGTCAAATTGGTCGGGAGATAAAAACTGCTTTATTTGTTCAGGAGAATAATCAGTAGTTGTCGGACGAATTGCTTCATGTGCATCTTGAACATTTTTTTTATTCTTTTTTTCGTAATTACGCGGTTTTTCCGGTAAATAATCCTTACCAAATTTTTCCAAAATGAAAGATCTTGCAGCATTAAGACTTTCATCACTCAATCTTGTAGAATCAGTTCTCATGTACGAGATTAAACCCACATAACCTTCTTTACCTAAATTTATTCCCTCATATAATTCTTGTGCAATCTGCATTGTTTTTTTACTTCGTAATCTTAAAACTCTAGATGCTTCAACCTGAAGAGTACTGGTAATAAATGGAGGATAAGGATGACGTTTAATATCTTTTTTAGAAATATCATTAATAATAAAACTGTCTTTTAATAAAATTTTTGCAGCAACTTCATTGGCAACATTCACATTATCAATAACAAAATTTTTCTTTCTAAATTCTTCTTTTTTTAATTCAGTCAAATCTTTAAGAAGTATCTTAATAGGTTTGTTATTTACTTCAATTAATTTGGCTTTAAATAGGTCTTTTGATTTTGTTTCAAAATTGCCCCATAATGACCAATATTCACTTATTACAAATTTATTTATATCCTCTTCTCTTTCACAAATTAATCTTAAAGCAACAGATTGAACACGTCCTGCCGATAGATTTGTTGAGGTGTGATCAATTATTGCCCTCCATAAAAAAGGACTGATTTTATAACCAATAATTCTATCCATCACCCTGCGTGCTCTTTGCGAATTAACAAGAGCTATATTAATTTTTTCGGTAGAAGTAATTGCTTTTTTAACTGAAGATTTTGTAATTTCGTTAAATAATATTCTATAAACTTCAGCAGTTGTATTTCCTTCAATAATATCTGCAATATCTTGTGCAATAGCCTCACCTTCACGGTCAGGATCGGTTGCAATCAATATTTTTTCGCTTTGAGATGCAAGCTTTTTAATTTTTTTTATTAAATCACCCTTGCCGCGGATATTTAGAAAATTTGGTTTAAAACCATTTTCTATATCAACACCAAGCTGTGTTTTGGGAAGGTTTCTCAAATGCCCTATTGAAGCTTCAACAATATAATTTTTACCTAAATATTTATTTATAGTTTTAGCTTTGGAAGGTGATTCCACTATAACAAGGGTTTTACTCATAAAATTTCCTTTTAGTTTATTGTATCAGAAGAATAAAGGAGCACTCTGCTACCCGGAAGTAACCCTGCGTCAAGATCAATTAATGAAAGAAATATTATCCAATTAATATCTTCTTTCGTTATTATCCGTTCAGAAAATTCTGAAATATGTTCTAATATAATTTCTATATCAGTACTATCAATTAATCCAACGTTTGATAAATTTATAATATAATTATAGTTTTCAAGTCCAATTAATTCAATTTCTTTATTATCAAGTATTCTAAAATTTTTTGATCTAACGGTATTCTCGTTTTTCTTCATAATTTTACTGCTTAATACTTTATCAAAAATCAAACTGAATGCAGCACTTACAGTTTGTTGATCATATTCCTTTAGAGTAGTCAATTTTTGACTAACCTCTTCTAAAGAATAATTTTTGTTCAAATTTTCTAAGATTATTGCAATAACTTCAACAATTTTTGTAATCATAATAATTTATTTTAATATAACAATACTTTCAAAAAGTTTAACAAGTTTATTTTCTTTTCGTTTCATTTTTTTTCTATCTTCATTATTCATATCATCAAAACCACTCATATGTAAAATGCCATGAATAATAAGTCTAACAAGTTCGGAATTTAATGAACAATTAAATCTTTTGGCATTTTCAACTGCCATCTCATAAGAAATTAATAATTCACCATTCAAGATATTAATTTTATCTGAATAATTAAAGGTAATAATATCAGTATCGTAATTATGTCCTAAATAATCTACATTAACTTTAAGTAATTTTTTAGAATTTATAATATTAATATCGAGAGATTGTACCAAAAAGTTTAGCGAATTGGCGAGATTTTTTACTAATTCGTGAATATTTTTTTTTTCAACTAAATATTTTTTATCGGCATAAACACATAAATTTTTCAAATGCCATATTCTCCATAGCTAAATATCAATCTCTAATAATTCTTTAGAAGCTATGCAATTTACGGAAGAATTTTTATCCTTCAAAAATATTTGTGTGCTTTTTAATAACATTTCTACCATTTTATCCGAATAATCCGGGTCGTAGTGAAATAATAACAAATTTTTTACATTAGCCAAAATACTAAAATACGAAAGAGCTATATTATTTGAGTGCCCCCACCCAATTTTTTTATCAAAATCATCTAATGTATATTGCGAATCGTGAATTAAATAATCAGCGTCTTTGCAAAAATCCAACTGTTCTTTATTCAATTTATAAATCAGTTCCGTATCCGGTTTACTATCCAATGCATTATAAAATATCTCATTATCAGTCATATAAACTACACTTTTATCATCTTCTGTTATTTTAAAGGCTAATGTACCCTGCGAATGATGGACTTTAGCTGTTTCAATTGTTAAACCATCAAAATGATAAAACTCATTTGGTTTTATTTTAAAGTAATTAATATCAGATTTAAACACTTCTTCTTTATTAACCGGAAAATAAAACGGATGCATTTGTGAATCTATTATATGAGCAACATCCATATTATTACAAGTATTTGAAAAAATATTAATTTTAAAGTCTTTTCTAAAAAAAGGTAGAAAAAACGGAATCCCCTGAATATGATCCCAGTGCGAATGAGATATAAAAATATTTAGTTCTTTGGAATGGTTGCCGCTTAACAACTCAATTCCTAAGTTTCTAATACCTGTTCCGGCATCAATAATAATTGAAGAACCGTGTTTTGATATTACTTGAATACACGGTGTATTACCGCCATAAATTACTGTTTTTTCGCCCGGTACCGGAATTGAACCACGAGTTCCCCAAAATTTAACTTTCATTTTAACTTCTATTTAGTTTTCAATGAGTTAATAGTAATTTCTGTATATTTTTTATATCTAAAAGCAGAAGCTTCCAAATCCAAAATTTCTTCTTCGGTCAAGTCTCTTATAACTTTTGCAGGAACACCTGCAACCAATTTTCCGCTAGGAACCACAAACCCGGGTTTTACAACAGCTCCTGCGGCAACCATCGAATTTGATTCTACAATCGCTCCATCTAATACAATTGCTCCTATTCCGATTAATACCAAATCATTAATTGTACAACCATGTAGTTTTACGCTATGACCAATAGTTACTTTATTGCCAATATTTAACGGAAATTTTTTATTTGTAACATGAAGCATGCTTAAATCTTGAATATTGGTGTATTCGCCTATATTTATATAATTCACATCTCCACGTAATACGCAATTATACCAAACGCTTGAATATTTCCCAATATTCACTTCACCTATAATTTTAACACCATCGGCTAAAAAAACCGAACTATCTATAATAGGGTATTTATCTTCATAAGGGTATATTTTATTAAAATTATCCATCAGTATTTTGGTGGTTTCCAACCTTTTTTTCTCCAACTTATCAATTCAACAGTAATATTACCTATAATTACACTTAATTTAGCAAGTACAGGTACCTTATATTTATCATTTGTAAACCACCCTTCAAAATCTCCGCTTAATCCAAATACTCCTTTAAATTCAGCATTTCCATTTAATTTTACACAACCAATTTCATAATCAACTGCATCTATATTAATATTTTCAACTTTATCATTAAAATTAATTACTGCTTTAACTTTTTGTTCATTAATAAAACAATGAACCGTTTCTTTATGATGAATTCCTGACATAATCCGAGCATAATAAAATAAGGATAATCCATCATTAAAGCTATGACGTAGATCACAAGTTGAGTCAATTTCTACAAAATATGGCTTTAAAGTTCCTTTTTTTACGTAAATTTTTTTATTTTCATAATCAAATTTATGTTCGCTAAATCTAAAATATTCTTTTGTGCGATGTGTTGCTTTAAATAAATCCGAATAATTTCCAATATTATAATAACTTTCATAAATTTCATGCAAATCCACAAATGGGATAGACTCTTCCGAGTTAATATTAATAGTTATACGGTAAAAAGTTTTACCATTTTCCGTCTTCTTTTCCAATACTTTAAATCGTATTTCGCCAAGTTTGATAAATGTATATTTTACAGAATATACAAGTTCTTCCCCAACCTCAAATTCATTTTGTTGTTGTGGAGTTTTATCTTTTGCAAAATCTACTTTTGTGAAAGATAAAAATAAAAATAGCGTAACTAAAAATAAAAACTTATTCATTATTTATTAATAGATTATTAGATGGTTCAAATAATTTTATTGCCTTTTGCACTTGATTATCAACCTTTAACATTTCATTATACCAACCTTGTTTGTACCAAAATTCTCGCGCAATTTCTGCTTTTAGTTTAGCACAAATTAATATTTTATCTTTGTTGATTTCATTATAATTGGTTTTAATTTTATTTGCAATGCTAAAATTAATAAATTCTTTTATAATACTATCAGTAATTTCAAATTCCCTATCAAATTTATTAAAATTATTTTTGTATTTATTTTGAATAGTTGTTTTGTTTTCACTAATATATTTTTGTACAAACTGAATAAACATATTATCCTTTAAAAGCAATAAATAAGACATTGTATATTCTTTTTGTTTTAATATAAAATCAGGAGTTATACCTCCATTTGCATAAACTTTACGGCCACCTTTTGTAAAGTAAACTTTAGATAACGAATCCTTTCGATCTAAAACATGATCATAGTTCTGTGTTTCATCATCTATAATACTAGTATCTCTTGAATAATACATGTTCCGTTTTTGATACGACTTTTGAATTAATCTATTTGAAGGCGTATAATATTTTGCTAATGTAATTCTTGCTTCGCTATCATCATTTAAAACAAAAGACTGTTGTACTAAACCTTTACCAAATGAAGTTTCACCAACTATTAGTCCCCTATCCCAATCTTGAATTGCTCCGGCAACTATTTCGCTTGCAGAAGCACTACCGTAATTAATTAATACAACTAAAGGTAATTTATCTGTAACAAAACTATGTCCGCTATAAAACTTTTCATTAAAATCAGTAATTCTGCTTTTTGTGTAAACAATTAGTTTTTTATCGGCTAAAAATAAATCAGTAATTTTAACAGCCTGCTCTAAAAATCCACCCGGATTATTTCTTAAATCTAAAATATATTTTTTTGCTCCCAGCTTGGAAAGTTTATTTATTGCTTTTTGCATTTCAGAAAATGCGTTTTCCGAAAAACGCACTAATTTTATATAACCAACACTATCACTTAAAATAAGTGATACCTCAACAGCATCTAAAGTGATTTCATCACGATAAACATCAAAACTTATTAACTCTTTTTGAGAAGAACGACTAATAGCAACAGTAACTTTGCTTCCATTATCACCGCGCAACAACGAAATAACTTTATCGCTTTTGTATTTTAATATATTTTTATTGTTTACTTTAATTATTTTATCACCGGACTGAATTCCTACTTTATCACATGGACCGCCGGGTAAAACCGAAACTATATTTAATGTATCATTTATAATTGCAAACTCAATTCCTATACCAAAAAACTTGCCATCCATTTCTTCTGCATAATTTAAATGCTCTTGAGGCGGGAGATAAATAGTATGTGGGTCAAGATTTGAAAATATTCCCGAGATTGCATTTTCGGTTAAACTATCCAGATCAACCTCGTCAACATAATATTTATTTGTTAAATATAAAATTTTTCTAACCTTTTCTGAAGCGGAATCAATTTTAGAAGGAAATGTTAAAAGAAGAATTTCTTTTAAATAATAACCAAATAATACTGCAAATACTAATAATACAAATTTGTTTCTAAATATTTTCATCTTTTTATGCTATATTTTTAGTTTTAAAGAGAATATGGAGAATAATTCTGAAGTTTTGTGGTCATTAACATTTAGTTTAATATAATTGAAACTAAAATCAATATAATAATTTCTAATAAACTCATAATTAGCAGAAGCCGAAAATAATTGTCTTTTTTCCAAAACCCCGTCTAAAAACTTAATCTTTTCAGCATCGTTTATTCTGTGGCCATATTTAATGTTGCCGCCATAATTTTTAGTCAAATTTCCTTCATTGTCATATTCGTTTTCTCCATGTTTACCATAAGTATATCTAAACGAAACCGAAGTCCTATTATGTGGAAAATAATCAATTTTTATTGTATAATTTTCACTATTAGGCTGGGTAAAAGAACTTAAACCATACCCAAGACTGGTAAAATCGTTATATGGTATTCTATGAGTATAAAAATATGGCTCAATACGTGTGTATTGAACTGTTACCATAGAAGAAATTTCTTTATAAAACGGTACAAACGATACTCCGGCATCAAACAGAACTTGATTTCCATACCATAATGTTCCTATTTTTCCAAAATCAATATCATCAATCATTAAAGTAAAATAAGGTTTAATGCCTTTAATACTATTATTGGAAAAATCAAAAAACATCATTGAATTATCTCTATCCTGATTAACATGTTCAATACTTTTAAAGAAATTAAACGGATTAAGATATGAAAAATCAAAACCTCTGTTTCCGTATATTATAATTTCTCCAAAACCGATTTTTGCATGTTTGGATAAATCTAATTCAAATCTATGATAAACCATAAATTTTTCGTTCAAATGGTTTATTTGTCCCGAAATTGAATCCCCTATACTGGTTGGATATGATAATAATTTAGCATGTATATATGAAAATGAAAAAATTGAATATTTTAAATTAAACATAAAATAATCCAATGGAGGAGGATTATCACTTAATATACATTTATCAATGCCGTACCCTAAAAGTAGTCGGTCCCTACCAATTTTAATTTTGGCGTCTGTAAATTCTGCAGCAATATATCCTTCGGTTTCGTCAAAATACGAATTTGATCCAGCATAATTTGGATTTATATTTGCTTTATAATTATAACGTAATCCTTTTTGTGATAAAGCAAGTTCTTTATTTCCTTTATACGAACCGTTAGTAGCTTTAATTGAAAATCCATAGTGATTTGCAATTGTACCTCTAAATACACCGCCAAATAGATAAATCAACGCATTTCGAGAGTTATTATCCGAATCTTTTTTATCAATTAAAAAGAAACTTTCTCCAATTAAATTGACAAAAAAACTTGCTTTTGATGAATCGGCATAAGAATAAAGATATTTTTCTTTTTCAAAATAATTTTGAGTGTTTTTTGTAATTACAGAAGAATAATTATCCATTTTGAAATTTAACTCAAAATCAAACTCATAAATTAAATCATCCAAAATTTTATTATCATAATAATTTAATTGATTTCGATTTTGGTTTATTTCTTGAAGATATTTTGAAACTTCTATGCGAGATTTAGGGGTTTCAAACGAATTATAATTTTCAATTAGTCCAAGTGTTTCCATTCTGCAAAAATAATTATATATTTTATGGTCAATAGGCACATAACCGACTTGAGCAAAACAAATTAGAAGCGGCATAAAAAAAAACAGAAAAAACTTTTTCATTTATCTAACCTCTCGCCAAACTTTTGAAAGTGATTTTTTGGCTAATACAACAAATATACTGTTTATAAGCCAAGTAAGCAATAACCTAAAATGTCCAAATTCTCTGTATCTCCTGGGAGATTCGTATATGAATATATCGCGTGCAAAATATATTTTCCCTTTTCTTCTAATTCGCTTAAAAAAGTCAAAATCTTCACCGGCAACAATTTTTTCATTATAACCATTCAAAAGGTCAAATATTTCACTTTTAACAACATTGCATTCGCCACGACCCATTCCCACACCTATTAAATTTAAGGAGTGAAAATAATTATTGTAAAAAGTTTGAAATACTCTGTCAATAAATTTTGTTTCAGCAGGAAAAACTTTAACCGCACAAGTAAAAGCAATATATTTATCGTTTTTAACCTTATCAATAATACGCAAAAACAATTTTTCAGGATCTGCAATTATAGAATCACCGCTTAAAAATACTAAAATTTCACTTTTTGCAAATTCTCTTCCCTTATTTCTACCCATTGCAATATTTTGTTTAAAATTTTCTTTATGAACAAATACTTTATTTGCATATTTTTCAGCTATTAAAATAGTATTGTCTTTACTTCCACCGTCACTTATAATAATTTCGTAGTCAAATTTATTTTTTAAATCTGATGAACTAAGCTGCTTAAGTAATTTTGGCAGTAATTTTTCTTCATTTAAAGTTGGTATAATAATACTAAAATCCACAAAACACCTAATAACAAAATACTAAAAATGTTGTTTTGGGAGATATTTTTACTCCCGGCATTGGCAGATGGAAATAATTAAGCGTATTTTTTACTAACTGCCCAATTTTTCCGGGTATTGGTAATGTCTGCCAATCTAAATCAAAACTAATATATAATTCCCTGTTGCCGCCACCTCTACCGTCTAAGTCGCTAACTCCCATTCCAACCGACAACATTAAAAACGAAGGCCAATATTTAGCAATATCTTTTGGTAATAGTTCCTTCATGCGCAAACTTAGCCAATATTTTTGACCTTCGTAATCATCAATTATATTTCCATCCTTATGTTCACCATTAAGATATTTTTTGGATGGATAATAACTTACACGAGGTTGAAAATTTTTAACAACGGGATAATAATATTTTGCCAAATGATAACCTGCGCCTAAAACATCGGCGTAAAAATCTCCCGGACTAAATCCCCATTGTGCTCCATAACCATCTTCAATTTCTATATAAGTTTGAAATAATAAAGCTCCAAGGGAAGAATATATTGCGTTTTTTTCGGGTGGAAAGTTAGCAGCATCAAATGCAGAAGATAATCCATGTGCAATCATTGTTGTTGCATATAGATGACCTATTTTATCTATCCATAAGGCATATTCCCAATCATCAATTACTCTAAACTTAGTAGACCTTTTATCTTTCCACCATGCATTATATTCGTATAGGTAAACTGCTATTCCTGTACCTAATGCAGCTGCGCTTAATCCTAAAATTATCGGAGTACTAATCTTATAATCGTACGGTTCAAATTTTGTTTGAAATTTTAATTCACTTAATGATTTATGAGTATTTTCTAAAGAATCAAATGAATTATTGTTTATCAATGTATCGCGTAAAATATTTGTTTGGGAATAAACAGAGTTTATACCCAAAACAAATATCATCACTAATAATTTTAATTTCATGATTAATTATTTTTCCGGGCGCATTAATGGAAATAAAATTACATCGCGAATTGATGATTGATTAGTTAAAAGCATTGTAAGCCTGTCAATTCCAATACCCAAACCGGCTGTTGGCGGCATTCCAAATTCTAAAGAACGTATAAAATCTTCATCAATTTGATGAGCTTCGTCGTCTCCTTCTGCCCTGGCGGTTGCCTGTGATTCAAATCTTTCTCTTTGGTCAATAGGATCGTTTAATTCGCTAAATGCATTACAAATTTCTCTTCCCATAACAAAACCTTCAAATCTTTCAACAATGTTTTCTTTTTCTCTGTGTTTTTTTGCTAAAGGAGAAATTTCGATAGGATAATCAATAACAAATGTTGGCTGTATTAATTCGGGTTGAATAGTTACTTCAAATAATTCATCAATAAGTTTACCTTTACTTTCTTTACCTGTTAACTTAATATCATAGTTTTTAATAATGGTTATTAAATCTTCTTTTGAACATGTTAAAATATCCAAACCGGTTCTATTTTTTAATTCATCAACCATTGAAACTCTTTTCCAAGGACCTTTAAAATCAATTTCTTGAGTATCTACGGTAAATTTAGTACTGTTTTTTATCTTCATACAAACATTTTCAACCATATTTTCAACCAAAGTCATCATCCATTCATAATCTTGATAAGCAACATATAGTTCAAGCATTGTAAATTCGGGGTTATGCGATTTATCCATTCCTTCATTTCTAAAATCCTTAGAAATTTCGTAAACTCCTGTAAAACCGCCAACAATCAACCTTTTAAGATATAATTCATCTGCAATGCGAAGATACAATTCCATATCTAAAGTGTTATGGTGGGTTATAAATGGCCTTGCAGCAGCACCGCCGTATAATGGCTGCAATATTGGAGTTTCAACTTCCAGATAGCCTTTTTCATCTAAAAAACCACGTATAGAAGTAATTATTCTACTTCTTTTAACAAAAACGTCTCTAATTTCGCTATTAACAAAAAGATCAACATATCTTTGTCTGTATCTTAATTCTTTATCGTTAAATTGATCATAAATTGTTTTATTTCCGTTTTCATCAACAACTTCTTTGGCAATAGGTATTGGTTTTAACGTTTTAGCAAGCAGCTCTAAATTTTTTGTATGAACCGAAATTTCGCCTGTTTTAGTTTTAAATACAAAACCGGAAATACCAACTATATCACCAATATCCAAAAGTTTGAACATATCGTATTTTTCATTAATTTCATCTTTTTTAAGATATATTTGAATTTTTCCGCAATCGTCAAGTATGCTTGCAAAAGATGCTTTTCCCATTCTTCTAATTGCCATTATTCTGCCGGCAATATTTACATCTTTACCTTCGTATTTTTCAAAATTTTCTTTTATTTCAGTACTTTTAGAATTTACATCAAAACTGTATGCAAATGGATTGATACCCATTTTTTTAATTTCCTCTAATTCTTCAAATCTTCTTTTAATTAGAGTATTCATATCTTCTTGAACAAAATTTTCCATATTTTCTCCTATAACTATTTTCTTGAAAAATTAACTAAACGTACACAAACCATATCCTGTAAGTACTGAGCCAAAGATGAAGGAACTAACGCATTATTAACAATCATGGTAAAAACTAAAGGTTCATCATCCATTGTATTCAAATATCCCGAAAGAGCAGTTACACCGGATAAATAACCTGTTTTCCCACGTACATTATCCTCTGCAGCAGTGTTTTTCATCCTGTCGGCAAGTGTACCATCTCTGCCGGCAATTGGCAAAGAATTAAAAAAAGCTTTAAACTGATTACTTTTATACATATAACTTAAAAGATTTACAATCTGTTTTGGAGTAACCCAGTCAAGGCATGATAACCCTGATCCGTCAGAGAATAACAAATTATCAATATTAATCCCCATAGTTTCGAATATTTCGCGCATTGCTTTTACACCGTTTTCTACTGTTCCATAATTAAGCAGCTCATATCCAATTGTTTTTATCAATTGTTCGGCATAAAAATTATTGCTGTTTTTATTTGTTTCTTTTACAATATCAGAAAGTTTAACAGAAGAATATTCAAACAATTCAACCATATCATCATAATTTAATTTATGAATTTCCTTATCCGCATCAGTTGCATAACCATCTAAAACAATACCATTATCAATTAAAACTTCGGCAAATGAATTTACAGTAAAATCTGTCGGATCATCCACTGCAATATATTCAATAACAGGCTCAGAATTAGCTTTAATTATTCCATTAACAGTAATAATATCATTTCTTCTGCTGCGTAATAGCTGAATATTTGTACTACTATTTTCGTCTGCAGAAACTGTTGTTACTTTATTTACAAAATAATATGTTTTAATATCCGGTTGAATTTCAATATCTGCAGGCAGATTGTTGGTTCCCGGAATAATTTTAACGTTAATGCAATTATTATTAAAACTTAAAGCACCCGAAGGTGCAGCAAACCAAGAATATTCGTAATCCCTAGACCACCCGTAACCATAACTCTTTTCATCAAAAATGTCATCATCACCAATAATATCGCCTGTAATTTTTGTTATATTTTTATTTTTTAGAGAGTCGACCCATTTTTTAAAAACAGAATTTATACCACCTAAAACAAATCTGTTAGAAATTGTTGGGTCACCTGAGCCACGAAGCACAAGATCGCCATCCAAAACCCCGTTATTAATGTCGCCATCGGCAAATATTTTAGTTTTATACCTATATTTATCGCCCAGCAACAATAATGCTGCCGAAGTAGTAAACAACTTCATATTTGATGCAGGAATAAATAATTTGTCGGCATTTCTTTTATATATTATTTCACCGGTTTTTAGCGATTTAATTAATACACCCCAAAATGCGTTTAAAAAATTAGTGTCATTAAAAATATCATCTAATTGATTTCGCAATTCCTGAACAGAAATACCATTATTTTTTTGTTGTACAACAACACTATCTTTATATTCAAACGCAAATAATGAAGATGAAAAAAATAAAACAATAAAAAAAGACTTATTTAGCATGAGTTTCTATAAACATTTCAATTATTTTTTTATCTAATTTAATATATGTTCCAATTTTAATATTTTGTAATTCAAAACTTCCAAATCTTATTCTATGCAGCGTTTCCACCTGATAACCTAATGCATTAAACATTTTTTTTACAAAATGATATCGGCCTTCCATAGTTACCACATTATAATACTTTGTCGATTTTTTTGAAACTGTAAATAATCTTTCAAATGTACTTTTTTTTCTATCTAAATAAACGCCGGCTAAAAATTTTTCTTTATCTTTATCTAAAATCTCTCTATCTAATTTAACAACATATTCTCTTTCAATTCCATTTTTGGGATGCATCAATAAATTTGCAAAATCACCATCATTAGTTAATATTAGCAGACCTGTTGTATCTCTATCCAATCTGCCAATAGGAAATATTCTTTTTGATGTTTTAATTAATTCCATTACAATGGGTCTATTTTTTTCATCGTCCGTTGTAGTAATGTACCCTTTTGGTTTATTTAAAATATAATACACTTTTTCTGTCTGGCGTATTTTTTCACCATCAACAGAAACAATATCTTTTGCCGGATCAACTTTTGCTGAAAGTTCTGTTTCCGTTTTTCCATTAATTTCGATTCTACCGGTAATAATTAATTCTTCGACTTTTCTTCTGGAATCGATTCCTGAATCTGCTAAATATTTATTCAGTCTCACCAGATTGGTCGTTTTCTTCTGAGTTTTCATTTTCTGCCATCTCTTCAATTTGATTCATTAATAATTTTCTTTTTTGTTCTTGAAAATCTGCGTCCTGCATAATTTCTTCTATTTCCCTTGGTTTTGGCAAATCAGAAAGTTTATTCAAACCAAAATAAATTAAGAATGTATCAGTTGTAACATATAATAAAGGACGGCCAATTGTTTCAGCTCTTCCTTTAATTGTAATCAGATTTTTTTCCAGAAGAGTATTTATCATATAATCGGAATTAACTCCGCGTATTGATTCAATTTCTGGTTTTGTAATCGGTTGTTTATAAGCTATAATAGCTAACGTTTCTAGTGCAGCCTGACTTAACCTTCTGCTGCTTTTTTCTGAAGATAAATAACCAACATATTTTGCATATTCGGGTCGTGTAGCAAATAAATAACCATTGGATACCCTTAAAATATTAACTGCCATTTCACTTGTTCTGTATTTATCGTTTAATTCATCAACAGTAATATCAATATCTTCAATCTTAATATCTATATCATCACCATCAATTTCTTTAACTGCTTTTACAATTTCTGCAGCTGCTAAAGGTTCTTCAGCCGCAAAAATTAGTGCTTCCACAACAGTTGAATAGATTTTATCCATTGTTGTTGCCATATATTATAAAATCATTAAAATTTGGTGATTCTTTTAGACCTATTCTTCCAATCTTTATTAGTTCAAGCAAGGCAATAAACGTAACAATAATTCTTATTTTTTCAGACATTTCTTTCACTAATTCAATAAAATTTAATTCTTTTTTTTCATCAAGCTTTTTTAAAATATAATTAATCTGCTCGTCAATTGACACGTTTAATTTTTTTATTTGATGAACAAACTCTTTTGGTTTTTCCATTAAGGCATGCTTAAATGCTTTCATCAAATCATATAAAGTAATATTTTTAAGTAATTTTTGAACATCTGTAAAGGTTTCCCTTTCGTCATATTCAAAATTACCTCTATAAGTAAGTTTTCTTTGGTCGGTTTCAAAAAAAGACAACTCTTCAGACATTTCTTTATATCGTTTATATTGTAAAAGAGCATTAACTAAATCCGAACGGGGATCAAGTTCTTCTCCTACTTCATTTTTTTCTTTTGGTAAAAGCATTTTAACCTTAATTTGCATTAAAGTTGACGCCATTAGTATAAAATCACCGGCAATTTCAAGATCCAATTTTTCAATTAAAATCAAATAATCCATAAAATCTGCTGTTATTTTAGAAATAGGTATATCATAGATATCTAATTCGTCACGTTTAATAAAAAACAACAACAAATCTAAGGGACCTTCAAAAGTCGGTAAAACAATTTTATACAACTATCCAATCCTCATTTTTGACCTAACTTCATTCATAGTAGTTAAAGCAACTTCTTTAGCTCGTTTTTCTCCATCAAAAAGAATGTTTTTAACTATATCAATATTATTTTCATAATAATTTCTTTTTTCAATAATCGGTTCCAAAAAAAGATTAATTTTAGAAGCGCATTTTAATTTACAATCAACACACCCTAAAACTCCGCTGCGGCATCCTTCCTCAATTTCAGAAACAGATTCCGGATTAAATTTCTTATGATAATTAAAAACCAAACATACTTCCGGATGACCCGGATCATTTTTACGAAGTTTTTGTGGATCTGTTTTTGCTTTTTTTAATTTCGCAATCACCTCTTCGGATTTATCGCTTAATAATATTGTATTATTAAGCGATTTACTCATTTTAGCGTTTCCATCCAATCCCATCAAACGTGAAAACTGCGTTAATAATGGTTCAGGTTCGGGAAATGTTAAACCATATTGATTATTAAATCTTCTTGCTATTTCTCTTGAGATCTCAACATGAGGAACTTGATCATCACCTACAGGAACAGCATTACCTTTATATAGCAATATATCTGCCGCTTGTAAAACAGGATAACCCAAATGACCATAAGTTATATTTTCAATCTCCAAATCTCTAACTTGATCTTTAACTGTTGGATTTCTTTCCAATCTTGCTGCCGTTATAAGCATTGTAAATATTAAAAATAATTCCGTATGTTCTTTTATAACAGATTGTCTAAAAAACGGACTTTTTTCGGGATTTAATCCGGTGGCAAGCCAATCTATTAACATTTGAATAGTATTATCATAAACATCATCACAATTTAACGACGTTGTTAATACATGGTAATCTGCAATTAAATGAAAACTTTCATATTCATTTTGAAGTCTAATCCAATTCTCTAAAGCACCTACATAATGTCCTATATGCAATTTGCCGGTTGGACGCATTCCGCTTAGTATTCGTTTTTTATTCATATCTCGCAAAGTTAATTTTTAAACAAACTTAAAAATAATAAAAATTCAAGACTGTTGTACGTAAAAACAAGGATTAATTTTAATTTTGATAAGTTTTTTTTAGAAAAAGTTTTTTATAAAACATTATTTATTAAATAGATAAGGTTTCCACAGTTCGTTAATTCTTCCAAAGTTATTTAATATAAACATAATATGATTTGGGTGGTAAGGATTTATTTTTAGAATTAAATTGGCCTCGCCTAAAGTTCTAACACCTTTTTTATTATTACATGGTAAACAAGCAGCTACCATATTTTCCCATACATCTTCTCCTCCTTTTGATTTTGGAATAACATGGTCAATGGTCAACTGTAAATCGGATCTTCCACAATAAGCACATTTATAACCATCTCGTCTTAACACGTTTTTTCTTGAAAGTATTACTTTTTTAAATGGTCTGGTAATATAATTGTTTAATTTAATAACACTTGGAATGGGATATTTTGTATTAACCGAATAAATAAATTTTTGATTGTTGTTTACAATTATTTGTGCTTTTTCTAAAACAACAAGAATAATTGCTTTTTTTACAGTACAAATTGCAAGAGGTTCGTAAGTTTGATTTAACATCAAAACTTTTGCATTAAGCAAATTGCCGGAATTTACTTTGCTTTCGAAATTTCGCCTCTCTTAATTTATATAAAAAATCTATTTATGTAATTTACAATTAATTTACATAAATAAAAATACTTTATTTACTTTTACTTATTATCCCGCCTGCTAAAACAAATCCATCTTTATCATATATTGATAACGATTGTCCCGGAGTGATTGATAACTTTGGGTTTTCAAATTTTAGACTTAGTTTATCTTGGCCAATAAAAGTAATTTCTGCGCTTGCAGGATTATCCATATACCTAATTTTGGCAAAAACCTTTTCACCAACATAAAAC
This sequence comes from bacterium, assembly GCA_043805435.1. Lineage (GTDB taxonomy): Bacteria > Bacteroidota > Ignavibacteria > Ignavibacteriales > Melioribacteraceae > JAEXOD01. The sequence continues at coordinate 33,928 of JAZDHY010000032.1, forward strand.
GATTTTGAGCTTACATAATTAATATCTTCAGCGTCCAATTCATATTTCAGCAATTCTTCTTTATCGCCCACATATATTTTATTCTCTTTAAAATCGATGTGTGTTACATAAGCAGGTTTGCCAAAAGCCAAACCTAATCCTTTTCTTTGTCCAATAGTGTAAAAAGGTATGCCTTTATGACTTCCTACTTTTTTGCCTTTATAAATTAAATCTCCGCTTTTAATATTTTCAACTATCTCGGGAGATTTTTCTCTTAAAAATCTTTCATAATTATTATCTGCAACAAAACATATTTCTTGACTATCCGGTTTTTTTGCAGTTTTTAAGCCAAAGTCGGCTGCTAATTTTCTTACTTCCTCTTTAGTATAATCGGCTAATGGAAAAATTGTACGGCTAAGACTATCTTGAGTTAAACCCCACAAAGCATATGACTGGTCTTTTTTTGTATCTTTACCCGTTTTTAATTTATACCTGTTGGTTTCATTATCATAAACAACATTTGCATAATGACCGGTTGCTATATATTTTGCTTCTAGTGTATCGGCTTTTTTTAACAATTCTTCCCATTTGATTTTACGGTTGCATATTACACAGGGGTTGGGCGTACGACCATGCAAATATTCATCAACAAAATTATCAATAACTTCATTTTCAAAACTTTCTGAAAAATCAAAAGTATAATGAGGAGCATTCAATTTTGAAGCCACACTTTTTGCATCAAAAACGGCATCAAGAGAACAACACCCCGATTCGTGTTTTGGTGCTCCGCCAACTTCCATAAATCCCCAGGTTTTCATAGTAATACCAATTATTTCGTAACCTTGCTGCACTAATAAGGCCGCTGCAACAGAGGAATCTACTCCTCCGCTCATAGCTACTATTACTCTATTTTCGTTCAAAACTGTTCCTTTCTTTTTAACAAATAAATTAAAAGATGGTTTTCCTACAAAAACCATTCTTCCTTTTTTTAATAAAAAGAACCCTTCCCGTTTTGTTGTAATCCAAAGAAAGGTTCTTTTAATAATTAAGATTTAAAAAACAAAACCGCATTTCCAACAACGTAGTTATCGGAATGACTTAATGAGATTAAAATATTTTTATCATCACTAAGGTATTCCTTCATTTTACCAAAAGTATTTACTTTAGGCGTACCATCGGGTTCATTGTAAATTTCCATATCCTGCCAATTAAAAGTGGGCAGTTTACTAGAAGAAAAAGCTTTAATAATTGCTTCTTTTGCTGCAAACCGAGCAGCATAATGCTGGTAAATATTTTTTTTACCACTGCAATAATCTCTCTCAACTTTTGTGAATATTTTATTTACAAAATGGTCACCATAAGTATCAATACTTTTTTTTACTCTGTCTATTTCAATTATATCTATTCCAATTCCGATAATCATATTTTAATACCCTACGGCCTTACCATATCCACGCGGATCGGAAGCTCCAAAAAACAGCTTTTTCTCAAAGTCATAAATAATACCTTCCGCTCTGCCTAATTCGGTTTGCGTTCCAAATTTATATCCTTGTTTTGTAAGATTATTAAAAACATCATTAACAAGTGAAAATTTTTCAAATACAATTTCATCAGGGTACCATTGGTGGTGAATACGAGGAGCGTCAATAGCTTCCTGGATATCCATATTAAATTCTATGCAATTTAATATAACCTGCAAAACAACCGTAATAATAGTCGAACCGCCCGGAGAACCTATTGCCAGCCAAGGTTTATTATTTTTAAGAATAATAGTTGGACTCATGGCACTTAACATTCTTTTACCCGGTTGAATTGAATTTGCTTCACTGCCAAGCAAACCATATTGATTTGGTTCACCCGGTTTGGCACTAAAATCATCCATCTCGTTATTCATTAAAAATCCCGCACCATCAACAACTATTCGGTTGCCATACGAAGAATTTATAGTAACCGTAGCACTAACAATCATACCGCTATTATCCATCACGTTATAATGGGTTGTTTCTTTACTTTCTTTGTTTTCGTATTTGCCCGGTAAAATCTCATCTGAAGGAATAACCAGATCGGTAATATTATTACTAATTGTTTCAGCATATTCCTTTGATGTTAACCATTCTTTTGGAACAGGGAAAAAATCTTCATCACCCAAATATTTCGATCTATCGGCATATACATATTTTAGAGTTTCAACAAGCTTATGATAATAATTGCTGCTACCCCAGCTATCAGGCTCTAATTTTAATTTTTCTAATATATTTAACGCCTGCATTATTGCAATACCACCGGATGAAGGCGGGCCCATAGAAATTATTTTATATCCTTTATAGGTGCCAATAATCGGTTTTCTTTCAACGGGTTGATAATTTTCCAAATCTTCTAAACTAATGTAACCGTTAAATTGTTCTGTCTGTTTAACAATCAACTCTGCTACTTTTCCTTTATAAAAACCATCTCTTCCATTTAATTTTATTTCTTTTAATGTTGAAGCAAGATCTTTCTGAATAAAAACATAGTCATCAGGAATTTTATTGCCGTCAATTGTAAAAATATTTTTTGAGGATTTGTATTTGTTAAAGGTTTCATTGTAATGATTTATTGAATTTGCCATACGATATCCAACAACAAATCCATTTTCCGCTAAATCAATTGCCGGCTGAATAACCTCGCTAAGACTCAATTTCCCGTATTTTTGTAAAGCATAAATCATTCCGGCTACAGTACCCGGAACACCGGAAGAAGTCATGCCGGTTTGGCTTAAGTTTTCAATAAATTTTCCGGTTTCATCTAAAAATATTTTTGCGTTAGTTGCAGCCGGAGCTTTTTCTCTAAAATCTATTGTAGTAGATTCACCGTTTGGCAAAGAAATCACAAAAAAACCGCCACCGCCAATATTCCCTGCCGAAGGATAAGTAACCGCCAAAGCAAAACCAACCGCAACAGCGGCATCAACAGCATTTCCACCTTTTTTAAGAATATCAACACCAACTAAAGAAGCTAATTCGTGTGCCGAAACAACCATTCCGTTTTTTCCTCTAACCGGATCCGGCGAAGCACCATATAAAAAAGCAGGTAATAAAATTATTAAAATACATTTAGAAAAGATCGACATTTAAACCATCTCCTTGTAATTGTTCATTTAGTATATTAATCATATCATTTAATTTTGCAATTGTTTCAACTAACTTATTGTACATCGTTTCATCGTATATAAATTTACCAATATTGTTTTTCTTTTCTTTAGTTTCAATAGCTAATTTATCAAATTTAGCAATTAAGGAATCAGAACTTTTTAACAGGCTATTAAGATTTGTTAAGGTTGATTTAATCTGTGGTTCGTTATTATCAATAAACGAATTTGCTTTAGTAACCAAATTATTACTATTAGTAAGCAGCAAATTCAAATTAGTTTTATTGTCATCAACTAATAAAGTGACCTTTGTGATTAACTGATGAATAGATTTAATTGTGGATTTAATATCGCTTTTCATATCATCATCGGTTAAATATGCATTTATTGAATTAAGCGAAATTTTTACATCTTTAATTATTGTCACTAATTCATCTTGAACAGAACCTAACACGGCCATGGTTGTTGAAATATCACCGGCAAATTTACCGGTTTGAACTTCAGTAAAATCCATTAAGTCGTTCGAAATACCCGGATTTATTTCTATTTTTTTCCCACCCATTAAATCCAACATCATTACGGAAAATGAAGCATCCTTTTTTATTTGTAATTCTTCATCAAAACTAACATCAACCAATATGTTGTTTTTATCTAATTTAATTGCTTCAACAATCCCCTTTTTAAGTCCGCTTATATATACCCCGTCACCTACACTTAATCCTGCAACAGAATCAAATTTAATTGTTAGAACTTTAGTTTCCGAAAAAAAAGTAGTGCTTTTGGCCCAGCCCAAAATCCATAATAGAACAACTAAAGCCAAAAATACTGTAATGCCAACTTTTAATTCGGTTTTTTTATCATCTCTCATAATATTATCCGTCGTTTTGTTTTTCAGCCAATTTTTCTATTAGAATTTTATTAATTCTGTTGTTTTCAACTTCTTTTACAATAAATGTAACGTTATCAAATTTAAACGAAAAACCAACTTCAGGTATTGAACCAGCCTGAGTGAAAATGAAGCCTGCAATTGTATCATAATCATCATTTTCAGAGGAAAGGTCAACATCCAGCAGCTCATTTAATTCGTCAATAGGTACTTTTCCTAACACATAATACGAATTATCCGATAATTTTGTTATTGGATTTTCTTCCTTATCATATTCATCACGTATTTCACCTACTATCTCTTCTAAAATATCTTCAAGAGATACTAATCCGGCCGTTCCTCCGTATTCATCAACAACAATACCCATATGCATGTTTTTATTCTGAAATTCATGCATTAAGTCGCTTATCAACTTTGATTCAGGTATATACATTACTTTTCGCGCAATTTCTCTTAAAGAAATAGTATTTTTTAAATTAGAATCACTTAAATAAGGAAGCAGATCTTTAGCATAAATTACGCCAATAATTGTATCCATATTATTTTCATATAACGGAATTCTACTATGACCGGATTCGGTAATTTGAATAATTAATTCGTCAAAAGTAGTTTCCGTAGATATTGCAGTTAAATCTACTCGCGGAGTCATCACTTCACGAACGGTAACAGTTTTAAATGATACAATTCCATCAATTAATTCTTGTTCATCTTCCTCAATAGTGCCTTTTTCAACACCAAGACTTGCAAGTTCCGTAAATTCACTTGAAAGCATTGCGGTCGATGATTTATCAATTTTTAATTTTGAGACAAAATATTTAATAATATCAGTTAAAGTTTTAGATATTGGGTAAACTAAAATGCTTACCCAATATAATGGAATAGCAACAATTCTAGCAAATTGAATTGGATATTTGGCAGCCCATACTTTTGGAGTAATTTCACCAAAAATCAAAATCAGCACTGTTAATAACACTATTTGAATTAATAATGCAATTTCAATATTCCACACAAACGATTTTGCCATTTCCAAAATTAAAGTAACCGATAATATTGAAGCACCAACATTTACTAAAGTATTACCAATTAAAATTGTAACAAGCAACCGACGCGGGAATTCAATTAAAATAGAAACATAGTTTCCAACAAATTTATGCTCTTTTTTTAATTCTTTTATTTTTTTTTGGTCTAATGAAAATAAAGCTACTTCTGAACCGGAAAAAAAGCCGGAAAAAAGTAATAAGACAAATAAAAATAATAGTCTAAAATACCAATCAATTTCCAAATATTTCTTTAATACTCCAATTGTTAAACATATAAACTAAAATGGCAAATCGCCTTCCGGGGAAGAATCAATGTTCGGCTGCTGATAGTCATCATGACCGCCGCTATGTGAACTTCTATCCTCACCGGTTGAATCTTTTGCTTCTAAAGGAATTAATTTTTCAGCAACTACTTCGGTAAAGTATTTTTTTACACCTTCCTTATCAGTATATTCCCGAATTGATAATCTCCCTTCCACGTAAAATTTTTTACCTTTACGCAAAGCATCTTTAATAAAATCATTTAAATTGAAAGCAACTATATTTACCCAAGTTGTTTCATTTGTCCAACTACCGTCTTTGTTTTTAATACCACGGCTGGTTGCAATAGAAAAACTTGTAACCGCAACATTGGAAGGAGTAAACCTATGTTCTGCGTCCCTTCCTAAATTACCAATTAACATTACTTTGTTCAATGAGTATGCCAAAACTTCACCTTTATTTAATTAAACATAATTTATGTGTGTAAAATTTATTATTTATTTTGAAACTTGCAATATAAATTCCTGACGAAAGGCTATTATTTTCAAATTTGTACGAATATTTACCATAATTCAGCCTGCCATCATACAAAATTTGTATTTCTTGGCCTAAAATATTAAAAATGCTAATTTTTACATCCGAATTATTTGCAACCTGTATGGTTAAGGTTGTTGATGAATTAAATGGATTTGGGTAACTGTTATACAAAATAAACGAATTTGGAGTTTCTTCGTCTTCTACACCTGATTCAGTTTTTTCAAAAAATGTTAATGTATTTCTAATTATTTTATTAAAACAAGTATCATCAGCAGTGGTTTCTAAAGGAAATGCTAAATAAACTAATTTACCATTTTTATCAGAACCCCCAAATTTACCCTCATAAAATATACCCGCACCTTTATTATTCTCATATCTCATCCCAATTATTGAACCATTTATCGGGTTAATTACATCAGGATAATCTTCAACATACGTCTGTCCAATTTTCATTCTTAAAGAATCAAAAATTGAACCTGTAACGGGAATAACAACTGTAGATGCGGAATTGTCTTCAATAAAATCAGATTTTAAATAATTAGAATAAAAATCTTTCTCGGCTGTTGTACCAAGACTTTCTAAATCGTATCCAATTTCACTTCCGCAAATAAAAAACTTACCGCCACCTTCCAAATATTGTTTAATAATATCCTGTTCAGCACTATTTATAGATTCATCACCTGAACTTTCATCACCAACAAACCAAAAAACACCGTCATAACCGCTAAGATCGGAAAATGCCCAATCAAGTGCAATGTTTTTTACATTATCAAAAGAAACACCACCGGTTTTTAAACCCAAACCATACGCCATTGAAAAAGGATCGTTAGGCCCTTGAAAACTTGCAGTTCCGCTATTTCTATTAAAGCCATCAACAATAAGATAATTTTTTCCGGTTGAAATATTGGAAACACCAAGGGGATTTGACCAATTTGATTCCATCAAACCGGTGCTTACATTTTTTACCCCGCTTACTCTGTAAAAAGTCGGTTCAGCAGGTAGATCAAGTTGTACTTCTTTGTCTGTAAGTACTGTTTCATCTAACGTTAAAGTCCAAGTTTTTCCATTTGTTGAACGATATAATCTGTAACCTTTTAATGAAGTTGTATCCGATTGCCAAGCAATTTGAACTTTATTATTTATTTTAATACATGATTTTAATATTACATTCATATCATAAAAATCAGTTTCCATGCTATTATACATGTTAGGCGTATAACTTCCCAAATCGGAAATTGCATAAGACCAATACGAAACAGCCCAATCACGCCCCGAGGCTTCTGCAATTCTTAAAGCTCCGTTTTGAGTTCTTCCCACATATAAGCGAACATGTCCGCTCTTTAAAACAGCATCACCCGGTTTAATTAAAGCCCAGCTTGATAACTGAGTACTGATATTTGGCATGTAAGCTGTTGAAGCGTGATAACTTAATTGCCAGCATCTGCTCACAAATCCTGAACAATCCACTCCTACCGAATATGAAGATACTCCCGCAGTATTAATATCGCCAGCATACATATTTGAAGTTAAACCGCTGTAATATTGAGATAAAGTACTAAATCCACCCCACATATAAGGTACTTTGGCATTCCAGCCAACTATTAACCAACTTGGGGTTTTAACAACATCACCATCCGGTGCAGTTACACCACTTGGAGCCAAATTTTGACTTTTACAAAGATACTTAAACGAAACATATTGTTCTGCGGTTTTTAATGCACCGGTTCGGCTTACTAATAATTCAGTATTAACAGGATTAAAAGAGGTTTCAATATATTCATCTGTAGTCACAAAATTGTTATAATGTAAATATTGGTTGAATTCATCAGGGTAAGCTGTTTTTAGGCCGGTTGGAGTATTTAAACCCGATATTTTAATAATTTTAATCTGATTGGGATAAGAAAGGAAATGATATAAATTACCATCTTTATCAATACTAAATTCTTTAATTATTGTTAAGTATTTAATAATTGGTATTTCAATTTGATTAATTAAATTACTTTTATTATCAATAACTAATAATTCTCTTTTTACTTTTAAAGGAATGTCATTTTCAATAAACTCAACAATAACAAAATAATTGCCATTTTTATCAATACCAATTAAATCGGCAAAATTTATATTATTGTAAAACCTGTCAAAATAAATATTTCCATTTGTGTTTGTTATTTGTAACTTTTTATTCGGTTCCACAACAATATTAATAACAGAGTTATTATTAGAATATTTGCCATCTTTTCCAATTAAATAATCTTCATTATTAAAAAAATTATCAATTTTCTTAATTTCTTCATTTTGCAATGAAATTGGTTTATTTTCAGTACTTAAATAAATATCTCCTGAATTATTATCTGAAAACGAATTTAATAATTTTTCATTTTCGTATTCATAAATCTTATTATTATTTTGGTCTTTTAGATAAGTCTTATTCCCGTCAACAAAAAAATATGAAAGAGAATATATTCCGGAATTTTCAATTCTATTTTTAAAAGGAGCACCATCATAATTTAACTTAAAAACTTCTTCAAACCTTAGCTGCGCAAATACAGAACACGTTACAAACATCAAAATCATTATCTTTTTCATAGGACCTTTTAATTATATTATTATCAAAAGCGGAATTTTCATTCCGCTATTATTTATTTAATAAACATCATTTTTTTACTAATAACCGAACTACCTTGAATCAAACTATAAAAATATACTCCTGAACTTAATCTTGAACCATCAAAATTTATTTGATACAAATTCCCTTTTTCTGCATCTTTATTAAAAAGTTCATCAACTTTTTGGCCCAAGGAATTATATATACTTAAATTTGTAAATCCGTTTTCTGCAACAGAAAACTTTATTAAAGTACTTGGGTTAAACGGATTTGGATAATTTTGTGATAATTCGAATACAGACGGTAAAGATTCAACATTAACTTCTATTTTACTGCAATAATTAAAAGTACCGTCAAAATCAATTTGTTTTAATCTGTAATAATACTTTCCGGCTGTAAGATTTTCATCAATAAATTGATAACTGTTAATTTCTGTACTTGTACAAAAACCGGATACAGAACCAATTTGATAAAAATCGGTATTGTTATTACTTCTCTCAATTACAAAACCATAATTATTTGTTTCGGTAGCAGTTTTCCAATTTAAAATTATGTTGTGACCACTATTTACAGCTGAAAAAGATATTAATTCAACAGGAACAATCAAAGTGTTCATATGAAACGGGCCGCCTTGCAAAGTTGAAAAATTCGGATTAAATCCCAGATTTCCTGAAACAATTGTACCGGGAACAGTTACATCACTAAAATATGCAGTACTTGATACAACTGCTGCAAATATTTGCAACTGATCAAAATCAGCAGGATTTCCAATTTGATCAATCGGAATTTTCATTTCCCAACCGCGTCTAATATCATGAGTGTTATAAAAAGCAAATTTAATACTCTTATTTGTAAATATACCATCAATTTCGGGGCCTTCACCTAATAATCCGGCTTGAGTAGTGCTGCCTATATATTGAGCTGTTTTTGCATTATTTGCATATTTAACAGCATCAATATAAACTGATGTTGCAGCCGAACCGGAATTGATAACAAATCCAAAATGTGTTTCAAAATCATTACTAAAGTTTGGGTTAGCAACATCCCCAAATAAATGTCCGCCGCCTGTAACACCACCTAAAGGCAAACCCGCTGCTACACCAGTTCCTGAAAGTTTGGAATTCCCTATAAATAGAACTATCCCATCTGAACTTGCTGTATTTAAATAACAGTCCGAAGCTAGATATAAGTATTCCGAATCCAAATGAGCAAAAATCCCATCAATATTTATGTCCGGTCCAAAACCGGCAGTAACATCTGTATCAGGATGATAATTTGAATAATTTTCGTTCATTCGTCCATTAATTAAAAACGGATAGGAGATTTTATATGCTCCAATACCATTATTTGTACTTAATACATAAATTATCTGAGTTCCATCATTATTAAACCTAATATCAACGTCACCGGTACCATTAGGGTTATTATTTTGATACATTGAATTAGTTGAAACATAAGTTAAAGCTCTGTCAAAATTATTTCCAACCATAACAATTCTTGCATTTTCGGTAGTTGTTCCATGTTGGAATGTAGCAATATAAGGCATACTATTTACTTCGTAATAAATTATTGTATTGGAACCTGTACCGACTTGAGAACCCGGAATTGTTCCTAATAAATTGCCATTCATATCCCATTTTGTAACATTTTTACCATTCCCATTCATAACAAATGATTGTGAATCAATTGGATATACGGTTGACATATTGTCTATTGAATTTGCAGGCAATGTAATAGTGTTTTCAATTACAAAAGTGTTTGCACCATCAGATGTTCCAAGAACATAAACTTTTTTATTTGTTTGATCTACAAACCATATTTTTATACTGTTATCATTAGCTTTTCCAACTACTTTAAAATTGTCTCCAATTCTTTTAGCAATTGCACCAAAGTTATTTTCAAAAACTACAACCGGTGCATTTTGTTCATCAACCCATTTATAAATTTTAACAACCCCTGAAGCATCAGTCGTTAAATTCATTCCTAATATTACACCGTCATCCGAAACTTCAATATCGGTTAAAACAAAAGTGCCGCCGATAATGCCGGTTGTATTTAAATTTCCAACATCTGTACCATCATCGGCATTTAACACCTTAACACTTAAACTGCCATTACGTGTAACAACATAAATTCTTTCATTTCCTGCAACATTTCCATAAGCAAATCCACGTTCGGTATTTCCGGTGCTTGATAACCAAGACGGATTGCTTGCAAGTAAAAATGATTTTTCCCAAACTCTTTCAATTTGTCCATAAAGGGTTATAGAAAACAATAATAAAATAATTGTACTTTTTAATTTCATAGATACCTCAATATTTAAGCAAATTATGTTAAGAAATAAATTAATATACAAACAATTGGAATTAATAAATTGTCTAAATCTTTAGGACTTATTGCTTCAATTATGGTTGTAATTACACAACACAATAAAATCAAACTTAAATCAATTTTCATATGCAAAACCGATAGCAATAAAACAGCCCCTAAAAAACCAAAAATAAAAAAACTTATACTCCCTTGTAACGATTTTTCAACAAAAACTTTGTATTTAATTGTACCAAATTTTTTGCCAATAATAGGAGCTAAACCATCTCCCCAGCCAAGAATTCCCATGGAGATAACAGCAATTTCCTGTCTATAAAAAAAAGTACCCAAAAAACTCATAATTATTGTAAAATATAAAGGGCCTTTTAACAGCTCCTTTTTGTTTCCTGTTCTTGTCATGGTTTTTACAGCCTCATCATTTTCATCAGCCCAAAATCCTTTAATAATTAAAAGTACAAACCAAACTAATCCGGGTAATATATTTAGATACTTTGTCCATGTACTGTTATCATAAAAAAGCCAAAAAAATAACCACGAACCTGCAGCGATATGGATTATTTTACGTGAAATATCTTGAGGAAATCCTTTTTTAACAAACTTATCCATAATAAAAACCACGCCAAAAACATAAACCAGGCTTAAAACGGCAATAATAATGTTAAAAAAATCTGCCGGCATAATTTATTTTACTTCCTCTCTTATCCATGCATCTTTAAAAGCAGGAATTTTCCATAATTGGTCTCTAACTATTTGAGCTTCTTCTTTTGTAGTGTAAGGACTAAGTTGAACAACAAATAAATATTTTGACTCATCAAATTGCACAGACATATTATTATAGATTTTATTTTGATTTTCTTTAATAAACTTATCTGCCTTTGCTTTTGTTGTATAAGCACCTAATTGTACATAATATAAATTTTGGACAGAATTTTCTTCGCTAATAACTACGGTATTTTTAGGCTCTTCAATTTCTGCTTCGTTAACTTTTGGCGGGTTTTCTGTTTCATCATCAAAAACGTATACTTCTTCTTTTTTTTGCTCTTTTTTTTCGGTCGTTTGTTCTGTATCTTTACTTCCGGAACAACCAGCCACTAACGAAACAAACACAAATAATAATAAATATTTTTTCATAGTTCCTTCTGTTAATTTTAAAATAAAAAAGGGACGAAAATATCCGTCCCTTAAATATAAATAAATAATAATATATTACAAAGAGTAACTAAAATTAATTCCAACTAAATGAGCAACAGGTTTGTATGTTCCGTTAAAAAATCCGGCAGCTGTAACACCCGGGACAGTATAAACAGCAGAGTTTGTAATTTCACGTTCAGGGAAATATAAGAACAAATAAGAAAAATCAACTCCAAAATTTGGTGTAAATTTATAACCTAAACCAATATTAAAACCAATTCTATCCGCATCTGTTAAAGTCGGTTCAACTAATTCGTCTTTTACCGGATTTTTATCATAAAATATTCCACCGCGTAAAGCTACAGTAGGATTCATTAAATATTCACATCCAATACGTGCAATAAAACAATTTTCATAGTCTCTTACTGCAGTAGATTTTGTTGCTCCATTATACAAAGGAGTTTTAAATGTAACTTCTAATTTATCATAACTTTCCCAACCAACATACTGAAAATCACCAACAAAAGTTAAATTTTCGGTTGGCATAAAAGCTAAACCTAAAACAATATTTTGTGGGGTTGTTAAAGGAGCTGTTATATCGCCATGAGGCAAAGTATAAGGTCCATAAGTTGCAGGAGAAGTTTCTGCCGTACCTTCAAAATCAAATTTATTTTGACTTCTATAGTCTAAACCAACTGAAAATTCTTTAGCAGGTTTCCATAACAAACCAACGTTAAAACCCCAAGATGTTCCGTTACCTTCTAAAGTTGTTACACCATCTACCCCTGTAGTTACCGGAATATTTTTTTTAATTGTTACATTTCCATACGCAAATGTAACACCTGCACCAACTGAAAATTGCTCATTAATTTTATAAGCAAACACAGGAGAAAAGAAAAATGTCTGGATTTCGGTATCAACAGCTAAATATCTTCCTGCCCATTTTTCATCTTCCCATTGCGTACCTAGTCCATAAGGATTATTAACACTTAAACCAATTGCCATTTTATCGGATAATTGATGTGTAAAATAAACATTAAAAGGAGTATAAATCTTAGCTTTCAATTTATATTCAGCTGTACTTGGTGTAGGTCCGGTAAATGTTGCCGAAGGTGCAATTAAAGAAACACCAACTGAAAATTGAGTCCCGCTTAATTGTGTAATTCCTGCAGGATTATAAAAAGCTGCAGACGGATCATTAGCTAATCCTGTAAAAGCTCCACCCATTGCCATGGCTCTTGCTCCGCATTCATTAATCTGAAAACCACTTGCAAAACTGATTGTTGTAAATACAAAAAAAGTAAACACAGTAAAAAGTAATAACTTTCGCATTATTCCTCCATAATTATTAATTATTGAATGCCAAATATCTAATTTATTTTGAATAAAAACAAATTTAATTCATTATTATCTTTAAAAAATTGCATTTATTTGTAATTTTTTAGTAAAATACTCCCTTTTTTACTCAAAATATTATTTTTTTTATTATTTTAGTTCCACTACTGTTATACCTTCACCGCCATGTTCAATACTTGCATAATAATATTTATTAACCCCATGATGCTGCTTTAATATTTCCCACACTATTTTTTTTAGAACTCCCGTTCCTTTACCATGAAGTATTTCAACTCTGTTGGTTCCGGTGCTATAACTATCATCCAAAAATTTAATAACCTTAAATTCAATTTCATTACCTCTTTCACCCCGTATATCTAATGTAAGATTTTGATAATTAACGCTAATTTTAGATATTTTACTCACTTCTTTTTTTTGTTCTTTTTTGGAAACAGGTTCAATTTCGGAAAATTTAACTTTTAATTTCATACTCCCGGAAGTAATAATAGCACTTTTTTCATCTAAGATTGTTTCTATTGTGCCAAAAGTAGAAGTGTTTTTTATTTTAACTAAGTCATTTACAACATAACTAACTATCTCTTCTTTATTGCCGACATTTTCATTTTTAAACGATTTGGCGTTCAACTTTAATTTTTCAACTTTTTGTTTTTCTTGTTTAACAATATCTTTATTTGCACCGGCTTCTTTTATGTTTTTAATTGTCAATTCAATCTGCCTGTTTACACCGGATAGATACAAGTCTGCCTTTTGTTTTGCCTGGTTTATTATTTCTTTTTTTTCTTTGTCTATTTTATCAAGATTATTTTGATATAAGCTTGTTAAACCGGAAAGTCTTGCATTTTCCAGTTCTGTAATTTTTAACTTATCATTTAATTTTTTGGTCTTATTTTCAAGTTCAATTAAAAATGTTTCTACTTTTGTTTTATCATCATCAATAGATTCTTTTGCTTCTGCAATAAAAGATTTGGAAAAACCTATTCTTTCTGCCACTTCAAAAGCATAAGAAGAACCCGGGACCCCTTGTCTGAACAAATACGTAGGAGCAAGATTTTCGGAGTCGTATTCCATCGAAGCATTTTGAAAACCTTCCAAATCATTTGCCAATATTTTAAGTTTCCCAAGATGTGTAGTAGCAAGTGTTTTTGTCGAACTATTTTTTAGTCGCTGTAATATAGTTGCAGCAATTGCCCCGCCTTCTTCGGGATCGGTTCCTGTACCTATTTCATCTAAAAGAACTAATGTTTTGTCATCGGCAAAATCTAAAATCTTTTTGTAATTTGCCAAATGCGAACTAAATGTACTTAAATCGGTTTCTATTGACTGTTCATCTCCAATATCAATAATCATATTTTCAAAAAAATGAAGATTTGAATCAACATGTATAGGTACATGGAACCCGGATAAAACCAATAGCTCCAATAACCCCACTGTTTTTAAAACAACAGTTTTTCCGCCTGCATTAGGACCTGTAATAAGAGTAATAATATTTTTATCAATTTTAAAATTTAATGGTATTGTTTTATTTTTACCATATTTTTTTAATAAAATGGGATGACGAGCATCAATAAAAAACAAGGGTTTATCATTAAATATCGTTGGAAAACAACCGTCTATATCTATAGAATACCTTGCTTTGGCAAAAATAGTATCAATTTTTGAAATAATATAAAGAGTGTTTTTTAGCTCAAGACTAACTTCGCCAATTTTTTTTGTTAAATTTGATAGAATCTGATCAATTTCACGTTTTTCTGCAAACGAAAGTGATAAAATATCATTATTAAGATCAAGAGTTTCAGCCGGTTCTATATAAACTGTTTGACCACTAGCCGATTCAGAATGGATAAAACCTTTTACATGTCTTTTGTGTTCAGCTTTAATAGGTAAAACAATTCTGCCTTCACTTATTGTCATATATTCTTCTTGAACATATGACGATTCGCTTAATTGTTTTAATATTTTGTTAACAACTCGTTGTAATCTATCATTTTTTTCTCTAATCTCGTTTCGTATTTCACGCAATTTTGGACTTGCATGGTCACTAATTTCTTTATTTTCATTAAAAATACTTCTAATAGATTGCTCAAGTACTTTATTAAAATAAAGGAGTCCGGTAAAATTTTTGTTAATATTCTCAGCATCCGGTTTTGATTTAAGAAAAGAAACTAAATTTCTTGAAATTTCAAGTAAATTTAAGATATCCAAAACCTGATTAATATTAAGCCTAACTCCTTCAATTTTAGATCTGACAATTGCATCGGTTAAATTTGGCAAATAATTTATTGGCGGAATATCGTTATGGATTAATATTTCCTTAGCTTCAGTTACATAAGAGCCTTCTAATTGGGCTAAAGAAGCATTTTTTAAAGGTAAAGAATTAAGTAATAATTCCTTACCGTTTTCGGTATAAACAAATTTTAGATTGTATTCAAGGACTTTAACAAACTCTAATTTGTTTAAGATTAATTGTTCTATCATAAGTTGATTTATTTTTCGGATGAATTGGAATTGTTGTTATATTGAATAAATTTTTGAATGAAATTTTGTGCTCCCGAACTGTCACCAAATAAAAAACTAATAGTTGATGGAACCACAAGATACACTTTTTGATACATAAATGAAGAATCTTTATCTTTTTTGTTTGGAAAATTAAAAATCTTTAATAATACAAAAACTGCGCTAATAAAAAAAATCAACTGCAAAATACCGGCAACACCGCCGAGCATTTGATTTAATAATTTATTAACTTTATCTAAAGGATGTATTATACGCTTTAATACCGAAAATAATAAAACAGTTAATAAAAATAAAATTATACCGGCAAAAATATCGGCTAAATTTTTCTCATCATTAAATATCGGTAAAAGAAATCCACCAACAATACCTGAAAATCTATAAGCAATATATATTCCTACAAATAGACCAATCAGTCCAATTATTTTTCTAATCAGCCCATCTTTAAAGCCTAATATAAAACCAATGGCAATTATTACTAAAATTATAATGTCAAGGTAGTTCAATTCTAGCCTAATAATTTATCGATGATGGATTTAATTACTTTTCCGTCAGCCCTTCCTTTAAATGTTTTAGATGCAAGCTGCATCAATTTTGGGAAATCCGACTTTGTTACTGCATTTATTTCTGCGGCTAATTTTTTAATTTCATCAGTAAGTTCTTCTTCATTTAATTGTTTTGGAAGATAAGTGAGAATAATATTTAATTCCAACTTTTCTTTTTCGGCTAAATCGGGTCTGTTTCCTTTTTCAAATTGCTCAATTGATTCTTTTCTTTTTTTAGCAACAGAATTTAATAAAGCAAGTTCATCATCACTTGACATTGCTGTTTTTGCACCGCTTTTTTCATATTCTAAAATTAAGGCTCGTATTGAACGAATTGTTTCAAGTCGTAGTTTATCACCGGATTTCATAGCCTGTTTAAGGTCTTCGCTGATTGTTTCTTTTAAGCTCATAATAACTCCAAATAATAAGAAAATAAACATTTCCTTAATTATAATAAAAATCTAAGGTTTTAATATTGTTGAATAATTTATCCTTCTGGCATCTGCCATACGCAATTGCTGTTGTATATCTGTTACTAATCCCATATCCGAATTTTTATCAATACGCAGCGAAACAATAACATTTGGCATCAGAACACGTTTGTTATGCATCAAATTTTGAATGTCATGCATTTTTACAACTGCATCGTTTATTTGAATTTGTCTATCTTTACCAACCCATAGATACGTAACCAATCGTTTATTTTCAATTTTTTCAATTGCTTCAGCTTCGGGTAGTTTAAAATTAACCAATATGTTAAATTCTCGTAAAGTAGTTGTAACCATAAAGAACAATAACAATATAAATATAATATCAGATAATGATGCTGTTGGAATTTCTGATGTTAATTTAGCTCTTTTTTTTATAAATTTCATTAATAATATCTCAAATCATTTTTTTATTTGTTCCGGTTCGGCAATTGAAATAATTATTGGAATTTCTTCTTTAATATCACTTTGTTCTTTTTTATTCAATTGGTAAACTTTTTTACCATATTTATTTTTTGAATAAGTCTGCCTTACATCAAAATAAGCACCTTTTACCTGGTCCAAAGTTTGTATATACAAGTTGTAATTTGTATTCCTATCAGTCTTTACAGAAACAACTATTTTTTTACTTTTGGGCAGTCCAATCTTAGAACTAATTTTTTCAATTAACCTTGTTTTAATTTGAGGTAAAGAAATAATCTCTTGATTAAATAAAATATTTCCATTTTGATTAATTAATATTGCAGCTAATCTGTCTTTAGAAAAAGGGACCGTTTGTTCTTCTTCTTTTGGATTATATTCGGGCAAAGTTAATCCAATCCCCGTATCAACGTCAATTACAGTTGAAACTAAAAAAAATAACAATAACAAAAATGAAATATCCGACATTGACGTAGTTGGTATTTCAGCACTTGCAGTTCTTCTATTTTTAATTTTTACCATTTGTAATACAGTACTTATGGCTTTTTATTAATTGTATATAACGCATCAATCAATTCAATAGAACTTTCTTCCATATCTACTACAATTTTATCAATTCTTGATATAAAATAATTGTAAAAAACTTGTAATATCATTGCAACAACTAATCCAAACAATGTTGTAAGCAAAGCAACAGAAATTCCTGTTGCAACAATTGACGGTGAAATTTGTGCAGCTTCTGCAATTGCATCAAAAGCTTCAATCATTCCTTGAACAGTTCCGGTAAAGCCCAATAAAGGAGCCAGACTAATAAATGTTGTAATCCAAATTAGACCTCTTTCTAAAAATGACATTTCAATTGAACCGTAAGCCATAATAGCTTTTTCGGCGGCATCAATTCCTTCGTTGGCACGTAATAAACCGGCATGAAAGACGGAAGCTATTGAACCGCGTGTATTTTGACATACCATAATTGCTTTATCAACACCACCGCTCTCTAAAGCTGCTTTAACTTCAATAATAAATCTTTTTGCATTAATATTTGCCCGCGATAATGTCCAAAATCTTTCAAAACAAAATCCCAGCCCAATTACTAAACAAAATAAAATAGGCCACATAAAAAAACCGCCGGCAATAAACTTTTGCTGTAAAACGGTCAAAACACCGGTTTCTTCAATTTGAGTAAATAAATAAACAAATACCCCAAAAATCACTTTATATGTCATAAAAGTATCCAAAATCTATAAAAAAAATCATACAATTAATTAAGCGCAAAAAAATTATTTTGTTTTTACTTTAAACGAAAATTGCGCACCTATTGGAAAATGGTCGCTATATCCTGCCAAATAAGATTTACCTCCAAAAGTAGGGATTGGCGAATCTTTATATTTGCCCTCTTTAGTAATCATATATTCAGGTTTAATAACTTCAAAAGAATTGTCAACATAATCAAGTCCTTTTCCATCAACTAATGTCTGCGATATAATCATCTGATCAAGCATATTCCAATTTTGCCTATACAAAAATGTACCAAGGTTATTAGCTTTAACATCCCATGCAAGATTAAACAAATCGTTTTTACCGCATTCGGTTTGTTTAACATATTGTTTAGCTTTTAATACATCAGCAATTGATTTATTAATAGGCTCATCATTAAAATCACCAATTATAACAATATTTTTTACTGATTTTTTATTAATCACTTCAATATCATTAAACAGTGTATTTGCAGCATCCATTCTAAAAACTTCCGATTGGTCTTCTCCGCCCCTGCGTGAAGGCCAGTGATTTACATATACATACAAATCATTATCTTTTACCTTACCAATAATTTGAAGATGAATGCGTAAAATGTATCTTGTATCAAATTTTTCTTTGGAAAATACAACTTTTAGCGGAACCAATTCCTTAAACTCAAATAACGAATCATTATAAAACAATGCATTATCAATTCCTCTTTCATCAAGACTTTCGACATGCACAATTTGAAAATGTTTATTTGATTTTTTTTCAATTGTATTTTTCAGGTCATCCAATACATTTTTGTTTTCAACCTCAACTAAGCCTAAAATATCCGGCCCTGTATTATTATTCATACCATTAATTACTTTGGCCAAGTTTTCAAGTTTAATTTGATATTTACTTGAATCCCATTTTTTTTCACTTTCAGGTAAAAATTCCTGATCGTCCTTCAGCGGATCATCGTAAATATCAAAAAGATTTTGAACATTCCACGATGCTAAATAAAAATTTTGTTTATTTTGGGCAAAAATTGTGGCGCAAAGCACAAGAGTTAAAAAAACTAATTTTTTTAACATAAGTTTTCCTTATATTTTTATTTATAAAATTACTAAAAAGTTAATAATTATAAAACACAATAATTTATAATTCGGTTATTTATGAAAAAACTTGTATTAATTGATGGAATGGCTTTAATATTTAAAGCATATTTTGCGTTTATGCGTAATCCGCTCTCTTCTTCAAAGGGAGAACCTACCTCGGCAATTTATGGATTTATTAACCAGCTGCTTAAAATTTTAGAAGATACCAAACCGGATTATATTGGTATTGCCTTAGATTCTAAAGAACCGACTTTTAGGCATATTAAATATGCCGAGTATAAGGCCCACCGAGATGCCATACCTGAAGATTTAATTCCGCAAATTGCAAGGGTAAAAGAAATTATTAAACTTTTTAATATCCCTGCTTTTATTTTTCCCGGATACGAAGCTGATGATATAATTGGTACTATACTAAAGAAAACATCAAAAGCCGATATCCTATCGTATGCAATAACGCCTGACAAAGATTTTATGCAGCTTGTTGATAAAAATTTATTTATTATTAAACCGGGTAAAAGTGCTGATGAACTATTAACTTATGATACAGCTAAAGTTAATGAAGAATACGGCTTTTCTCCTATCCAAATGATTGATTATCTTGCTTTAATAGGCGATGCTTCAGATAATATTCCGGGTGTTAAAGGAATTGGCGAAAAAACGGCTGTTCCATTAATTCAAAAATATGGAAGCATTGAAAATATATACCAAAATATTGAGTTAATTGATAAAAACAGTGTTAAAGAAAAACTTATAATAAACAGGGATAACGCATTTCTTTCTAAAGAGTTAGCTACCATTTTCCTTGATGTTCCAATTGAATATAATCTTAAGGAATTGGAAATAACCCCTCCTGATTTTGAAGGATTAAAGCAGGTTTTTGATGAACTGGATTTAAAATCTTTTGGTCCAAAATTAAATAAAATATTTAAATCCGAAAATATTGAAATATCAAAATCCGAATCGGTTAGTACAACTTATAATGCTTTTAGCACTAATGATGTTTCATATAAATTAATCACATCGTACGACGAAGCTTCAAAATTAGCCGAAAAACTTTCAAAAGAAGATTTGTTTGTATTTGATACCGAAACTGACGGGCTGAACGTATTTAATGTTAACTTAGCTGGTGTTTCTTTTTGTTTTGAATCGAAAAAGGCATTTTTTATTGCCGTTGACCCCGATGTTTCATCGGACGATCTTTTTTCTGAAAAGCTTACTGACAGACTGAATATAAATGATTTTATTAAATTATTTAAGCCGATTTTTGAAAATGAAAATATTAAAAAAGTATGTCAAAATGCTAAGTACGATATTGCAGTATTACGGAAATATAATATTATAGTAAAAAATTTATATTTTGATACAATGCTTGCAAGTTACATTTTAGATCCGGACCAAAAACATAACATGGATGATCTTGCAAGAGTATATCTCAATTATTCTCCTATTCCTCTATCTGATATTTTGGGTGTTAAAAAAGATGCATTAAAGATATTTTCAGTTGATAAAAATTTATTATCAAATTATTCATGCGAAGATGCGGATATTACTTTTCAACTATATAAAAGGTTAGAAGCTGATCTTAAAAAAGAGAAATTGGATAAACTTGCTTTTGATGTTGAATTTTCTCTTGTTGAAGTATTATTGGAAATGGAAAAAAACGGTGTTAAAATTGATGTTTCGATGCTAAATTTGTTAAGTGTTTCGATGGGCAAAGATTTATTTGCTTTAATTAATTCTATACACCAATTAGCCGGAGAAGAATTTAATATAAATTCGACCCAGCAGCTGCAACAAATATTGTTTACTAAGTTAAATCTTGCAACTCAGCGTAAAACTAAAACCGGTTTTTCAACAGATGCTCAATCGCTTGAACAACTTAAAGGAGAACATGAAATTATAGATCTTTTAATTGATTATAGAGAACTTGCAAAACTAAAATCAACTTATGTTGATGCTTTACCACGTTTAATAAATCCTGCAACCGGAAGGCTTCATACAACGTTTAATCAAACGGTTGCTTCCACCGGAAGACTTTCAAGTTTAAATCCAAATTTGCAAAATATTCCTGTTAGGGGTGCTTTAGGTAAGGATATTAGAAGAGCTTTTATACCTGAAGATAACAAACATATTTTTTTATGTGCCGATTATAATCAAATTGAATTAAGAATTATGGCAAGTATCTGCAACGACCCTTATTTAACAGATGCTTTCAAAAATAATATTGATATTCATACCAGAACGGCAGAACTTGTTTTTGGAGTTAATGCTGCAACCGTAACACCTGACATGCGTAGAAAAGCAAAAGAAGTAAATTTTGGCATTTTATATGGTATTGGAGCTTTTGGATTAAAAAACAGACTTCAAATTACTCAATATCATGCAAAAGAAATTATTGATAATTATTTTGCAACTTTTAAAAATGTAAAACAATTTATGGACGATGCCATTGTTAAAGCTCAAGAAAAAGGATATGCAGAAACCTTATTAGGAAGAAGACGATATCTTAAAAATATTAATAGTAAAAACAGAGTTTTAAGACAATTTGAAGAACGTGTTGCTATTAATATGCCAATTCAAGGTACTGCTGCCGATATGATAAAAATTGCAATGATAAATATTTATAAAGAAATGAAAAATCTTAACTTTAGAAGTAAGATGGTTTTACAAGTTCATGATGAACTTATTTTTGATGCCCAATTGGATGAGATAGAAAAGTTAAAACCGATTGTAAAAAAATTGATGGAAAATGCATTACCACTTAATATTCCCGTTATTGCATCATTGGGAACGGGAAATAATTGGTTAGATGCACATTAATTTTTTTTTTTTTGAATTGTTTATTTTAAAATAAAATAATAACTTAAACACTATTAATTACAACTATTAATTAATTTTTTTGGAGGATTTATGTTAAGAAAAACTATGTCGATTATATTTTTATTAGTTCTTGTTTCTTTTTTCCAGGGTTGCGGCCCATCAAGAACAGTTACCAGAATTGGAACAGATGAAGTTGTAGATTTAAGCGGCAGATGGAATGATACGGATTCCAGATTGACCGCTGAACAGATGATTAAAGGATTGTTGGAAAGACCGTGGGATGATGAATTTCAAACTACTAATGGCAGAAAACCGGCTGTTATTGTTGGAACTGTTAGAAATTTAAGTTCCGAACATATTGAAACCGGAATTTTTATTAAAGATATTGAACGCGAATTGGTTAATTGCGGCAGAGTTAAATTTGTTGCCACAAAAGAAGAAAGAGTAGAAATTAGAGACGAAAGAACAGATCAACAAAGTTTTGCTACCGAAGAAACAGCAAAAGGATTGGCAAATGAAACCGGAGCTGATTTTATGCTAAAAGGAAGTATTAAAAGTCAAACAGATGCTGTTGATGGGCAAGAAATAAAGTATTATCAAGTAGATTTGGAATTAATCAATTTAGAAAATAACGAAAAAGTATGGATTGATTCTAAAAAAATAAAGAAAAATGTTGAAAAATCAAGTTCTTCTTGGTAAAACTTTAAATCTTTTTTCATAACGTCTTTAGAGGGGATAATGAAACAAACGATACGGGATTTGTTGTTTTTTGCTTGTTTGCTTTTTGTTTTTTCAGGCTGTGGCAGTATGAAAACCAGCAAAAACCATTACAAACGAATTGATGATTATTTTTGTAAAAGAAATTTTGATAGTGCTGCTACAGTATTAATTACATCAAAGTTGGAAAATTATGGTGAAAAAGACAGAGTATTATATTGGTTAGACCTTGGTTTGTTATATCATTATCAAGGTGATTGTGTTCAGAGTAATTTAATGCTTGAAAATGCGGAAAAAGCAATTGAAGACTTATATACTTCAAGCATTTCAAAAGGTGCTGCCTCTATGTTATTAAATGATAATGCACTTGATTACTCCGGTGAAGATTATGAAGATATTTATCTAAATGTTTTTAAATCATTAAATTATTTAAAATTAAATAAATTTGATGAATCATTTGTTGAAGTAAGAAGAATAAATAATAAACTTATTTTACTTGAAGATAAATATAAAAAAGTTGCTGATAACTATAATAGTTCGGAAGATGCAAAAGCAGAATTTAAGACAGGAGAAAGTAAATTTCATAATTCTGCACTAGGAAGATATCTGAGTCTTTTGTTATATAGGGCCGAAGGTGATATGGATGGTGCCAGAATAGACAAAGAAAAATATGACGAAGCGTTTACAAATCAAGCCGGTATATACGATTTTCCTCAACCGGTAATTGATAGTCTTCTTATTATAGGTGGACTTGCAAAAGTAAATTTTATTAGTCTAACGGGCAAAGGTCCTGAAAAATTTGCCCGCGAATTAATTGTACATACGGATAAAGATATTATTATTATTTATTATTCCGATGGAAAAGAGGAAAAAAAGCTTGATGCAATTGCCTGGCCGGGTGTTGAAAAAGGCATTCATTTTAAGCTTTCGTTGCCTTATATGGAAAAAACCCCAACACATGCATGTAAAATTGTAATTGAAGTTGATGGGAAAGATACTTTAGATTTGGAAAAAGTTGAAAGTATTGAAAATGCTGCACAAGAAACATATAAGCTAAAAGAACCGATAATTTACTTAAAAACAATTACCAGAACAATTATAAAGGCTATTCTAAACGAATCGGCTAATAAAGAACTTGATAAATCGACCGGTGGCGGGCTGTTTGGTTCTTTGACCAGAGCTGTAACCGGAGCTGTTGTTGATGCAACTGAAAATGCCGATTTAAGATTATCCAGATATTTCCCTTCTACTGCTTCCGTTGGTGAAATAGAATTAGAACCCGGAGATCATTCAATTCGCATTAAATATATCGGTTTTGATGGTTCAGCATTATTTATTGATGATTTAGGTACAAAAAACATCAGCCGTGGTGGACTAAATATTTTTGAATCTTTTTATTTAAATTAATTATTAATGGATGTTTTTAACATCCATTTGTTATGGAGATTTTATGAGAAATAAGTTTTT
Source organism: bacterium (assembly GCA_043805435.1). Lineage (GTDB taxonomy): Bacteria > Bacteroidota > Ignavibacteria > Ignavibacteriales > Melioribacteraceae > JAEXOD01. The sequence continues at coordinate 58,488 of JAZDHY010000032.1, forward strand.
AGCGATTATTTTTATTATTTGTTTTACTTCAATATTTGTAAATGCACAAGATAGGCCAAACTGGATTGACAATCCAAACAGTAAATATTCTGACGCCGCTTATTTGGTTGCAATTGGTGAAGGAGATAATCGAAAAGCCGCAGAAAATAATGCAACAAGTAATTTAGCTTTAATTTTTAAATCTGATATTAAAGTAGATAACTCCCAAATTGACAGATATAACGAATTGATGGGTGATCAAGAAGCGTTTCAACACGAATCGAATGTTACTAAAAAAGTAAATGTGTCTTCTAAACAAACATTATTCAATGTTAAATTTGGAGAAAGCTATACCAGCAATACAGGCAGAGTTTTTGTATTGGCCTATATTGATAAAATGGAAACTGCAGATATTTATAACGAAAAAATCAGTACCAATACGGAAAAAATTAATTTTTTTATTACTACTGCTTCAAATACTTCAGATAAAATAATTAATTATTCGGCATTAAATGCCGCAAGTTTATTTAGCTTAGATAATGAGATGTTAATTGAACAGCTAAAAATAATTAGTCCCGAATTTGGTAATACCGAAGATTTAGGTTACGACCATAACGATATCACAAAAAAAAGCATTGATGCTGCAAAAGAAATCTCGTTTTCCGTCCATATCCTAAACGATTCTGACGGAAAAACAACTGCCTTTATTAAAGAATTTTTAAGCTCAAAGGGTTTTATAATTAACTCTAATCCAATTCTTAAAATTGAAGGTAGTGTTACCTATGAAAAATTAGATTTGGGAAGACCTGAAAAATTTGTTTCATGGAATTTATACTTAAATATGCTTGATTTGGAAGAAAACACTTTGTTTTCCACAACTGCAAAAGGTCGTGAAGGAAGCGTTTCTTATGATGCTGCAATTTCCAGATGTGTTAATGAAATTGGAAAAAGAATTAAGTCCGATTTTGGTAAAAAATTAGTAACTTACTTTGATAATTTAGTAAAAAAATAATTTCTTCATTAGCTCTCATCATTTAAAATGAGAGCATTATTTACCCCTATTAGACCTAAATGAGAAAAATAATATTAATTGCAAAATGGGAATTAAAAGAGAAATTTCTTCATAAATCGTTTTTAATTTACTTTTTTATTACACAGCTCATATTATTTTTATCATTATCTTTAACTAAAAACGAATCAACTGAGATAAGCAGTCCTTCACCTATTGGAATTATTAATAATTCCGGCTATAATATTACCCCATTATTAATGCAGTTAAATTCTGTTGTTGATTCCAATAACGTTCCGGAATTTTTAATTATTAATCTTAATAAAAACAGGTATAAACTACAATACAACCAAAATGATTTTGAAAAATTCTTATTTGATGAGAATTTTAATGCATGTTTATATATTGACTCAACAAATTATAAATTATATCATTCTGCTTTTTTTTCTCAATCCAAAATATTAGTGTTTAACAAATATTTGCTTTCATTTATGGCAAATAACCCTAACAGACCATTTAATTCTAATAATATTTCTTTTAGTTTTATTGAACTTACAGCCAAACAAACATTCAAATTATCAAGCTTGTTAAATAATTTAAGCATTAATTTAATATTTATTTTTGTAATTCTTATTTCCGGTAATTTATTTTTGCGCAGCTTTGCAGTAGAAAAATCGAACAAATTAATTGAAGTTCTTTTATCAAGCACAAACGCAAAAACTATTATTATCGGAAAGTCACTGGGGTTGTTTTGTTTTGTATTATTTCAAACGTTTATTTGGGTATTAACAAGTGTTTTTACGGGCAATAATATATTTTTCTTATCAGTTAATACTGTATGGATAATAATATTTTTTATTTTCGGATTGATTCTTTATGTATCTATTTTTACCGGTTTAGGATCACTTATTAATAACGAAAGTGATTCGAATATGATAATGGGTATAATATCTTTTTTCTTAATTTTGCCGTTATTGTTTATTAAAGAGTTGTTTTATTTCCCCAATTCCAATATATCTTCTTTTTTAACCTACTTTCCCCTAACATCTCCTTCGTCTATATTTATTAAAAGTAGTGTTTCAGTTATTAATACTCAACAATACGTTTTGACTTTATCATTGTTGTTAATTTTTATATTTTTATTAATTAAATTAATTTCTTATTTTTTTGAATTCAGCATTCAAAATTTTGGACAAAAAACTAATATTTTTGATATGTTTAATTCAAAGAAAAAATAAGTTATTTATTAAATGAGGTATTTTTGAAACAAATTGCTATTATGGGAGGAACTTTTGATCCTATACACATTGGACACTTATTAACAGCCTTATTTATTTTGGAAACAAAAAAAATTGATGAAATTATTTTTATACCCTGTTATATTTCTCCATTAAAAACAGATCAAACAAGTTCATCTTCATTACATAGATTAAATATGTTAGAGCTTGCAATTTCTAAATTTGAAGGTTTTAAATTTTCAGATATTGAAGTAAAAAAGGAAGGTATTTCTTATACTTATAATACTCTAACCGAATTAAAAACACTTGACACACAAATTAATTTAATTATTGGTTACGATAATTATGCTGTTTTTGATAAATGGTATAAACCGGAAGAAATTATAAATATGGCTAATGTGTTAGTGTTAAATCGGGTTTCCGGAATAAAAGATACTGAAATAAAATATAAATTTAAAGATAAATTTGAATTTTTGGATAACCCTATTATTGAAATTTCATCAACGAATATAAGAAACAGAGTTAGTTGTAATAAAAATATAGACTTATATGTTCCCTGTGAAGTAAAAGAATATATTATAACAAATAATTTATATAAATAGATAATATTAATTACCTTTAATTATTACAAATTTAGGGAAATACAATAATTTACAAATTTAGATATATACTTTTTTTTATCCTATTTACTTTTTTAGAAACTAAATCTATAAAAGCTCAATTCATTTCGCCTTCCCTTTCAGAAGGAATAAACCATATTACCAAATATATTGCTTCAAATAAATTTGATTCATTAAAAATTACAAATAATGACCTTCAACTTGTTGATTCGATATACGTAAATGCTTTAGAATATTACAATTATAATTATTCCGAAACATTACTTGCAATAACTATAGCCTGCCTTCCGGTTAACAGATTTGACATTCAAATACCTTTAATTAATATCGGATTGTCTCTTAAACTTCCCTCAGCCAACGAAAAATATTTATTAAATAAAAAGAAAAATCTCCCAAAATATTTTTTAGATTCAGTTAAAATAAATGATGTTGATAAACTTTCTCATTTTTTTGGAAATGCCTTTTGGTGTTACAATTTGAGAAATTCAAATTTTTCCAGTATATTGGGATATATTGTAGAATTTTTTGAATCAATTTTTAAAGTAAGCGGTGCGTTAGATAACCGCGATTTGTTTACTAATAAGCTTGGTGAAGATTTTGGAATTTCACTTTTGTATGATAAAAAAACAATGCCGTCAAGTTATTTACAAAAATTAAATAATTATTTTAAGGATATTAAATGAATACTGTTTTTATAATAGATGATGAAGTTGAAATTTGCGAAAGCATTAAAATGATTTTGGAATACGAAAATTACGAAGTCGATTATACTACAAACTCCGAAAATTCATTAAGTATTATTTCCAAAAATGATTTTGACTGTATCCTTCTTGATATCCAGATGCCGGGGAAAAACGGCTTTGAGATACTAGATTACATCTATAAAAACAATATTAATTCAACAGTAGTTATGATCTCGGCTTTCAGCAGTTTAGAAAACGCTATTAAATCCACAAAACTTGGAGCTTTTGATTTTATTGAAAAGCCGATTGACAGAGATAAATTAATTATCAGCGTGCGTAATGCAGTAGAAAAATCATCACTGCGTAAAGAAAACAATAATTTAAAATTAAATGTGTTTGGCACCGGTAAAATGATTGGTGTCAGCAAATCTATCAGATCTATTTTAAGTACCATCGAAAGAGTTGCAAAAACAGAAGCCAGAATATTAATTACCGGTGAAAACGGTACAGGCAAAGAATTAGCGGCTCAAGAAATTCACAGACAAAGTAACAGAGCTAAAGCTGAATTTATAGAAGTTAATTGTGCTGCAATTCCAAACGAATTGATTGAATCGGAACTTTTTGGACACGAAAAAGGATCTTTTACAGGTGCTTTTAAACAAAGAATTGGTAAATTTCAACAGGCACATAACGGTACATTGTTTTTAGATGAAATTGGTGATATGAGTTTACAGGCGCAGGCAAAAGTACTTAAAGCAATTGAAGAAGGTAAAATTGAACGTGTTGGCGGTGAACAAAAAATTGAAGTTAATGTTCGTTTAATTACTGCAACCAATAAAAATTTATTGGAAGAAATTGAAAAAGGTAATTTTAGGGAAGATTTATATCATAGGATAAATGTAATTCCTCTTCATATATCTCCCCTTCGTGAACGCAGTGAAGATATTCCCTTATTAATTGAAAGTTTTAATAACGATTTAAGTGAAAAATATCATCAAACCGTTAAAATATTTTCACCTGAGTTAATTAAACATCTTTCAAATCAGGAGTGGAAAGGTAATATTAGAGAACTGCGCAATTTTATTGAAAGAATTATTATTATGGTTCCTCATCAATATCTTAATATAAATGATGTTACTACATTTACTCCTTATCAAAACTCTAAAGAAGAAGATTTATTTGATATAACAAATTCATTTCAAGAATTTAAGGAAAAAACCGAAAAAATATTTATTCTTCGCCAGCTTGAGGCAAATAATTGGAATATTAGTAAAACTGCGGAAATTTTAGATATTCAAAGAAGTCATCTTTATACTAAAATTAAAAAATTTGGCATTGAAAAAGACTTAGATTAATTTTGAAACAAAGGAGATTTTGGTAGTGCCCAAAAAGTAATTTCCGTTTTATTTCTTATAATTTTAAGTTAACAACTTTTTATTATTTTGAAGATAAGCTGTCCCATTTGTTTTCCTGAGACAGCATTATTAGTATTTTATACTACTATTTGATTAACAACATTTTTTTGTTTTGCTTATAATCATTAACCTTCAACGAATATATATACAAACCGCTGGGTAAATTATTTGCATTAAACGTAACAGAATGTTCACCTTGTTCTTGTATTGTATTTACTAAAGTGGCAACTACTTTTCCAAGTATATCATAAACCATCAATGATACATGTCCTTTTTCTTTTAATTGATAATTTATATTTGTTGTTGGATTAAACGGATTGGGATAATTTTGCTGTAACAAATAATCAAAACTTAAATTATTTTCGTTATTGGTCGATTTTTCTAAATAGGCTCCATTTACTGTGGTCTGAATTTCCTTTGATGGTAAAGATTCTTTTGCTTGATTATCATATGCTGTTACTCTATACCAAACAGGGTGCGAGCCATCACCGTTAAAGTTATATGATTCGCTAAGATCGTCATAAGAATTTGTTGTTACTGTTGCCAAATATTGCCAGCCCCATTCGGCAGTAATTTTTTTATAAATTTTATATCCTACCATATCAGACTCGCTGTTTGCATCCCATGTGAGGTGCGGGTGCAACGTTGCGCTTGAAGTTACTTTAATGTTTTCAGGTTTGTCAGGAGAGGATCCTGCCGGATTGTTCATATAAAATTTTAACCAATAAGTTCCGCTACTATACAGAGAATATAATTCCATACTGAAATCTAAAGTAGTTGTATCTTGTAATTGATTATTTGGATTACTCCAAGGAGAAAAAACAGTTTTATAGCCCATTTTAAATGCATCGTATACGTCGCCGTTAATTTCGGAGATAGATTCCCAATATGGAGGTGTCGATTTTATACCAAAACTTATGGCGGCCGGATTTTCAATATCTGGTTCATCATCATAATTATGTGGAACCATTTCAAGAGTATGATAACCACTTGTTCGGTTTGGCTCGCCTTTTACCCATACCGGTAATACTCTGCTTACATCATAAGGATTGACAATCGGACGGTCTACTGTCCAATTATATCTCCCATCAGCGGGTATTAACATTTTTGATAATTGGGTGGTTGAATTACTCATCCCTTTTTGTCTGATTATATATATGCCGGGTTCAATATATCCGTTTATTACATTTGGATTTTGTGCAAAAGGGGTATGCGTTTCCCAGTAAGAAGTACCGGTATGATTTTCTATATAAAAATATTCGCGCGTACTTGTATTTGCAATAATTCTCATTGCTTTTCGTGTTGTTACTAAGTCGCCAAGAATTTTGGTATAGGTAACTACATTACTTGATGTTGCGTCAACGGTATAATACCCTGCCACGTCATCAATCCAATTCAATTGATATCTTTCAAAAGCATTAGCTACACATGAGCGTACTCCCCAATCCGACAACATTCCCCAAAAGCCTGAACCATTGTGCATATCATTCCATCCTAATAAATAATGCGCAAATTCATGTGTTACAAGACGAAACGGATCCTTAGTTGTTCCGGTTTGCAAATAACCTCTAATTGTAACACCGCTGCCAAACGAGTTAGGATTTACATATCTCAAACTATCATCTACAGGGTATAAACTTCCCCCTCCTAAGTCGCCATAATTATTATCGAAAGATAATGATAATGGCGACGCGTATTTAGCACTATCTTGATAAGTGTTTCTCCAAACAAAGATTATCATATCAACCCGCCCATTGGGTTCATTGCGATGTTTATAATTAGAAATAAGACCCCAGTTATCATAATCTGCAAAATCTTCTGTTGAGTCAATTTTTTGTATAATTTCTTTTTGGATTGCAGCTCTTTTTTTCATAGGAGTCATATTATAATATTGCCATCTTGTGTGAGGTGCAATCACGTGAATTTCTTTACCTGTAATTTTTAATTTATTACCCGACATATCATTAAAATAATGCGTTAGTGAACCTTGTGTAGGATTTGTTGACCAAGTTTGATCAACCCAATTATTCATATTAGCAGGATTTTGTCCTTTAACCCAGCGAACATTATTTGTTTCAAACATATCATCTTTAAATTCAGCAAAAACCATTAGAATATTTATGGTACCTACAGAAGGAAGAGCGTACCCACCCGCACCATAATTGTATGTTAATCCAGACGGCTGAAAACTTTCAAAAAACGATGGATCTTGTGCAAAAATATTTCCGCATAATACTAATAAAAAGATTGTAAAAATTAAATTTTTCATAAAATTCCTCAAATTATTTTAGGTATATCATTTTTTTAACGGACATTATATTATTAAAAATTAATGTGTACATATATATTCCGCTTGGCTGTTCACTCATATCAATATTATAACTATAACTTCCGGCAGATTGGAATAAATTTACTACTGTTTTTATTTTTTCGCCAAGCAAATTATAAATTTCCAGTTTTGTTAAACCCGGTTTATTTAATACATACGAAATAGTTGTACTTGGATTAAATGGATTTGGATAATTTTGTAATAGTTCGGGCGAATTTGGCTGCAAATTTTCTAATTCAGGCTGGACACCCACTATTGTACCTAAAGTATCTCCATTTATTATTGCTGAATATAAATATTCAGGGGGCTCAACCATACTATCGTTCCTTTTGGTTACTACTCCTAAGCCGGCTCCAAGTAAATACTTATGTCGCAATAAATCGCCATAGATGCTGTCTCTTGTATATTCCACAATCTCCTTAAAAATTGTTACCACACTCAAATATTCAGCTAAATAAACATTTTCAACTTTTCCAATTATGGTATAAAAAGTTGGATCATACTGCCACATAGTCCATTCTTGTCCTAATTCTGCGTTAAGTTTGTAGAGTAAATACATGTTTTGTATTTGACCGGAAGGATGCCAACCAAAGACATTATAGTTGGTATCTATCAAATAACCTAAACCGCTATTCATCCAATATAATTTTGAACCATTTTCAAGAATAGAATCTTTAACAACAAGATCTTCGCCAACTATTTCATTAATAAACGCATATTGCCAAAAATTACCAACCTGCATTGGGTAAAAAGAATAAGGATCAACATTAATTGAATCGGTTTTGTTAAACTGTTTTAATATTTTAATTTCTTTTTGCGCATAAGTTGAACTCATTAAAACTGAAGTAAAAAGAACTAATATGGCGTACAATTTTAATTTCATTATAATATCCTTTAATAAAAATTATTAATTACAATATAGAAGCAAAAAATGCAAAAATCAATTTTTTCATAAATTCCTCAAATTATTTTAAATAAATCATTTTTTTACCGGATATCATATTATTAGAAATTAATGTGTACATATAAATTCCGCTTGGCAGCCCGCTCATATCTATGTTATAACTATAACTTCCGGCAGACTGAAATAAATTTACTATTGTTTTTATTTTTTCACCAAGTAAATTATAAATTTCAAGTTTTGTTAAACCCGGTTTATTTAATACATACGAAATAGTTGTATTAGGGTTAAACGGATTTGGATAATTTTGTAAAAGCTCCGATGAATTTGGCTGCAAATTTTCTAATTCAGGTTGGACACCCACTATTGTACCTAAAGTGTCTCCATTTATTATTGCTGAATATAAATATTCGGGGGGCTCAACCATACTATCCTTCCTTTTGGTTACTACTCCTAATCCGGCTCCAAGTAAATACTTAAATAGAAGGATATCACCCCATACAGGATCTCTGGCATATTCAACAACTTCCTTAAATATTGTTTCTAAACCCAAATATTCAGATGTAAAAACTTGTTCAACTTTGCGAATTGTTGGAGTTGAAATTGAATCATACTGCCACACAATCCATTCTTCGCCTAATTTTGCATTCAGTTTATACAAATAAAACATGTTTTGTAATTGGCCGGACGAATGCCAAAGGAAAACATTATAGTTGGTATCTATCAAATAACCTAAACTGTTATCCAACCAAAAAATTTTTGAACCATTTTCAAGAATAGAATCTTTTACAACAAGATCTTCGCCAACTATTTCATTTATAAACGCATATTGCCAAAAATTACCAACCTGCATTGGTAAAAAAGAATAAGGGTCTACATTAATTGAATCTGTTTTGTTAAACTGTTTTAATATTTTCATTTCTTTTTGCGCATAAGTTGAACTAATTAAAACGGAAGTAAAAAAAACTATTAAGGCATACAACTTAAATTTCATTATAATATCCTTTAATAAAACATACAGATTTTTAAATAATAACTGAAAAATCACAAGATCAAAATCGCATAGCATATTACAATAAAATTTGTTAACCTCAATTTAACGCCGGGAAAGCACGGCAGAGCCGTGCAATGTCTGTAATCACCCGTAACACCACAAAAGTTCAGAACTCCGGCGGAGTTCCACTTCTTTAGCGCACCAGCCTATTACCATCCCAAACTTACTCTCGTATTTGATGTCTATTTAGCGTAAATCCATAATTTGCAAAATAACAACCATTACTAACTAAGCCAAGTAAAGTACATCGATGTGGAACCAAAAATTGAAGAAACCCGGTAAGTAAACCAACCTTATTATTCCCATATATCCCGAATATTATTCCACTCAATTTATTTATATAATAATAAATAGAATCTAAATAATTGTCAAGTTGTTTTTGGAAAAGCGATAGTTTTATTGTGTTAATTTAAGTGGATTATTTATTCAGAATGGATTTCCATTTAAACAAAGTTATTGATAAGTAACAGGATTTCTCATAGCTAATAGTTTCACCATTCTGCCCCTATAATCATTCATTATATTCAGTGCTTCAAACTTAATAATGCTGCCGTTTTTATCTTTTATTTTAACTTCAAACAGTCCCGAAAAATTTAATTGGATTCTTTTCATATATTCACCTCTATTTTCAGAATCAAATATTTCAAACATTGTTTTTTTAGTTAAAGGATTGATTATAATATTTGTAATATTTTGAAATTCGGTATTAGCGTCTAAAATAACCCCGCTATCATGGTAAATTTGAAATGGAAATGTCCAAAATATTACTTTTTGATAATTTTCCAATGCTTCTTTTAATTCAAGTTTATTTGAATAACTTGCCTTTAATGTCGTAAGATCTAAGGGGGTTGCACGCCTTGATTCATCATATTTGATTTTTTCAAAATCCTCTTCAATTTTTTTTACTTTCGTAATATCTTCGGCAAATCCCTGAATATATTGAATAAATCGTCCGCTTTCATCAAATTGAGGCAGCATATAATCGCGCAGCCAAACATTTTCGCCATTTTTATCAATTATTTTATATTCGCCCCACGATATTTCATTTGGAGCAAGTTTAAGCCTCAGTTTATGAAAAATTCCTATGTCACTCGAATTTATTATTGCACTCCACCCGCCTAAATCCTCAACGTCTCTTATCTCATATCCTGTAAGTTTTTTGAAAGTTTTGCTTGCTTCAATTAGTTGAAAGCGTGAAGTTGATATAACCCTTATTGTATAAAAAAACGAATCCTTAAGGTTTGTAATTAAATTTATTTTGCCAACAGCAGAGTTTAATTTAGTTTCAGCAATTTTTCGTTTTTCAACTTCCCTTTCCAATTGTTGTTTTGTTATGTTGTTCTCTTTAATAAATTCGTTTTTTATAGTATCTTTGGCAAAATCCCACGCCTCTAAATTTAATATTTCAATTAATGTATATATCTTATTTCCTGCTTTTATAGGTGATAAGGCAATTTCAAATAATTTTTGTTCGCCGGTTGAGGTTATAAACCGTTCGTAAACTAAGTTAACTTTTTTGTTTAAATATTCGTTTTTAATATTATTAATTTCTTTAACTAAAAACGGATCGATCGAATCTAATTTAATTTTGGTTATTAAAGATATGTCCGTTGAGTATAACAAAGCAGCTTGATAGTTTGCTGTTAATATATTATCGGTTGCAGTGTCATATAAAAACTTTGGATTTTTATCATTATCAAATATATGACGGTTTATTATCCGTAAACTGTTTAATGATTTTATTTTATCTTCCAATTCTAAAATATATTGGTTATCATCCCTCTTATTAGGCTCAGTTTCTAAAAATTCATCAATATTCATAGTTAACCTATAATTTAAAATTCCTGATTACGCATTCCAATATGACATAATGCAAAATCATACTTAATTGGGTCATCTTCATCAAATTGTTTTAAGTTTTGTGTAATTTCTTCCGCCATTTTCCAATTTGCAATTTTTTGCGTTGTAAGTTTTAATTCGGTTGAAATTTTTGCAATATGAGTATCAAGAGGAATAGTTAACTTAGAAGGCGATATTTCCTCCCATATACCAAAATCAAGCTCGTCTTTTCTAACCATCCATCGTAAAAACAGATTTAATCGTTTACAGGCACTTCCTTTTGCAGGATCGGGAAACATAAATTTTGTACCGGTTGTCGGTTCACTATATTTATTTATTACAAGTGTAATATTTCTGTTAAAAAAATATATTGCATTTTTTAAGTTTTTATCCGTTTCAAAATAATAAAGTAAAAACAGATATTTTAATGAACCATAGGTTAGTAATATTTCTTGTAATGCTAAAAATAATGAAATAATATCATTGGAACTATAAAAACGATGGTATAAGTTTGCAAATTTATTTTTCTGTTTATCTACGTTAAAATTAATAATAAAATTGTATGGACTTTTACCCATCAATTTATGAACTTTTTCCAAAATCAAAATAATCTGTTTAATATTTCCATATGCAAAAACAGAAGATAAAATCCCTGAAATTTCTATATCACATGCATCATTATATCTATGTAAAAACTCCAAAGGGTCAGGTGATATTTTACTTCTATCAAATGCCTTATAATGGTATTCTAATTTTTGTTTTAATAGATTGTTATTTTTTTTCATTAGCTTCAATTCTATAAAATTCCATTTATTAGCAGTACCTTACTACTAATTTATAATCATAAAACAAACCATGCAAATCTATAAAAGTAATGATATTTAATATATTTATTTGTGAAAAGTAATAATATTTTTAAGTTCTTTAATAGCTTGTTCCAATCCCACATAAATTGCTCGGGCAATTACAGCCTGTCCAATACTTACTTCGTCAATTTCTTCCAAAAAAACAAAATCATTCATATTGGTATAATTTAAACCATGTCCTGCATTAACACCAAGCGAAAGTTTTTTTGCATATTTAGAAGCATGCCTAATTCTTTCCAATTCCTCAAAAGCATCGTCTTCGGATAAGGAATTTGCAAATTTGCCGGTATGAATTTCAATAAAATCAGCATTAATTTCTTTTGATGCATTTATCTGATCGATATCAGGTTCAATAAATAATGAAACTTTAATATCAGAGGAATGTAGTTTTTCAATAGCTGAACTGAGTACTTCAATATCATCCACAACGTTTAAGCCTCCCTCTGTAGTAAGTTCTAAACGTTTTTCCGGTACAAGTGTAACTAAATCGGGTTGAACATCACAGGCTATGTCTATTATCTCATGTACAGCAGCCATTTCCAAATCCAATTTGGTTTTAATAAGCTCTCTAAGTAACCTTAAATCTCTTTCATTAATATGCCTTCTATCTTCTCGTAAGTGCACCACAATTCCATCAACTCCATATAACTCTGCTAATAATGCAAACGTAACAGGATCAGGTTCTTTTTCGCCTCTTGCATTACGCAATACTGCAACATGATCTACATTTAAACTAAATTTCATAATTTATACCTTATATTAATTGAATCCTAAAATTTTTAATAACGAGTTAAGTCCTATTCCATATTCATAATTTTTAAATCTTAATACTGTAATTAAATCAATTCCAAACATAATTGCAAAATGTACAAAAAATCCATATAAAAAAGAACGTGTTCGTAATGCTAAAATACCAAGAGCTATTCCGCCAATTATTGCGCTAAAAGTTTCCAAAGCGGGTTTTCCGTTATGCAGTATTACAAAAGGAATTAATTGTATTAAAACAGAATAATAACCAAACTTTGGAAATAGACCAAACAATAAAAATCCTCTGAATACAAATTCCCACGCATATAAATAAAATAATATACCTATTTCATAATAAATAAATATTCTATAGTCGGTTTTTGTTAATGGAAGATGAGGATATTTTTCAACAAATGCCGGAAATGATGATACAATCCACAATATTGGAACCATAATAATAATAAATAGAACTGTATAATAAAAACCCGTTTTATAGTCGCCAAAACTTAAACCATAATATACAGGTTTTTCTTTTAAAATAAATTTGATGATAATAAGCGTAAAAATTCCATACACAATAAAATCACAAAAAAACCAATATAAAAACTCATACAAATCGGAAAACGAGTTCTCTAAAAAATAATTTGGTAAAATATTTAATATAAAAAACTTACGCGAACAATAATACCAAGAGATTGTTTGCAAAACTGCAAAAGACAAAAAAATAATTATTACTTTTTTTTCTAACTTGCTGATAATTGAAATAAGACTTAGAAATTCGTTTTTTATTTTATACATAAGATAAGTTGATAATTCAATAAATTAATATTTCCCACATTTATAGGATAATTGTTCGATTTTTTTTTTGGACTGAAGCCCAATTTTTTTGGTTTTAACAACCACGCCTTAAAAGCGTGGTTATTAAAAACTGCATATTTCTAATTTGTAGTTGTGGTATCTTTTTTATAACCACATACTTTGGGTATGGCTTGTACAACACAATAATTTACTTAAATATCAAATTTAATACCTTGAGCTAAAGGTAATGTTTTACCATAATTAATAGTATTTGTCTGTCTTCTCATATAGGCTTTCCAAGCATCCGAGCCGGATTCCCTACCGCCTCCGGTCTCTTTTTCACCACCAAAAGCACCACCTATTTCGGCACCTGAAGTTCCGATATTAACATTTGCAATTCCGCAATCCGAACCGGCAGCAGACAAAAACTCTTCTGCTTCGCGCATGTTTAACGTAAATATTGCTGAAGATAAACCTTGAACAACGTCATTTTGTATAGCAATAGCGTTAGAAACATCGCCTGAATATTTAATTAAATACAAAATAGGAGCAAAGGTCTCTTCTTGAACAATAGTACAACTATTTTCTGCTTCAACAATTGCAGGCTGTACGTAACAACCCGATTCATAACCTTCTCCGGTTAAAACTTCTCCGCCGTAAAGAACATTTCCACCTTCTTCTTTGGCTTTTTCAAGAGCATTAGTAAATAATTTTACAGCCATTTTATCAATTAATGGTCCTACATGATTTTTTGAATCCAAAGGTGAACCGATTTTTAATGATTTATATGCTTTAACAAGTGATTCTTTTACTCTGTCATAAATTTCTTCATTAATAATTAATCGTCTTGTTGAAGTACACCTTTGTCCTGCTGTACCCACAGCACCAAAAACAATGGCCGGAACTGCCATTTTTAAATCCGTATCTTTAGTCATAATAATGGCATTATTACCACCAAGTTCTAAAATTGAACGGCCAAATCTTTTTGCAATTACTTGAGCGGCATGTCTTCCAACAGAGGTTGAACCGGTAATAGAAACTAAAGGAATCCGTTTATCATTTAATAACTTTTCTCCAATAGATGAACCTTTACCAATTACCAACGAAAATAAACCTTCCGGTAAATTTTGTTCTTTAATTACAGAAGCAAGAATATTTTGAACTGCAATTGCCGTTAACGGTACTTTTGATGATGGTTTCCATAAATTTGTGTCCCCGCAAACAGTTGCTAACATAGCATTCCATGACCAAACAGCCACAGGAAAATTAAAAGCGCTAATTGTTCCTACAATTCCCAAAGGATGATATTGATCATACATTCTATGACTAGGTCTTTCGGAGTGCATAGTAAAGCCGTATAATTGACGCGATAAACCAACTGCAAAGTCACAAATATCAATCATCTCTTGAACTTCACCTAAACCTTCCTGTAAAGATTTACCCATTTCATAAGATACTAAAGTACCCAATGGTTCTTTAAATTCGCGTAATTTCAATCCAATTAATCTTACAACTTCTCCCCTTTTAGGTGCAGGAAATAATCTCCACTCTAAAAAAGCTTGATGTGATTTTTCGACCACCATTTCAAAATCTTTTTCCGATGCTTGATAAACCGATGCAATAAATTTTCCGTCAACCGGCGAATAAATATTTAGTTCTCCGCTATCTGTAGAAGTGTTCCAATTTAACCCTGTTGATGAGCCAAAATTCTTTTCTTTAATACCTAATTTTTCTAAAAATTCCATAAATTTTCCCTTCAATTTTAATTATTAATAAACTGAATTTTTGTAGTTTTTAATTAAGCATTCCATAATCAAATTAAAATCTAAATTATACGTTAATAATATTAACCAATAAAAGCAAGTAATATTTATTAATATTTAAGGGAAAAGCAGTATTTAAAACTAAAAAGGCTGCCTATTAAAGACAGCCTTCAAAAGCAAACAATTATTTATATTATAATATGTTTTTATAACTATTTAATGCCTTCATATAATTAGCACGTTCAAAAGCAGCAGGTTCTTCTACCGATTTTTGACTCATGCTTCCCTTCATATATTCAACCGAAGGATATTCGTTTACTTCCATCCATTTTGTCATATCTGCAATAATTTCAGTTATTCTGCCGGTTCCGTTTCTTAATAATTCAGAACATAACATAGCAACATCACTTCCGGCCATTAATACTTTAATAACATCCTCAGCAGTTTGAATACCGCTTGTAGCTGCTAATCCGGCTTTAATTTTACCATAAAGAATAGAAATCCATCTTAAAGGTAATCTCATTTCCCAATTATTACTTAATACCAAATTAGGAACTACAGATAAAGTACTTAAATCAAAATCCGGTTGATAAAATCTGTTAAATAAAACCAATGCGTCAGCACCTGCATGATCTAACTGATTTGCCATATTAGCAAGAGAAGAAAAATACGGACTAAGTTTAATTGATACAGGAATATTAGTATTACTTTTTACGGCTTTTAATGTATCAATATACATAGTTTCAATTTCAGAACTTGTTAATTGCAAATTTGTAGGAATATAATAAATATTCAATTCAAGAGCATCTGCGCCGGCTTCTTCAATATTTTTTGCGTATTTTACCCATCCGCCGGTGCTAACACCATTTAAACTTCCAATAATAGGAATATCAACAGATTTTTTTAATTTTGCAATATGATCCAAATATTCGTAAGGACCTGAACGGAAATCATCAGGTTTTGGGAAATATGAAAGTGCTTCGGAATAGCTGTCTGCACCATATGTTAAATAATGATCTAATTCACCCGATTCATGGCTAATCTGTTCTTCAAATAACGAGTAAACAACTACGGCACCGGCACCGGCATCTTCTAATGCTTTTACACTATCAACATTTTCAGATAAAGGCGAAGCTGATGGCACTATTGGATTTTTTAATTTTAAACCCATATATGTTGTTGTCAAATCCATTTTAACTCCAAAAATTATTTTAAATTTTTTGTCAAATAAAAAATATACCCCCGGTAAAACCGGGGATTTTATTTTAATTTTCTTTTTTTAATTCGCTAAAATCTAAAGATGCTAATTGTTCGTAATATCTCCAGCTGTTATTAACTTCGGTTTGTGCCAAAATTAACAATTCTTTAGCTATTTCCGGATGAGATTTTGTAAGCATCTTATAACGTGTCTCATTATAAATATAATCTTCCAATTTAATTTTAGGTGCTTTGGAATCTAATTTTAATGGATTTTTACCTTCATCTTTTAATGCAGGGTTATATCTGAATAATGGCCAATGTCCACTATCTACTGCTAATTTTTGACATTCAAATCCTTTTGCCATGTTAATACCATGAGCAATACAATGCGAATAAGCTATAACTAATGATGGTCCTTCGTATGCTTCGGCTTCAACTAATGCACGGATTGTGTGCAAATCATTTGATCCCATTGCAACTTTTGCAACATAAACATTACCGTATGTCATAGCCATCATGCCTAAATCTTTTTTACCCATTCTTTTTCCTGCTGCAGCAAATTTTGCAACTGCACCAATACTTGTCGATTTTGACATTTGACCACCGGTATTTGAATATACTTCGGTATCAAGAACTAAGATATTAACGTTTTTACCTGAAGCTAAAACGTGATCCAATCCACCGTAACCAATATCATAAGCCCAACCGTCACCACCTATTATCCATAGTGATTTTTTAACCAAATAATCAGCTAAGTCTAATAATCGTTTTCCGTCTACTTCATCAATTGTTTTAACAATTTCTTTAAGCTTTTCAACTCTTTCTCTTTGTTCAGAAATTCCGGCTTCAGTTTTTTGATTTGAATTTAAAACAGCATCAACTAATTCAGCACCAATTTTATCAGCAAATTTAATTACTAATTCTTTAGCTTGTTCTTCGTGTTTATCTAAAGCTAAACGCATACCAAAACCAAATTCGGCATTATCTTCAAATAACGAATTTGCCCAAGCAGGTCCACGACCGTCTTTATTTGCTGTCCAAGGTGTTGTTGGTAAGTTTGCACCATAAATTGATGAACAACCGGTAGCATTTGCAACTACAGCTCTATCACCAAAAAGTTGTGTAACTAATTTTACATATGGTGTTTCGCCGCAACCCGAACATGCACCCGAAAATTCGAACAATGGTTCTAATAATTGTGAACCTTGTACTGAAGATAAATTTAATTTTGATCTATCGTATTCAGGTATATTTAAGAAAAATTCAAAATTTTCTCTTTCTTGAACACGGATAGGAATTTGACTTGTCATATTAAGAGATTTATACTTAGGTTCTTTTTTGTTTTTAGCAGGACAAACTTCAAAGCATAAAGCACAACCGGTACAATCTTCAACTGCAACTTGAATTGTATAAGCTAAATCTTTAAAATCTTTACCTTTTGCATCAACATACTTAAATGTTGCAGGTGCATCTTTTAAAAGTTCTTTATCATATACTTTAATACGTATTGCTGCGTGCGGGCATGCTAATGAACATTTACCGCATTGAATACATACTTCAGAATCCCAAGCAGGAACTTCTAAAGCAATGTTTCTTTTTTCCCATTTTGTTGTACCACAAGGATAAACACCATCAATAGGCATATCACTAACAGGAATTTCATCACCTTTACCGGCCATCATTTTGGCTAATACATTTTTAACAAAATCAGGAGCTTTATCAGAAACTACCGGTGGAAGTTCAATTGTACTTGTAGCCGTAGCCGGTACTTCAAACTGATGTAAGTTAGCAAGAGTTTGATCAACAGCTTCAAAATTTTGACGAACTACACTTTCACCTTTTGCGCCATAAGATTTTTTAATTGCTTTTTTAATTTGTTCAATTGCTTCATCTTTAGGTAATACACCGGATATTGCAAAAAAACATGTCTGCATAATTGTATTAATTCTTCCACCCATACCAGTGTTATTAGCAACTGAATAAGCGTCAATTACATAGAATTTTAATTTTTTATCTATAATTTGTTGTTGAACAACTTTTGGTAATTTTTCCCATGTTTCCTCTAATGTAGGATATGGTGTATTTAACAAAAATGTTCCACCCGGTATTAAATTGCTTAACACATCAAATTTTTCAAGAAATCCAAATTGATGACAAGCAATAAAATTTGCAGCTTGAATTAAATAAGTAGAGCGAATCGGTTTTTTGCCAAATCTTAGGTGCGATATAGTTGTTGATCCTGATTTTTTTGAATCATAAACAAAATAACCTTGTGCAAAGTTATCAGTTTCTTCACCAATAATTTTAATTGAGTTTTTATTTGCACCAACAGTACCGTCAGCACCTAATCCATAAAACATAGCTCTTTTAACATCATCACCTTCAATTGAAAAAGTTGAGCTGTATGTTAAACTTGAATTAGATACGTTATCATTAATACCAATTGTAAAATGATTTTTTGGTTTGTCTTTTTTTAATTCATCAAAAATTGCAACTACCATAGCAGGTGTAAATTCTTTTGATGATAATCCGTATCTTCCGGAAACTATTTTTGGAGTTTTTATAAACGGAGCATTATCCGAATCCATCATTTCTGAAATAGCAGTTACTACATCCAAATATAACGGATCACCTAATGAACCGGGTTCTTTTGTTCTATCTAATACAGCAATTTTTTCAACTGTGTTTGGTAAAGCAGCAATAAAATGTTTAACAGAAAAAGGTCTGAATAATCTTACTTTAATTATTCCAACTTTTTCTTCTTTACTTGTTAAATATTCAACTGTTTCCAAAGCTGCTTCGGCACCGCTGCCCATTAATACTATTACTTTAGTAGCGTCCGGAGCACCGTAATAATCAAATAAATTATATTGTCTTCCTGTTAATTCGGCAAATTGATTCATTGCCTTATCTACAACATCAACACATTCGACATAAAGATTATTAGCTGTTTCACGACCCTGGAAATATACATCAGGATTATGAGCTGTTCCTCTAATTGAAGGATTTTCAGGTTTTAATGCTCTGTTTCTTATTGCTTCAATCGATTTGTCATCAATTAATGAATGTAAATCTTCATCACTTAACATTTCAATTTTATTAACTTCGTGCGAAGATCTGAATCCATCAAAAAAGTGTAAAAATGGAATTCTGGATTCTAATGTAGATTTATGAGCAATTGCAGCTAAATCCATAATTTCTTGAACAGAACCGGATGCCAACATTGCAAAACCTGTTTGGCGAATTGCCATTACGTCACTATGATCACCAAATATCGATAATCCTTGTGCTGTAATTGAACGAGCACTAACATGGAAAACTGTAGGAGTAAGTTCACCTGCAATTTTGTACATATTAGGTATCATTAATAATAAACCTTGTGAAGCTGTAAAAGTGGTTGTTAATGCGCCACTTTGTAAAGCTCCGTGTACTGCTCCTGCAGCTCCGCCTTCACTTTGCAATTCAGAAACTGATGGAATAGTTCCCCAAATGTTTTTAATACCCTTAGCTGCCCATTCATCAGATAATTCTCCCATACCTGAAGATGGTGTAATAGGATATATTGCTATCACTTCGCTATTGCGGTATGCAACATAGGCTGCGGCTTCATTCCCATCAATTGTTTTTTTCTTTCTTTCCATTAATGTACCCCAACTTAATTTAAAATAAGTATTTAATCTTTATACATTTCACATCTACTCAAAAATCAAGCCAATCTAAAGAGCCTTTTATCCGTTTATATGCCGTTTTTTTAATACCTTTTCTCTTTTTATAATCATGGTTCTATTAATAATTAGAAAATAAGGTTCTTTTATCTTAAATATAAGAATAAAATTCTACCGGTTAGTTTGATTTGGGCATAAAAAAAACAAATCGTCTATAAACCAAAATGTCAAAATGTTAAACTCAAAGATACGGAAATTTCTAATAATCTAAAACTGGTTATTTATAAAATTCAAACAAGATTTATGAATTTTTTTTTAAGGAAACAACCTAAATACATTTTTAGGCTCATGTTTGCTGCTTGGTACGGTAATTTTAGTGCCACTTTGTGTTGTAATTGTATTAACGGTATCGCGTAAAACCCCCAATGACCTTTGACTTAAAAGATCGATTTTAACTAATCCAAAATCTTCAACAGAATACATATCCGGCTGCGTAACAATTAATCCTAATCCTTTATTTTTTGCATACTCCAATGCTAAATAATTGGTCATCCCTTGGCGGGTAATTACTATTCCGCTTGGATGAATACTCAGATGATGAGGGAATCCGGCAAGTTTTGTTGCTATACTAATTACTGTTTGCCACGGTTCGTTATTAAAATTTAGCGATTTTGATTCCGGAAATTTTTCTGCCAAACTTGAAAGATTAGATGCGCTTGTCCATGGTATAAATTTGCTAAATTTAGAGATTTCCGAATCCGGAATTCCAAAAACTTTAGCGGTTTCTCTAAAAGCTGATCTTGCCCGAAAAGTAACAGTTGTTGAAATCATTGCAACCTTATCATAACCATATTTTTCAAAAACGTACTTAATTAGCAGATCACGTTCCTTCCACGAAAAATCCAAATCAACATCTGGCGGTGAAGTTCTTCCTCTGTTTAAAAATCTTTCAAAATATAAATTGTGTTTAATAGGATCAACTTGGGTAAACCCTAAACAATAAGCCACCAGACTGTTTGCAGCGGATCCGCGTCCAATATTCATCATTCTGCGGGTTCTTGCCTCACGTATTATATCCCACACAATTAAAAAATAATCGCTAAAGCCTAATTCATCAATTACTTCCAATTCGTATTGCAGACGTTTAACTGCTTTTTCGGTTATAGGCTGATATTTTTCTGCAAGTCCGCTAAAGCTGATTTTCCATAAATACGAAAAAGCTGTTTCTTCGGAGTGTAATTGAAAGTATGGAAATTTATATTTATTGAACTCCATATTTACATTGCAGTTTTGTGCAATATAATCGGCATTCCATACTGCTTCAGGAATTGACTTCCATACACTCCTATGTTCTTCCGGTAATTTTAAATAATACTCTTCATCTACTATATCATCTGTCGTCAAATTTTCAATTGTTTTATTTAACCTTATTGCAGTAACTGCTTTATGCAATAAAAAATCATTTGATGTTAAAAAATAAGCCGGATGTGAAGCAACTATTGGTAAATTTTTTGATTTTGCAAAATTATACAATTCACGTGTTTTTTTTTTTTCTGTTTTTCCGTTACAATTAATTCCACATATAAATTTGTTGGAATGGTTTTATTTTCTACTAATTCAGTTAATAACAGCAGCGAATTTGTGAGAATAAATAAATTATCCAACGACTGATTAAAAATACTTAACACCGAAAAATTTTCTTTAAGTTTTTTTGCTGTAATTATTTTACATA
The DNA here is from genome assembly GCA_043805435.1 of bacterium. Classification (GTDB taxonomy): domain Bacteria; phylum Bacteroidota; class Ignavibacteria; order Ignavibacteriales; family Melioribacteraceae; genus JAEXOD01. The sequence goes on from JAZDHY010000032.1 coordinate 80,326, forward strand.
AGTCTCCATAACCCGTAAAATTTTTTGCAAGCAATACAACACTATATTTCCCATCATCAATATAAGTGCCCAATATTGGCTTAATGTTTTCTTCTTGGGCAATTTTTGCAAATTTAATTAAACCATACATCGAATTGTTATCGGTTAAAGCTACATAACTGCTGCCGCTTTTTTTAGCAAAAGAAATTAAAGACTCAATTGGAATTGTGCCTTGAAGAAGCGAATAATTTGAATGCGCATGCAGAGTAAACATAATTAAAATTTGCCAATATTAATTGAATCAAAACCGAATTTATCGCGTATTTTAGAAACAGCACGATACAATTTTTTACGAGTAATTTCCTTATCTTCAAATAATAATTCCTGATCGGCATATTCGCTAAAATTTGTTAAATGAATACCAATAAGTCTTATACCTACCCGGCGTGTATAAGCATTACGAAATAATTTTAATACGGTATTATAAATAATATTATCCGAATCGGTTGGTTTTATAGTTTTTGCGCGAGTAATAGTTACAAAGTCGGAATACCTTAATTTTAAACCGATAGTTGAGGCTTCCCAGTCTTCGTCCCGCAAATACTGGCAAACCTTTTCACTTAATTCAAACAACGTTTTTTCAAGTTTAACAGTATCAATAATATCTGTTTCGTAGGTATGTTCTTTAGAAATACTTTTTCGGGCATGTGAAGTTGTTAAAAACTCCGTTCCATGTCCGTTGGCCTTATTCCATATATCTATACCTGCTTTACCAAACGTCACGGCAAAATAATCGGACGGAAGTTTGGTTATATCTCCAATAGTATAAAACCCTTTATTATGAAACTGTTGAAGCGTTACTTTACCAACACCCGGAATAGTTTCCAGCGGCATTGGATGTAAAAACTCCTTTTCCATATTTGGTAAAACATAAGTTATTCCTTTTGGTTTTAAACAATCGGAAGCAATTTTTGCAATTGTTTTATTTGTGCCTATACCTATTGAACAAGGTAACGAAAGCGTGTCCCAAACCTCCTTTTGTATTTGGGATGCAAACATAAACAGATTACCGTATATTTTTGTACAGCCCGTAAAATCTATATAAAACTCATCCACGGAAGCTTGTTCAATAACCGGAGCATATTTTTTTAATAAATTTTCTACTGCTTCGGAATAACGTACATACTCCTTATAATGACCATGCAGATAAATGCCGTTAGGACACAATTTAAAAGCCTGCCTTATTGGCATTGCGGAGTGCAATCCATATTCGCGGGCTTCGTACGAACAAGCAGAAATAACTCCGCGTCCGTTAGGATCGGCTCCTACAATTACAGGTTTCCCTTCTAAACTTGGATCAATAATTCGTTCTACCGATACAAAAAACGCATCTAAATCCAAATGGAATATTGTTCTCATTTTAATTTGCTGCTATTTTTGCTAACCTTGTAAATGTTTTTACTGTAATTTCGGGTATGTTTATTTTTATCCTTTCTTTAAGCAAATACATTAACTCAAAGGCATTTGCAACTGCGTAACCAAAAGGATGGTTATTCATAATAATAAAAACTTGTTTTATTTTATCATAAACTTCTCTAATCTGCCTTTCAATATCAATCAATTCACCCGGCGAATATAAATATTTATACCGTTCGTTTTGTTCGTTATAAGTCTGCTGATTGCCAAAATTTTTTATTGAATTAACCCACGCCTGTTCATTACGTCCATGACAGCGGACATAAAGCGTATCGGTGGTAACCGTTGTGTTAAAAGCAATTGCGCTGCCAATTTTGGGTTGATCAATTGTACATAAAGAAACGCTGCTTTCTTTTAAAAATTGAATTGCCTCTTTATTATTCCATGTACTATGTCTTACCTCTAAACATTTTGTATATCCGTCAAATATTTCAAATAACTTATTAAGATATTCCATGTTGGAGCTTGTGAACCCAAAAGAATAAGGAAACTGCATTAACAGTCCGCCAAACCTTTCTGCACGTCTTAATAAATCTAAATTGTACTCAAAAAACACAGCTTGTTCTTTGGTATATATTCGCTTATGCGTAAAATCTTGATGTAATTTTACGGTAAATAAAAAGTCCTTTTTATCGGCTACTTTATTAATCCAGCCTTTTATTATATCTGCTTTAATATAACTATAGTACGTCGAATTTACTTCAACGGTATTAAAATACTCCGCGTAAAATGTCAGCCAATCAAAATCCTTTGACTGCGCTTTGGAGTAAAAACTTGGCACCCAATCTTTGTACGACCATCCCGCCGTACCTATATTTAAACTTACTTCATTCATAATTTTTTATATACAATGCTTAAATTGTTGTTTAAAACTTAACTTATAATTGTTACCACTATTTTTCTGCTTCCGCCATAATTTCTATGTTCACCCAAATAAATACCCTGCCACGTGCCTAAATTAAGCCTTCCGTCAGTAATAGGAATTGAAACCGAGTTTCCAAGCATGGAAGCTTTAACATGTGCCGGCATATCATCGGCCCCTTCGCAAGTATGTATAAAATAAGGTGCGTTTTCCGGAATAACTTTATTAAAATACGTTTCCATATCTACTCGTACATCAGGATCTGCATTTTCATTTATTGTTAATGATGCGGAAGTATGTTTTATAAAAACATGTATTAATCCGGCTTTAATACTTTTAATTTCCGGTATTAAATTTAAAATCTCATTTGTTACCAAATGAAATCCCCTTTTTTTAGATTGTAACGTAATTTCTTTTTGGATAGTCATAATTAATTCCTAATTTTGTAGCAAAAGCAAAAGCAAAAAATAATAAAATAACAACTTGTTATATTAAAACCTTAAAAAAACTGCTAAATTCCGGCCGCCTCTTCATTTTGAAGAAGTTTTTCTTTCCGCCATACACCGCCGGCATAACCGGAAAGTTTGCCATTATGACCAATAACCCGATGACACGGAATAACAATTGGAATTTTATTTTTACTGTTGGTTGTTCCAACTGCCCGTACAGCTTTATCATGTTTAATTGCAATTGCAATATCTTTATACGAAACCGTTTTTCCATATGGAATATTTATCAATTCAGTCCATACTTCTTTTTGGAATTTTGTACCTTCAAAATATAAAGGTAAATCAAAATTTTTACGTTTCCCGTTAAAATATTCATCCAACTGTTTAATAACTTCATCAACCAAAGCGTAACTATCCGTTGTTAATCCTTCATCAACAAAATTAATGGCAATTAAACCTTGTTTCGTGCATATTATTTCTAACCATCCAACGTTGGATTTATAATACCCTTTATACTCTTGCATATTTATATCTCCTAAAATTAACATGCTTTTTTATCCATACTTCTGTAAATACCAATTACTACTCCTACAATTTTAAAACGAGGATAACTTTTATCCACCATAATTGGCGCATATTCAGCATTTTCGGAATGTAATTCAACCCCGTCATTAGTTTTTATAAACCTTTTTACAACGGCAGCATCATCTAAAATAGCGGCTACTATATGCCCGTTTGCCGGTTCTATATTTGGGTTAACTATAACAATATCACCGCTAAATATATATGCATCTTTTAAACTATCCCCTTTTACTTTTAATAAAAACGAATCCTTAGGCATTTTTACTATTGTAGGCAAATCTATTGTATCAATAGAATCGGGATATATAGTTAACGGATTACCGGCGGCAACTTCGCCAAGTATGGGACGAGGAACAAAAAATTTGTCTTCAATAGTAACCTCAATACCCCTTGCAAGACGAGCATTACGTTTAATATATCCTTTTTTTTCTAACGATTCCAGTTGCTCGCGTATTGTTGAACGGTTTTTATAACCAAAATAATTTGCTATTTCGGCAAGCGTTGGTATATTACCAAGTTTAACGCGGCTATCTATTATAAAATCTAATATTTCTTTTTGTTTTTGTGTTATTTCTTTTGACATATTGGCTATTCTATTTATTTACAAAATACCATACATTTGTATGGTAAAATATGAATAAAATTACAGATTGTCAATAATTTAACAGAAATACCGTTAATAAATTTTTTATTTGAAAATTGACAAACAAAAAAGTAATTGGCGAAAATAATATTTAAAATATTACATATTTTTCTTATTCTTGCATTTTTATAATATTTAATATATATTAACAGATATTAAATTGGAGTTTCTATGAAGTCTAAGCCCAAATTGCATACAATATCAGAATCGAATATAAGTGATAGAATGAAAGCTGAAAATCCTTGGTGGATATCAGGCTTTATAAATAATGAATTTAACGAGTTAAAAAGACGTAAATACTTTGAAATGTTTAAGTCACTTGTTGAAGATATTGACATAAAAAGAGCTGTTGTGCTAATGGGTCCCAGACGTGTTGGTAAAACAGTAATGATGCACCATACAATTCAATACCTACTAGACCAGAAAATTGACAGACAAAAAATTTGTTTTCTTAGTATAGATAACCCTATCTATAACAATATTGGGTTAGAGCAACTTTTTTCCATTGCACGCAAAGCAGTTGCACAAAATGATCCTAAAGGATGGTATGTTTTTTTTGATGAAATTCAATACTTAAAAGAGTGGGAAAGACATGTAAAAACAATGGTAGATAGTTATCCACACACAAAATTTATAGTATCCGGTTCTGCTGCAGCAGCCTTAAAAATGTCAAGCATTGAGAGCGGAGCAGGCAGAATGACAGATTTTATGCTTCCCCCACTAACTTTTTACGAATATATTTATTTAATGGGATGTGAACATCTCGTTTATCCTGTTAAAATTAATTGGATAGGAAATACTCAAAATTTTTATTCAACTATCAACCATACTGAATTTAATAAACATTTTATTAATTATATAAATTATGGTGGATATCCTGAAGTAATTTTTTCGGAAAGTATAAGAAAAAATCCTACTACTTTTATAAAAAGTGATATTATTGACAAAGTACTTTTAAGAGATTTACCCAGTTTGTATGGCATTCAGGATATTCAAGAATTAAATAATTTTTTTACAACATTGGCATATAATAGCGGTAACGAAGTCTCTCTTGATGCTTTAAGCAATGAAAGTGGAATTCAGAAAAATTTAATTAAAAAATATCTAGAGTATTTTGAGGCTGCATTTCTTATAAAAAAAATTCATAGAATTGATGACAATGCTAAAAAATTCAAAAGAGAAAATTATTATAAAATTTATTTAACCAATCCTTCATTGAGGGCAGCATTGTTTTACCCCATTACCTCTAATGATGAAATGACAGGTAATATGGTTGAAACAGCTATTTTTTCGCAATGGATGCAAAGGGACTGGTTTATTCCAATGTATGCCAGATGGACTGAAGGACGATTCCAAGGTGAAGTGGATATGGTAGGATTGAGCAATATCAAATTAAAGCCTATATGGGCAGTGGAAATTAAATGGAGTAATAGATTTTTTGAAAGGCCGGAAGAATTGAAAAGTTTATTATTGTTTTGTAAAAAAAATAATCTTAATTCGGCAATGATTACTACTTTGGATAAAGAAGGAGAAAAGATATTAGAAGGAATTACACTTAATTTTGTATCTTCGGCAATATACGCTTATGTTGTAGGTGAAAATACTATAAAAGAAAAACAATTAAGAACCTAAATTAAAAAGGGAGCTAAACACTCCCCTTTTTAATATATTTTTAAGTAAATATTTTTTTCAAAACGTCAACTAATTTATCGCGCATAACAGGTTTAGAAATAAAATCGCTAAATCCGGCTGCAATAAATTTCTCTCTGTCGCCCGGTAATACATAAGCAGTTACTGCAATAACCGGAACTGATTTATTGCTTGGCATACGTTGAATAATTCTCAAAGCATCAAGACCGTTGTATTCGCCTTGTAAATTCATATCCATAACAATAAAATCAAATTTGTTTGCTTCAAGTAATGGAATAGCATCTTCAAATGAAGTTGCAAACTGAACTGATTTTAAACCGCGCATTTGCGATTTGAACAATACTTGCGAATCGCTTTGATCTTCAACATATAAGCAGCTGTATTTGGAAAGTTCAACAGCTTGAGGTGTCGGTATTGGAGATTTTTGTGAAGACGCTGTTTCAATTGTTTCTTTTGTTTTTGTTTCAAAAGATTGAGCAGGCGAACCAAAAAAACTAACTAGATTGTTTTGTTGGTTTGGTTCGGGTTGTAAAACCGGTTTTTCCTGTTCAAAAGATTTATACTCTGTCGGTTTTACAGCAGGTATTTCCTTTTCTTTAACAATTTCTTCTTTTTCGGCAGCGGGTTCTTCACTTTTTTCAAATCTTTGGTTATTAATAAACACTTCGGTAAATTTCAAAGGAAATCTAATACCAAGTTCAATTACTTTTCCGGCTTTTGTTATTTCTTCAACCTTAGCCGAAAGTAAAAACATTAGTTTGCGTAACAATCGTAAAGTAAAGCGCGAAATACCATAATTTCGGCGAACAACTTCTTCGTCAGCCACTAATATTTCTTTCATTTTTTTAAGTAATATTGATGTTATCCCTGAACTATTATCCTTTATACTAATTATTCCATCATCCGAATTAAATGAATAAGCCGATAAATATATTTTTTCTTCTTTTGTTGTATTAATTGCAAAAGTAAAAAACAGATTTAACAAGGTTAATAATTTATGTTTATCAGTCTGCAAAAATAATGAAGAAGAGATTTTTCCGTACGTAAAGGATTTATTTTTGGATTCTGTCAATTCTTTTAAGTTGTTTTGTAAATCATCTATTAATTCAACAAAAACAACTTTTTCCGGATTAAGCTCAATTTTTTTTGATTCTAAGGCAACATATTCGGACGCATTATCCATTATTTTCATTAATAGTTTTTGATTTTCCGATATTATATCCGAAGCTTCTTGCTGCTCTTCGCTTGGATTTGTTATGCTTTCCGACAATTCTTGAGCAAAACCCACAATTACATTAATAGGAGTTAATATTTCGTGAAACAAATGAGATAAAAATGATGGATCAAGTGCAGAATTATTATTGCTTTCAATAATTCTTTCAACTTCTTTTACTTGTACGGTTTGTTCAACAATTACACTAATAACAAGAATAAAAGCCTCGTTATCACCATTATGATTTTTAATTGGAGTTGCAACTAATTTTACCGGAATTCTATCGTTAGAATTGGTTTTTAATTCTAAATCAAGCCTTTGATTTGAACCGGTTGCCGAATTTAAGACCATTGAATTAAACCTTGCCCTAAAATCATCGGCAACTAAGCTAATAACAGGTCTTTTATCTAGTTCATCTTTGCTATAACCAATATTATTTGATACTGAAGTATTAGTAAAAACAATAAATCCATCCTGATCGACAATAATAACCATATCACTTGTATTTTCAAAAACAGCTTTGTAATAGACAACCTGTTTTTCCGTTTCAATATTGTTAGTAATATCGCGTATAAAATTAATATGGGCTCGTTTACCATTAAAATCTACAACACTTTTGCTCAATTCAACAATAATAGATCTTCCGTCTCTTCGTTTTTGTCTCCAAGGCCCGGTAAATTCGTTATCTTTACTTTTTTTATTAGCAGACTCAATTAAAGTTTGAATGTCTTCCGGTGCATATAAATCAGTTAAATCCATCTGCAAAAATTCATCTCTACTATATCCATATAATGCAAGTGCAGCTTCATTAACATTTAGAAATTTCAAGTTGTCTATTTCATAAACAAACATTGGTTGTGGAATTAATTGTAGAATTGAATCGTACATAATACCCTGTTCTTTATTGTTTGAATTATTTTTGCTTAAATTAAAATTAATTGATATTCCGGTTACAATATTGCCGGAAAAAACCTTTTGTAACGAAATATCAAATTCACTTATTACTCTGCTATTTTGCCTTAACAAATAAATAAACTGATGGCTTTTTCTTTCTCTAAAATTATTCCTATATCTTTCAATCTCGGAAACAAAATCCTCATCAAATAATATATCAATGTTTTTATAATAAAGATTCTCGTTTTTATTAATAGTTAAAACATCAAATATTTCATCTTTACAAGCTGTTATTCTGTTATTTTCATCAATATTTAATAAGTTTTTATACTCAAATCTTTTTTCTTCTGTTATTGTAGTTGCTTTATTTATAATAATATCTTCGGCAATACTTATTACTCCAATTACAGAATTATTTACATAAATAGGTATTTTAATGGTTCTAAATGGTTTTTTGTCTAAAATAGTCATTTCCATAACAATTTTAGTGTTTGAAAAAGAATTTAATAAAAACGAGTCAATTTTTCTGTTAAATTCCGAACCGGTTATTTTGGAAATATCATTTTCAGTAAGCCCTTCAATTTCCACTTTAGAATAACCAATCTTAGTTGCATAAGCAGAATTGACAACAACTATTTTATTATCTTTATCCTTAATCCATATTTTGTACGAATAATTTTCTAATTCATTAGAAAATTTAGCTTTGCTGATTAAAGAAAATGGGTACTCATCCACCATCCTTTTTATTAAAACACAAAGATCGCTTTTTAATGGTAACTTTTCAATATCACAATCCGATGGGATAACACGGTTTTTTGCAGAATTGGCCGGATTAAATGTACATAATAAATATGTTTGAAGTTCAAACGTAAATTTGGTTGCTAACACCTCTATTGGAGTTCCCTCTGAAAAAATAAAAGAACTCTTTTTAAAGATTATAGAATCGTATTTTTTTACAGCCTCAAGTATGTCATCAAAAAAAACAGCATCATCTTCAATAAAAAATGCAGATAATTTCAAGTCTTTTTTTAATTCGGGAATAATTTTTGTACTTTCCTGATTGAATGAAAGTAATATACCCGAAAAATCCATAATAAAAGTTGGATTTTTATTTTCTCTTAAGATATAATCAAAAAAATCTTGTTTTAACATAATTAATACGGAATACTTATTTGAATTATTTCTGAATATTCAGATGTTGTAATATCATTTGCGGCTCTAATTCTATATTCATAATTTGAACCTCTCCATAATCCGGAAGTGTTATCCGAAAACGAGGTTACATTGGCTCCAACCAACCCAACTCTTGTAAATGTCAAAGAACCGGTAAGTCTTCTTTCAATTTCAAATCGTGTTTCGTTTGGCGAATTATCAGTCCATGATAAATCTACGCCAACAACACCGGTAGGTACAGTACCAACCAAATTTGTTGGTTTTTGCAGTGGCGAAATAACCTCATTTGAATAATCGGAATATAAGGAACCTCTGTATGCTCTAACCTTAAAATAATACGTTATTCCCGGATTTAAATCGGTTAATGTTATAGAATGGCCGGTTATGGTTTTATACAATTCGTAAGTACCATTAGTTTGAGCTTTTCTCCATATTTCAAAACCTGTTTCATCATTGGAATTATCATTCCAATCAAGGAAAAATGAAACACCCGCCACAACTTCGGTAATTGTTAAATTTGTTGGTGCAATAGGAGGTAAAATTGGCACATAAGTTGTATCTTCGTTTGAATAAGGAGTATAAAACCCCTCAGAAGTTGTATGCCTTGCTCTGTAATAATATATTACACCGCCGGTATAAGTTGAATCATAAAAAGTAGTAACGTCAAAAGTAACAGAGCCAACTTCAATATAAGAACCTGATGTAGTTTTCCTTTCTATTTTTGTACCTGATTCCTGAGTAGTATTATCATTCCATTTTACAACTACTTTTCGTGTTGCATAATTAAAATTTGCTGTCAAACTTGATGGCCCCGGAATATCTGTATTAGCAGTAGTAACCGTAATGGTATTTGAATAAGCAACACTATTGGTTAACAAAGCACCAACCCTATAACTGTACGTATTTCTAGCACTTAAACCTTGATCAGTAAATTCTGTCGAATTTGGTGAGGTTACACCTGCCTGTACCCAGTCAGTCCCTAAATTAACATCTTTTCGTTCAATTTTAAAACCATTTTCGTTATTCGAGTTATCATTCCATGTCAAATAAACCTTAGTGGCTCCTAATACATTACCGGTTAAATTACTTGGCGAATCACCGGATGTACCACCGGAAGTGCTTGCTTGATTACTATAAGTAGAATTTCCGTAAATGTTTTTAGCGCGTACTTTGTAAAAATATGTTACATATGTAACTAAACCATAATCGCTGTAATTTGTACTGTTTTTGGGTAATGTTTTATATGGCTGCGTACCATAAGCAGTTTCAGTACCGGCACTTCTCCAAATTTCATAATATTCTTCCGTAGTTGAATTATCTTCCCATAACAGAACAACAGAAGTTTCATTAAACTTTGTTACAGATAAATTTGTTGGAGGATCCGGAGGATCTGTATTTTCTTTAATATATAAATTAGAAATTACGGCACTGGTTTTATATACATTATTTTTGTTATAGACAGTAACATATAACGAAACCTTTGTATGAAGCAAAACAGAATCAATCATAAAATATAAATCAGGATTAGTACCGTCATCTTTTATTTGATAAACACCATTTGAAGTTCCATCAATAAATACTTCAAACTGCTGTAATCCTGTACCTCCTGTCGCATCAGCAGCGGAATATGTTATTTTGTTTTTACCTACTCTTACGCTATCTCCACTTTTAGGACTTGATATTGTAATTGTAGGGGTACTGCCGGTGTTGGTATCAACAACATTATCAACACAGGAATAAAATACAAATACAACTGCAATAAAGGATATGACAAATAATAATCTATTTTTTTTCATATAAAATAATTTTATTTTAAATTTTGGTAGTCTATTAAAAACGATCTAGATTCACCGGCCTTTAATTTATCAACAAACAAATATAAAGTCTGAGAATTTGGATCATATCTTGAATCCGGTAATTTAGTATTAATAATATCAGATGATATTTTGATATCACGGACATCTTTATTTACATAAACTTCAACCACATAACTATCTTCTCTGTTAGTAACAGGGTTTGAAACTTCAACAGCAATTCTTCTTTTGCTTCTTGTATCAAATCTTATTTCAATTCCACCCCTTTTAAGCCACCAGTCTTTTAATTGCGAAATAGTTGTTATCCAGATATTTTTTGTTTTCATGTATTTAAATAAAGCTGGAATAACTTGAGCATATTCCGGTTTTAATTGATAATCTGAATGCACTTTCAGTACATATAAACCACCTTCAAAAACAACTCTGTCAATATCTTCTTCATAAGTATATTTTTGAAATTCAATATCTGTTAAACCATATTCTCTAATAACCTCATAATCGTCTCTTGCTGTTTTGGTTATTAACAATATTGGTTTTTCGTTTCGCACAATTACTTTTGGTACAGATCTATCGGTAAGAGAATCAGTAATAATATAATCGTAATTATATTTACTCATTGCCTGCAAAGTATTTTCATCATAAAAACCAAATAAGGGCATAATACCTTTTACCGATGAATTTGTTACCTGATTAAAGTTATATTGCGATGATTTAAATAATTTATATTGATAATCTTTATCATAAAGTTTATTAATAGTATCGTTAAACGAATCAAGATAACCAACATCTATTATTGCACCAAGTTCGCCATAAGATGAAACTGTTCTGGCAATTATACTGTCTTCTTGTATTTTACCGGCATCAATAAATATTGTAGGCTTAACACCAATACTGTTAATTATTTGTTTTAAATTTCCAAGATTTTCTGCATTTTCGTTTAGAGTAGGAATAAATATTGCGGCTGCGCTATATGGTGACGGCCAGTCTTTAACAAATGCAGTTGGTGCATAACTAAGCCAATTCATACTATTTCTAAATAATCTATCAAAAAATATGTAATCTTCCTGTTTTCCAATTATAGAATTAAGCTCAAAACCATACCAAACATATCTTCCCCGTCCATATGTTCCAAAAGCAATTCCTGCACTTTTTCTTACTTCTTCACGCACAAGTCCGGCTTCCCGCCTAAAGTCGTACCAAAAACTTGCCTGAGTGGTACGTGGTTCAAATATTTCGGCATAAATTGGTCTATCCCATGTAGCAATTTTTAATGCGTAACCGGTAGGAATACCCGCTGTCAACGGCAAATTTCCTCGTAAAGTATGCACTTGATAATACTCTTCAGGATTTATCTCCTTGGAAAATTTAAGTCCATATACTTCTGTAAAAAAATCCCAGCCACGCCATTTGCCGGAATTATCGTACGAGGATGTACCACCTGTTGCAAAAATACTACCACCCCTATCAAGGTATTTTTTTAATTCCGAGTTCTCTTTATCACTTAAAGCCTTACAACCGGGTAAAACGATAATATCATAATCAAAATGTTTACCAAGTTCAATTGTTTGATCGTTTATTAAAGTATAAGAAATATGACTAGACTTTAAAAACGTTTCCCATGTAGTTACGTTATCATTTAACCATGTATTTCCTTCAGGAACAAGCATGTTTTCGGTATATTTTGAATATAATACACCAACATTTATTTCCATAGGTGATTTACTTGAAAGATTTTCCGGTGTCGGAGCAATTTCCATCAATTTAAAATCTCCGTAAACACCTTGAATAACCAGCAAGAAAACTAAAATTGATGAAATAACTAATACGGTTCCACCAACAAATATTATCAAATAATTCGCCTTTAAGCCGGGCACATCTCCTAACGCCACCTTAAATTTTCCTCATTTTTATTTTCTTCTTTTTTTGTTGTTGGCGGTTCTTCATTTGTGTAGCGCATAAATTTACGTTTATTTGAAGATTTCTCCGAATCCGATTTTTGATATTTGGATTCACCATATGAACTAGAAACAAAAGTAGGCCTCATTTGCGGACCAGCCGAGCTGCCTCTATCTGATGTTTCAGCCATTGATGATCTTTTTTCAAACTCGCCAACAGAATCTCGTGTTGAATATTGATCTTCGGTATAAGTTCTGCGCATGCCTGTAGATTTTTGTTCACCAACTAAAGGTGAAGGCGTTATCAATTCTGCTTGAATTGTGGCAGGTGCAACCGCTTTTCTTAGTCGTCCTTTCCGTTCTCGTACTTTATATAATACATATGCTCCAACCGCCAAAATAAAAGTTGAGATTGTTGCAAATAATATTATTAATGAAAGTATTGGAATAAGTTCCATATTATACTCCTGATTATTTCTACTTTTTAACCGGTTGACCTAAGCCTAACCTTTCTAATTTACCCCAGTTCATTTCAATTCCCAAAAATTCCTCAATTGTTGCCATAAATTTTGTAACATCAATTATTAAAATAAATACTAACCTATATACTAAAGAATAAGGTATCAACCTTACTTCCTCTTTTTCAACCGCAATACAGTACAATGCTGCCATAATATCCAATATAGTAATACCCATCCACCAAAACGAAATTAAACTTGTTAATCCATAAAATATACCAACAAAAATAAAAAATAAATTTCCAAATATATTCATTACCGGCCAAATTAAAGCTTCAAATGCCATCGACCATAAAATAATGGTATTATTAAAATTTAATGTCGGATTAACAATGTGTTTTTTATGCTTTCTGATTGCCTGTAAAATTCCACGAGTCCATCTATATCTTTGTTTTAATAATTGATGTAATTTAATAGGTGCTTCCGTATATGAAATTGCAGCCGGTTCATATCCTATCTTCCAGCCTTTTGCCAATACTTTTAATGTTAAATCAGCATCTTCTGCAAATGTATCGCTTGAATAATAACCCGCGTCATGCAAAGCTCTTTTGCGGAAAAACCCTATTGGGCCGGGAATAATATTTACCATTTTTAAAAATCCCTGAGCACTTCTGGCAAGATTTAATCCTTCAATATATTCAAGAGCCTGTAAATCAGATAATAATTTTTTTCTATTTAATACTTTAACATAACCGGCAACTGCTCCAATAGCGGGATTTACAAAATGTCTAATCCCCATCCGTAATGATTCTGCAGATAATTGCGAATCCCCATCTACGCACAATACAAATTCAGCTTCCGAATATTGAATACCTGCATTTAAGGCTTTTGATTTACCACCGTTCGGTTTATTAATTAGTGAAACCTTTACCAATGAATTTAATCCTTGTTTATAACCTACTAACGGCTCAGCAATTTCTAATGTGTTATCGGTTGAACCATCATTAACAATAATAATTTCATAGTTAGGATAATCTAAATTTACAATTGATTCAACAGAATCTTTTAATACAACACCTTCGTTATAAACAGGCATTATAATAGAAATAAACGGGAAATACGGTTCGGGTTCCTCAACAGTATATTTTGTTATATACAGATATGCCAAAATCATAATCGAAAAATATCTGAATAATAATTGAAACAAGAATAACATTAAAGCTACAATTGATGCATAAACCACCAATCCGCTAAAAGTTAATATAGTAAATGGTAATGTAATTAAAATAATTGCTAAAAAAGCAATTGATAGAACCCCTGTTATCACCATTGTACGAATTTTTTCTTTCTCTTCGTTTCTTTCAGGTGGTTCAACTTCCTGGTTGTCTAATAAAATCTGATGTCTTTCGTTAACCGAATTTGTTGTTGTTTCCATATATGTTATATTTTATTCAAATATTGTTAAAATAACAATTTATAATAATTAATTAAAGTAATTTAATAAAAATATTAGTTAATATGTTGCAAAATAACAAATAATTATTATAATATTGTCCAAAAAGCATTAATTACAAATGCATAAGAGTTATACCCGTCACCTTCTCTTATTGTACTACCTACATAACCGTAAGCGTTAATTTTTAATCTTTGATATACTAAATAGCTAGCCTTTACAAAAAGTTCGCGTAATATATAATCACTTTTAGGTACATATCCCAATTTTGCTCCTAACATGGCATCCCATTCTTTATCTTTGTAAAACGTCCATTCACCCCATAAACTATGGCTATCAATATTTTGTGGTGAATAATATAAAGTAGTTGAACGAGAATATTTAAAATCCGAAAAGAAATATTCATAACCGAATATTACATCCGGGGTAAAATACCTGCCAATTCTTATCTGAAAATTATTACCTAAGTTATCTCCAACAAACTCTGTCCCGCTTGCCATCTGGATTGTTGACGATCCGGCATATAATAACTGATAATAGCTGCTTATTTTTAACCCGCTTTTAAATTCATAAGATGCATCAAACCTTAAACTTTGAGCTAATAACCTAACGCCTACTAAATAAGGCGAATATAATACAACAGCACCGTCTGATTTAATATAATTTGCCGATAAATCTAATTTTTTCTTTTCATCTTTATACTGAACAGTTGCTTCAATAGTTGGAATATTAAAATAATAAGTACTTTGCATCTTCCCATAACTAAAACCAATTAATAAATTTTGCATTGGCGTAATATAAAGATTTCCTTTTAGCGTTGTATAATTAACTTTCATATCATCGGAAGAGAATGTTCCCCTTATCCAACTAATGCCTCCATGCAAAAAACTTGTAAAACTAGTTTCAAGCGCAAAACCACCATAATAATATTCAAAGTCTAAATTATCGGTAAAATAATAAGCAACCGGAGATAATAATAAATATGAAAAAGTATATGCCGATAGAGTTTTAATTGACCTCCATAGTCCCGGCTTTTCAGGGTCTTCAGGCAGCCAGCTTAATCTTTTTTCAATAAAATAAGATTCCGGTGCCGTTTCAAGCATGTTTTCAAATACTACCTTTGCGGAATCGTATTGATGCATTCCAACATAAGAATCGCCTAAATATAATTGTATTTCCAAATTATCTGGATATTCTTTATTTAACCTGCTGAATTCTTCTAAAGAACGGACAGTATCTTTACTCCAGAATAAAACTTTTGATCTTAAAATATCTAAATCGACATCATAATTTTCATTTAAAACTTCGTCATATAAAGCCACGGCTTCACTAAATCTTTCGGCACACACATATGTATCAGCCATCTCTAATTTGGTTGAATTATCCGGTTTCCTTTTTGCAGTATATTGCAAATATAAATCAAGTGCTTGTTCACACTCTTTATTTTGCGCTAATCTACTGGCTTCAATTAATAAAGCTAAATCCTTTTCTTCTTCAACTCTTAACTCGTACAAATCGATTATGCTTTTTAAATCTTGAGCTTCCAAATTATCGGGTTGCATTTGTAATGCTTTTGCCGAATATTCTTTTGCACAGTCATAATTTTCCATTTGGAAACATAATGTTCCCATACTTATAACAGCAATAATATTATTAGGTTCTTTTCCTAACACATATTCAATATGTGTTTTTGCTTCGTCTAATCCAACATTAGACCATATTAATAATTGGCCGGCCAATAAATGATACTTGGTTGAATCCGAATTAATTGCTAAAACTTGATTTACTTGTGCAATTGCTTCTTCAAACTGCCTGTCATACGATAAGTATTTTGCATAATAAAATCGTAATTCATAATCGTCAGGTTTAAGATCCAAGTATTCTCTTAATATTTCTTCTGCATCGGTATAATTTTCTGTGCTTGCATAATTTTGTGCTAAAACTAATACCGCTGCTCTGTTTTCGGGATTTTCTTTCACTAATGCATAATTTTTTTCAATTTCTGATGTAAAATAAGTTTCGCGAATTTTTTCAACTTCTGTTTTTAATTTAACAAATCTTTCTTTTCCATCTTCTTTTTCAGTTAATAATTCAAGCTGTTCTCCTGCTTCTTCAAATCTATTTTCTTTTAATAATTCTTCAATTAAACTATATCTTGCTGCAACATCATTAGGATTTCTTTTAATAATTCTGTAATATTTGTCAATTGGATATTCTCTTTCATACGATCTGGGCCTATACTGAGTAAGATAAGCTTCGTTATTAACTAAATCTAAACCATCTTCGGCTTCTTTAAAAAATGGTTTAAAACTTAAAGCATTTTCAAAAGCTTGTTTAGCAATTTTATTTTTACCCAGCCATAGTGTAAAATATCCATATCTGCTCCACAAACGCCAATCAGTTGGATATCTTTCAACAAATATTTTTAATATTCTTTCCCCTTTTACTATATTTCTTGTTTTAGAGTTTATTTCCGTATATCTAATAATTTCATCAGGTGAGGCATTATCGTCCCTTCTTAAATATTCATCATACCAATTTTCGGCGGTTTGCCATTCCTCCAGCCATCTGAACGATTTACCAATTTCAAGATAATTAAATGGATTTTTGGGATCTCGTGCAATTTCTCTTTTATGTCCTTCAATTTTATCATATAAAATAACTTTCCAGTCTTTCCATGCTCTGTTAAGATTGTTGGCTATTTCTTTATTTTTTGTATCTAATTTTAATGCTCTTCTATAATCTAAAACAGCATATTGATATTCTTTTCTTTTTTCGTAACATTGACCTCTTAAATGATAACCGTCCGCCAATCGAGGATTAGCAGTAACATATTTATTTAACAAACTTATTGCTTCTCCATATCTGCCTGCTTGTATGTGTACAAGTGCCTGCCTTTTATAAATCCGAGTATCTTTTTGGGCAAATACTATAGAACAAAAAGTTAAGAAAAATAAAATATGTATAGTTACAATTTTCATTTAAGGATACTGTTTATTGGAATAAAACTGTTTGATGTTTGTTCTGCATTGGAAATATATTTAACCATCATGTCTGCACTATCAATATTATCGTTTACTTCTAAATAAAATAAATAAATTAAATCCATAATTACATTTAAATAATTAGAATCCGAGCTAGGTAAATTATCTCTTAAACTAGTTAACAAATTGGAGACTTTGGTTTTTGAACTTCTAACTAATAATACAATTATTTTATTATCAATAACACAAATTTTATCTTTTTTATCTGTTGTAGAAATTATTGCATTTTGCAATTGATTTATTGATAAAAGATTTCGCAATTGTGCTGAAGGATCAAGCCTAAAAGTTAAAAGAGTAAATAATTGGCCGGTACTTTTATACAGTGCTATCTGATTATTTAATATCAATGAAAAATCATTATAATTATATAAATTCATTACTGTATATGGTTCGGAGGCCACCTCAAATTTAGTTTTATTACTTAATTGATGTTCATCAAATTTTGAAAAATTTATTTCTAGGTTTGATGTTTTTTTTGTATCTGTTTCAAAAGTCGATTTTTTGTCAGATCTTAATACCGGGTTTATTTCAGTTATTGAACTTACTTGTTCAACTATTTCATCGTCACCTAATTCAACAGTTAAACCTTTTTGAGGTTGAATTGTATATTCGGCAGAAAATTGTCCTTCGGTATGACCAACATTTGGAGTTATTACAATTGTACCACCATGGAATTGATTAATTTTATGCTGACTTTTTTTAAGATAAATTATACCTGTTACATTGCTTGCAATTACATCAACAATAGCTTCTGCTCTTTTAGCCGCCGGTTCGGATACAATAAAAAAACTTGAAATATTTTTATCTTCTATTTCTTCTAACATTTGCAAAAACACCGATTGTAATATACCTAAATCGTTAAATCCCAAATATTGGGTTAGTTCATCAAAAACTATCCTTTTGGGTAAAAACGATTTATATTCATTCACCACTTGAATAATATCATGTAGATATTCAGAAAGCATCTCGTCCGGATTTTTATATTCATATGCTTCAGCCGGCGGAGCTACTCGTACAACTATCACCAAATTTTTATTCATATAAGCCTGCAGATCAAAGTTTATTGATGCGGCTTGAATCATTAAATCTTTTGGACGCATATTAGTAAAATATAAGCATACTTCGTTCGATTTTGCTGCTTCCATTGCAAATTGAAGTGATAAAAGAGTTCGACCGGATTTCCGTGGACCAACTAATAAATAACTTCCACCTTTATATATCCCACCCCATTTTTTATCAATAAACTTAAATCCGGATGGTATTAAATTAATTATTCCACTCATAAATTCACCATATTTTTACTTAATTAATCAAATTGTATGCCAATGTTTCATTCTTTGGATATCAATTTGTAGAATATATCTAATTAATTTTAAATTTCATATAATTGATACCATAAGATATAAAGTATAATTCAATTAATCTATCGGTACCATATTTTTCTTCAACACAATAATATGCAAACTTTAATAACTAAACAATAAAATTAACAAAGCTAATTAAAACTTTGCATAGCCATTATTGTGAGGTAACTGATTTAGATTACAAACATACAACTTTTTCCCAAAGGTCACAATTAAACTCAATCACGGCACCAAGTTATGTATATATCAATAAAATTATCAACAAAATCAATTAAAATTAATATAATTTTTTATTGTTAAAATTTATTTGTGTTGCATTAAAAATAATTAAACCATTATTTCATTCTTTTATTTCATTTTTATTAATTATTACAATAAAACATCTGCTTAAATAATTTAAACCCAAAATATGTTTATAAACACCTAAACTTTATAAGCTATTTTTCGATAATTAATAAATACATGTTTTTATTTGTCTCAATTTGATAAATATCTCATATTGACACAAAATTATTCATCAGTAAAACAAATTATCTTGACGAATAATATCCAAACACAAAAACTGCCGTTGCATTTGATGTAATAGTAGGTTCGTTTGTTATATAATCATGCCTGTCGTCTCTATAATACGCAGCATCAGTTTGGAAATTGCTGAATCGGTCAGTTTTATCATATTCAATATTATAGTTTTTCATAAATTCCTTTGTAACAGGTCCTGCAGCTAACGCACCCGGTAAATACCCTTTGTTTTGATGGCCGACTTGATGATGAAAATTTTTTGTATAATTAGTGCCAATTTTTGATATAAAACTTACTCCCCACTGATTTCTACCTAAAATATAATCTCGCTGTAAAACTGCTAACGAATCAAATTGAATGTCATTAGTTAAATCTTTATATAATATTGTTTGCAAACTTATTCCCAAAAATGTATTAGTTGTACCCCAGCTAAAAGCTGCACCTTCAGAAAACAACTTACTATTTTTTGTAGTATTAAATGCAACTAAATTATTATAAATATAATCCTTAAATCTTGGATATATTTTAGCTAATTTATAATCGGCAAACGAATTTATATCTCCCCAGCTCCACCAATAATCCGAACCTGCTTTATCTGCATACTTGACTGCATCCTCTAAAACATCAGGTCTTAAAGTGGTTAAATAAAATTCAACCGAGCCGAGTGCCAATTTTCCTAAATAATTATTATCAATATACATCCCTGTACCGCTGCTATCAATATCCGGAATGTTATCTTTAATAGAATACAAGTTTTCGGCTTTTGTCAAACAGATTTCTGCAAATTCATCGTAATGCAATTTTTCGCGCCATATTCGTGAGGCTATTGACATTGCCGCAACATATATACCTAATAGATTTTTGCCCATTCCAACAAATCCCGGACGGTCGTATTCCAAAGGATCTTTTTCCGGCATTCTCCATCCAACCTGCTGATCGCGCCAGTCTTGAACCTGAGTTACAAATTTATCCATTTGGTAGTTGCTTCTTAGCAGCCAATCTAATCCTATTTTTGCCTCTTCTAAAATATCGGGTACGCCCGATTTATCATTATCAAAGCCAAATTTTTCGGGTGAAAACTCGAATGAAAATAATAAAGTATAAGTTGTATATGCAATTGTATTTACAAATTTTGTATAATCACCGGCGTCATGCCAGCCTCCGGTTAAATCAATAGAAGTATTAATAGTGTCATTTTTATTGATTAATTTAGAAACATCAGCTTTATGACATATTTCATGTAAATACGGATTTGTATATCCGCATCTTTGGACTTTAAAAAATACCATTAAAGAATCAACTACATGATTAAAAACTTTATCCGATATTTCAAATTTTTGTGATTTTACATTTTCAAGTTCAACAAAATACTTCCCATGATTGACTAATTTCGAAAAATCAAAAGTATAAGAATATTTAAAGTTTCCATAAACTCCAATAGAATTTCCTAAAATAAATGATAAAACTTCTTTATTATTAATTTCTTTTATCAATTTTATTTTTTTATTACTTAGGTTTGTATTAGATAGGATAACACCACTTTTTAGATCATTTGGTAAATACCCTACTTGATCAACTCTAATATAAATATCTGTAAGCGCAACCCCTTCACTTATAGAATTACATGTTAACAAAAGAATGGATAATAAAAACACTATATATTTTATATGTTTATTCATAGATATTTCCGGTAATTCACAATACTATTAACTATATTTTAATTTATTAAATAAAAGCCGGGTTCTTTTTATCTCCCTTGTTTAAATAAACAAGGGAGAATAAATAAACTTTATAAAAAGTGTATTAACAAAATATATATTTAAATAAGTTTATTAAATATTTATTTTTTAATAATTCCTATACCCGGTCTATCTGTAAGAATAATACGGCCGTTTTCAACTTTTGTTCCATCATAAGGATCATTAGAAATTAATAGATTACCGTCTAAATCAGCCCATTCGACTAACGGAGAAAGCTGGGCTGCTGCTGCAATTGCGCATGAAGTTTCTGTCATACAGCCAATCATCAATTTCATACCTAAAGCACTTGCTAAATTAAACATTTTATGTGCTTCTCTCATTCCTGTACATTTCATAAGTTTTACATTTATACCTGAATATACACCATAAGCTTTTCTAACATCTGCAAGTCTTTGAACTGATTCGTCACCAAATGTGGGCAATGGACTATTTTGTGTTAACCATGCATTATCATCAATTTGTTCTTTTGGCATAGGCTGTTCAATAAATTTAACACCTTTTTCATTCAACCAGTGAATCATATCAAGAGCAAAATGTTTATCCTTCCAACCCTGATTAATATCAACAACTAATGGTTTATCAGTTACCGAACGTATGGTTTCAATCATTTCTTTATCAGTATCTCTTCCAAGTTTAACTTTCAAAACTTTATAATCGTCAGCTTCTTTTACTTTTACTTTAACTACTTCCGGGGTATCAATACCTATTGTAAATGTAGTATTTGGTGTTTTATTTTTATCATAACCCCATATTTTATAAATGGGCTGATTTGTTATTTTTCCTATTAAATCGTGTAAAGCTATATCAATAGATGCTTTTGCCGCACAATTTTTTTCTGCAATTGAATCTACATAAGTAAGAATATTATCCAAATCAAATGGATCATTAAATTGTGATAAGTCAACTTTAGATAAAAAGTTGGCAACAGTTTCGTGCGATTCACCAAGATATGGAGGCATTGATGCTTCGCCATATCCTATAACTCCCTCCCATTCTATTTGGGTAAGCATTACGGCTGTTGTGGAACGTGAATTTGTTGCAATAGTAAAAACATGCTTTAAATTTAAAGTATAAGGCTGATAAGTTAATTTCATTTTTGAGTTTCCAAAATTTTTAGCAAATAGTTTTGAATTTGTAAATGGTATCAATAATGCACCGGCAGCTAATCCGGCACTTGTCATAAAGTTTCGTCTATTCATTTTCATTAAATTTTTCTCCTTTATATATATCAATATTTTTTAACATAAAAATCTCGTTTTTATCAAGAGAAGTTAATATGCGTTTTGCACGAATAAATGCGTTTAATCTATATTCATTATAATTCGGTTTGTTTTTATCAAAACTATCAATTGAAATGATTCCGGCTGAATGAATAAAATCTAAATTGCCTAAATATATGGCAACATGAGTAATCTTTTCCGGTTTATTATCAGTAGATTTTCTTCCAAAAAACAATAAATCTCCCGGCTGGCAATTATCAAAACCATTTTTTGTATCTACTTCAATTCCTGTTAATACCTGTTGCGAAGCATCACGTTTTAATAAAACCCCATTCATAAAATAAACAGTTTTAGAAAATCCGCTGCAATCTAAAGCTTTTGCTGATGTTCCTCCCCAAAGATATGGAAGACCATTAAATTTTTTGGCAGTGCTAATAATCTTTTCTTGAGTCGGTTCAGTATTTTTTAACCATTCTTCTAAATCAATACAGTTTTCACTTTCAATATAACCTATTCTTCCATCTGCATATTCAACTTTAGTAAAACTGCCGTCAATACCCAAATATTTTAAAATATTTCCAAGAACAATATCCGATACTCTAAACGACTGTTTGTCTGTTTCCGAATAAACAAATCCAAATTCATTTGTATATATTATTTTTTTTGCAGTTATCCATTCATTAACTTCATCTAATGTTTTTAATGCTACACCATCATTATCAACCCATGCAATATAATTATCAGGAGTTTGGAGTAAATACCAGCCGTCTTTTTTGTCAAAAACCCTAACGGCGGTACCAAGTAACGCTTGAGTTGCCATTTCAGCTGAATGTTCGGGGGCTACCCTTAAATTTGCTACAGAAAGGTTTATTACACCATAATGCTTTTTACCTAAAACAGTTGAGGGCAAAACTGTTATTTCATCTTTAATAGTCTTATCCAAATTAATTAAAGAATTTAACAATTCCGATTTTGCTTTTTTTAAGTTTGTTTCTCCGGTAATTATTAATTGACCATCAATTTCTTTTAATTCGATATTAAATATCGCAACCCTTTTATCCGGCGCATATTTGGTTTTAACTTCAAAAATTAATTCTTTCATTTTTTCCATACTTTTTTTATCCTGTCCATAAATAATACTACTTATAAAAACGGTACTCATTATCATAAAATACATAAATCTTTTCATAGTATCTCGTCTCAATTTATTATAATAAAATATAATTAAAAGTTAAATTTAACAAAATTAATGCTTATTAGCATATAATTTTTAAATAATTAAGTAGTAAATGTTCAAAAAAAAATCACTTATAGAAATTAATACTTGTGAAAACTTAACAATAATAATATATTTTGCACTAGTAATTATTTTATACTAAATAATAGCTATTATTAAAATATTTATCCAAATCTAAAACTAAAAATATAGGTTAAAATGGCAGTACAAAAAGAAAGAGAAAGATGGGGCAGCAGAATAGGTTTGATTCTTGCTGTGGCCGGAAATGCTGTTGGACTTGGTAATTTTTTACGATTTCCTGTTCAAGCTGCACAAAATGGCGGCGGTACTTTTATGATTCCTTATTTTATTTTTTTCCTTTTACTCGGCATTCCTTTAATGTGGATTGAATGGGGTATTGGACGTTATGGTGGTAAATTTAAACATGGTAGTGCTCCCGGAATGTTTGACGCCCTTTGGAAAAATAAGATTTCTAAATATTTTGGAGCTTTGGGACTTTTTATTTCTTTTATGATAATGGTTTATTATACTTATATCACTTCATGGACTCTTGGCTTTAGTTTTTTTTCTATAACCAAAATGTATTTTGGATTAGAAAGTTTTTCTTCCATGAAATCATTTTTATATAGTTACCAAGGACGTGAAATAAGTTCAAGTTTTAGCAATATTTATCCAGCCTATATTTTTATGCTTTTTACATTTATAGCCAATTTTTATATTTTATACCGTGGTGTAACACGCGGAATTGAAAAGCTTGCAAAAATTGCAATGCCGGCTTTATTTATTTTTGGAATTATTATTGTTATTAGGGTATTAACACTTGGAACCCCAAACCCGGCAATACCTGAAAATTCGGTTGTCAGCGGTTTTGCATTTATATGGAATCCTGATTTTTCAAAACTTGGAGACCCAAAAATTTGGCTTGCCGCAGCGGGACAGATCTTTTTTACTCTTTCTTTAGGTATGGGGTCAATTCAAGCATATGCCAGTTATTTAAAGCCAAAAGATGATATAGTTCTTTCCGGTTTAACAACAGCCGCAACAAATGAATTTGCCGAAGTAATACTTGGCGGTTCTATTGCAATTCCTATTGCAGTAGCTTTTTTTGGTGTAACAATTACCACTCAAATGGCAGCAGGCGGTGCATTTGATTTGGGTTTTGCGTCTTTACCGTTAGTATTTGAACAACTTCCCTTTGGTGAAATATTTGGATTTTTATGGTTTTTATTATTGTTTTTTGCCGGTATTACTTCTTCAGTTGCCATGGGGCAGCCGATTGTTGCGTTTCTTGAAGATGAATTTGGGTTTAATAAAAAGAAAGCTGTTGCTGCAGTTGCAACAATAACTTTTATTTGCATTCAATTTGTGGTGTTTTTCTTAAAATATGGCGTTTTAAATGAAATGGATTATTGGGCCGGTACATTTGGTTTAGTTGTTTTTGCTTTTTTTGAGATAATAATTTTTATGTGGATTTTTGGAAGTGAAAATGCATTTGCCGAAATGAATAGCGGAGGTGATATTAAAATACCTCAAATATTTAAATATATAATGAAATATATTACACCTTTGGCCTTATTTTCAATTATTACTTGGTGGTTAATTCAGGATGCTATTCCTATATTTTTATTAAATAATGTTTCGCAAGAAAATGTACCTTACGTGCTATCAACAAGAATAGTTATGTTTTTACTATTGCTAGGCTTGTTTTATTTAGTTCATTTAGCTTGGAAAAAAAAGGAGAAAAACCATGGAATTTAAACCCGAAGGTTATCTGTTTTTAATTGCCTCTTGGTCAATAATTATCGCTTTGATGGTTTATTGCTATAAAAAAGTTTTGTTTGATAAAAAGAAAGATTAAAATTAAAAAAGGGGCTTTACACCCCTTTTTTTAATATTATAAAGCTATTTCTATCAACCAAAAAATGTTGCAGCAACATTATAAAGATCATCGGATACAAGTTTTAATTCACCAGTTGCATCAGCAAGAGAAACAGCAACAATATCGGTACCGCGTAAGGATGACATTTTACCAAAATCACCTTTATCAACTAATTCTGCGGCAAAAACGCCAAATCTTGTTCCAAGTACTCTATCAAAAGCAGTAGGTGTTCCGCCTCGTTGAATATGACCTAATACAGTTGCTCTTGTTTCAAAACCGGTTCTTTGTTCAATTTCATCGGCTACAATATTGCCAATTCCACCAAGTGTAACATGACCAAAAGAATCTTTTTTCATACTTGTTAAAATAAATGAACCGTCTTTATCCGTATCGTCTTCAGTTTGGAATTTGGCACCTTCAGCAACAACAACAATACTAAAAGATTTACCTCTGGCATGTCTTTTCTTTAAAGTTTCGCAAACTTCTTCCAAATTAAATTTTTTCTCAGGAATCAAAATAATATCTGCACCACCTGCCATTCCAGAATGTAATGCAATCCAGCCGGCGTGTCTTCCCATTACTTCAACAACCATAACTCTGTTGTGTGATTCTGCGGTTGTATGTAATCTATCAATCGCTTCAGTTGCAACATTAACAGCTGTATCAAATCCAAAGGTATAATCAGTAGCATTTAAATCATTATCAATAGTTTTTGGAACACCAACAACATTAATACCTGCTTTGTATAATTTTGCTGCTATTCCTAATGTATCTTCACCACCAATAGCAACTAATGCATCAAGCCCTAATTCTTTCATACTTGCAATAGCTGTTTGTTCACCGTTAGGTATTTTGTAAACATTTGTACGCGATGAACCAAGTATTGTACCACCGCGATGCAAAATTCCGGAAATTTCATCTAAACTAAGTGGTACAGTATTTTTTTCTAACAAGCCTTTCCAGCCATTTCTTAAACCAATACATTCGTGCCCCAATTGAACTGATTTACGAACAACTGCACGTATAACGGCGTTTAATCCGGGGCAATCTCCGCCACCAGTTAATATCCCGATTTTCATTTTAACTCCTAAAGATTTATTTATATAAAAACCTATAATAATTTTAAATTAGCTAATCTAACAAGCAACTGCTTAACACCCATATCTTCAAAAGCGACAGTAACTTTTTGCAACTCGCCAACACCCGTAATAGCTTGAATTTTTCCTATCCCAAAGTTTTCGTGAGTTACACGGCTGCCAACACGTAAATTTCTTCTTTCTTGATCAAAATCATCAAATCCTTCCTGATAAAATTCATCAAAATATGTTTTACGCCTTCTGCCTGCTTTTCTTCCCGGTCCGCCATTCATATCTGCAACGGTTTCAGGATCAATCTCTTCTAAAAATCTTGATTTATTTTGATAAGCAACTTCACCAAATCTATATCTTGATCTGGCATAAGTTAAATAAACTTTCTTTTCAGCTCGGGTAATTGCAACATAAAACAATCTTCTTTCTTCTTCAGCTTTAGCATCAGAATCGAATTTTTGATTTAACGGAAATATATCTTCTTCCAAACCGGAAATAAAAACTATCGGAAATTCAAGTCCTTTTGCAGAATGAACTGTCATAAAAGTAACCGAATTGTTTTGCTGGTCAAATTGATCTACTCCGGCAATTAAAGAAACTTCTGCTAAAAATTCTTCAATAGTTGCCTTAGGTTTTTCTTTAGAAAAGTCGCTTATTGCTGAAAGTAATTCTTGAACGTTATCATATCTTGCCATCGATTCAGGCGAGTTTTCATCCTTAAATATTTTTAATACACCAAGTTCATCAACAAGGGCATGTATCAATTCGGGCAATGATAATTTATTTTTAAGTTCAATATATTTATCCAGCAGCAACTTAAATTGTTTTACATTTTTTTGAATTCTTTCTTTTACCTCAATAACTTCAAATACACGCGACATTGTAGTAAACAAATTGATATTTAATTTTCTGGCAAATGCTATCATTTTGCTAATTGAAGTACTTCCAATACCTCTTTGAGGAAAATTCATTACTCGTAATAAACTTTCTTCATCCTGTTGATTACTTAATACTCGTAAATAAGCTATAATATCTTTAACTTCTTTTCTACGGTAAAATTCAACACCACCAATAATTTTATAAGGTATTTTAGCGCGTCTAAAAGCATCTTCCAATGCACGCGATTGCGAGTTTAATCTGTATAAAATTGCAATATCGTTTAAAGATAATTTACGAGTTGTAATTTCTTTTTTAATCTGTTTAGCAATTTGTATCGCTTCGTCTTTTTCATCCGAACAGCGAATTAATGTTATTAACTCACCTTCTTTATTTTCAGTCCATAAAGTTTTTGGTATTTGCTGAGTGTTATTTCTAATAACAGAATCTGCAGCACGCAAAATAACTTTTGTTGAACGATAATTTTGTTCTAATTTAAATGTTTTTGATTTTGGAAAATCTTTATCAAATTCCAAGATGTTCCTAATTTCAGCACCACGCCAGCCGTAAATACTTTGTGCATCATCACCAACAACACAAATTTTTCCTTTTGCGGCATTTAATAATTTTAATAATTCGTACTGTGCTTTATTAGTATCTTGATATTCATCAACCAAAATATATTTAAATTGTTTTGTGTATTTTTGTAATACCTTAGGATTAAGATTAAACAGTTCAATTGGTTTTAATAATAAATCATCAAAATCCATAGAATTGTTTTCAACTAACCTTTTGGTATATTCAATATATATATCGGCAATTTTCTTTTCGATAGGGGTTTTGGCAATATTAGTAACATAATTATCAGGCATAATCATCTGATTTTTTAAATTACTTATTCTATGTTGAACAGAAGAAGGCGTTAATCCTTCAACATTATTATAATTTAGATATTCCATTAAAAACGAAATTTGCGATACAGAGTCTTCTCTATCGTATATACAAAAATTCGATTCGTAATTGATTTTTTTTGCTTCTGTTCTTAAAATTCTTCCAAAAATCGAGTGGAACGTTCCCGTCCATAATTTTTCAGCAGCGTCCCCAATTAATAAAACAATCCGGTCTTTCATTTCCCGTGCTGCTTTATTTGTAAATGTAAGTGATAAAATAGATTCTGGTTCGTAACCATTTTGTAATAAGTAGGCAATTTTGTAAGTTAATACTCTTGTTTTACCTGAGCCTGCTCCGGCAACTATCATCTGCGGCCCGCCGGTGTATTCAACTGCTTTACGTTGTTCGGGGTTTAAATTATCGAGTTCTCTCATGGCACCTTAGTTTTTGACGTGCAAATATAACTAAAAATTTGCTTAGATTCAAAAATTTAGCCATATTTATTATTTAAATTGTTTTGGATGACGAGTTTAATAATTGCCAATACTCTTTATTTTGTATTTGTTAAACCCCAAGTTATTAACTGTATTTGTACTAAATTTTACTATAGTTAGGCGTACTTTAGCGTTTATAAAAAGATTTTTTGGCTTTGTAATGATTTTATTTTGGAAAAACTTCAAGGCAGGATTATTGGATAAAATTAGGGTTTAAAATACAAAAGGAGCTTATTCAGCTCCTTTTGCATTAAAATTCTTTCAAAAAGAATTATTTTTTATTCATTTCTTCATCTAATTCTTTAAATGTTTGTGAAGATCTAAATCTTGTATATAATTCTTCTTGTTTTTGCAACTGTTGCATTAATGCAGTATTAGCAGCACCAATAGGATACTCTAAAAGCACATAAGCTCTCCAGTTTTTTCCGTCTTGGTAAATCTTTTTTTCTTTTACTTTGCTGCCTGTTAAACTTGTATTAACAACTGTTTTTGTAGCTTGTGTAAATTGTTGTAATAAAGTTGTGTTTTCACCTGCTCCAACTTCTTCGTCAAATTTCTTTTGTAAACCTTGAATTTTGATTTCTACCTGCTGAGCTATTTTTGCGCGGGCATCAGTTGTAGCTTTATCAATTGCAAGCTGCATATCTTTAGATGTTGAGGTTGTAACGGCATAAAAATAGTTTGGATCTTCCGGCGGAGTCATAAACCATTCCGGAATTTCATTTTTTTCTGTTTCAGGTAAAGGCTGGCTTCCACCGCAATTCCACATAATTAGTGTCATCGCTAGCAAAGTGAATAAAAGATATTTTTTCATCGGTCCTCCAATAATTTAAGTTATAATTTTTAAAATCGTTCAATATCGTAATAATCAGAATTCTTATTACTAAGATATAATTTTATTATTTAATTTCACAATATTTAAATCACAATTTTACCACAGTTTGACGCAGAGCACAATTTTACTAATTATTCCTTTATTGCCAAAAATAACGCTTCTTTTAATAATTCGCCCGCTATGTGTTTTCTATATATGTTATTTGACCTGATATCAGTTATCGGACTAACTTCATTTTTAATTTCTTCTACGGCTTGGTTAATTATTTCTTCATTTAATAAATTATTTTTTAACAAATTTTCAGAGTTCGTTTCTCTCTTAATAACAGCATTTATGCTGCCTGTACTAATCCTTATGTCTTTAATACAATTATTTTCTTTCCAAACCAACATTGCAAGTGATACTTTACTTATTGCCATTGAATATCTTTGTCCAACCTTACGAAAATACCAATAATCCGGTTTATTTTTAGTAATTGGAATTCGAATAAAAGCAATATACTGATTTTCTTGTAATATTGATTTTTTAAAACCGACAAAAAAATCAGCTAATTTAACAACTTTAAAACTATCATTTATTTTGGGGCCTATTAATAACTCCGCATCAAGTGCATTTAATGAGGGCAAAGAATCACCCGCCGGAGAAGCATTTCCAATATTTCCGCCAATTGTTCCCCTGTTTTGTATTTGTACAGAACCAATCATACTGCAGCATTTAGATAAAATGGGAATATTGTTTTTAATAATTTCGGAATTTATTATTTCGGTTAACGGAACAGCCGCACCAATTATTATATAATTACCATCAATTTTTATAGTACTAAACATTTCTTTGACACTTGTTAAATCAATTAAATTATTAAGTGTATCCCATTTTGCATTTTGTACCATTAAATCGGTACAACCGGAAATAAACTCAAATTTTTCTTTGGAGTTTAATGCAATTTCATCCAATTCGTTTATGCTTTTAGGTATTTTTACGCATAAATTTGCTGAATTATTCATAATCAAATCCTTCTTTAATTTTAGCAAAAAAATTAGTATCCGATGAAAAATTGTAAATTGCATCAACAATTTTTGAATATCCCGTACATCTGCAAATGTTTCCGCCAAGCCCTTCTTCAATGGCAACTTTTGTTAAATTACCTGAAGTTTCGTTAAAAAGTGAAATAGTTGACATTATAAATCCGGGAATACAAAATCCGCATTGAACCGCACCATTTTCAATAAATGAGTTTTCAAGTAATTTATATGCTTCCCATTCTTTAACAGCCTCAAGTGTAATAACATGCTTGTTTTCCACTTGAAAAGCAGGAATCAAACATGAATTGACACGGTTACCTTCAAACATTACTGTACAGGCACCACATTCACCTTTTCCACAACCTTCTTTAACACTTAACATCAAAAAATCTTCTCTTAAAATGTCAAGAAGCCTTTTTTTAGGATTAACATCTATTTTTACGTCTTTATAATTTAATTTAAATTTTATTAACATATTTTACTCTTCCTTTTGTAATAGTTTTGTAAGAATTTCTTCCGGCAATATTGGAATTTTATTAAATTCCTTTCCAAACACCATCCAAAACGCACTTGCAACGGCGGGGCTGGCACCAACTAAAGGTAATTCGCCTAATCCTTTTGCACCAAAAGGACCAAAAGGATATGGATTTTCAATTACATTTACATAAAAATTTGGTGATTCCGTAAGAGTAGGAATTATATAATCATTAAATCCGCTTACGTCAAATTTTCCATTTTTTATTTCAGTTCTTTCATAAAGTGCATATCCAATTCCCTGTAAACATCCACCTTGAATTTGTGCAACTACCTGATCATGATTAATTGCTTTACCAATATCATGAGAAGTATAAAAATTTACTACTTTTGATTCAAAAGTAATAGGGTCAATTTCTAATTCTGCAACAGAAGCAGCCCAAGAAAATACCGGATAAGCATCCCCTACATAACTAATATCGTCAAATTTTATCAAAGGAGGGTGCGAATACTCTTTTAGAATTACTTTACCGCTAATTGTTTTAGCAATTTCCTTAAACGATATTATATCTTCACCGTCGCTAAAATAACCTTCTTTGTAATCGTATAATTTTCCTTTTTTGGTTTTAATTTTGACGGCTAATTCATCCAACAAATCTTTTGCAACATCGGTTAATAAACTGCCTATAACCATAGTTGAACGAGAAGCAACAGTAGGACCTGAATTAGGTACCAAATCCGTATTAACTTCAGAAAGTACAACATCTTGCATATTTATTTTTAAGGCATCTGCAAGTATTTTACGAAATGTAGTTTTTAACCCTTGCCCCATTTCTGTTTGAGCTGTAAATATTTCTACTTTCCCATCTTCTAATACTTCGCATTTTATCTTGCCATGAATTTTATTTTCACCTGTACCCGTAAATCCGGCCCCATGAACCGATAATGCTAAACCTATTCCTTTTAACTTATCATCATTATTAATTTTTGGATATTTGCCTAATTTTAACTTTTCCAGAATCGGTTTATTTTTATTTTTAAATTCTTCATATTTAACAGCATATCTACTCATTTCCAAAACATCAACTAAGGTTTCTTTAGACGAGACACTATATTTTAACAATTGTTTAGTAATAGTATCTAATCCTGCTTCAATTAAATTTCTGGTTCTAACTTCAAGTGGATTAATATTTAATTCAAGAGCAATTTTTTCAATAAGCATTTCTATTCCAAATACAGCCTGCGGACCGCCAAATCCACGGAAAGCACCGCTTGGAACTGTATTAGTTGCTACAGCTTTTGCAATTACATTTGCATTAGGTATATAATATGATCCGGCAGATGTTAACGCACCCCTTGAAAGAACAACCGATGATAATGTTGAATACGCACCGCCATCAAAATATATTTTGGTGTCTAAACCTAAAATTTTTCCAAATTCATCAACATATGCAGTATAAAAACATTTTGAAGGATGTCTTTTAGTTGTAAATAAAACATCTTCTTCTCTATCATAAAACATTGCGACTGGTTTTTTAGCTTTTAAAGCCAATAACGCTGCATGCCCACCCAATAAAGAAGGAAAATCTTCTTTTCCGCCAAATGCCCCGCCTGTAGTAGATTGAATAACGGTAACTTCAAAGTTATCACCAAGCATTTTTTCCAAAGCATTTTTAATATAATACGGGCATTGCATCGAACCTTTTATTATTATTCTGCCCTCTTCAGGAACTGCTACCAAACCTTGTGGTTCCAAATATAAATGCTCTTGAAAACCTGTTTCGGTTTCAATGTTTATAATATGTTTAGCATCTTGTTTTGCTTGGTTCAAATCCCCTTTTTCAATCTTAATTTCTTTAAATATGTTGTTATCTTTGTATAATTTAATATCCGAATTTTCCGATTTCATTAAATCGATAATATTGGGTAATTCTTCATAAACAATTTTAATATGTTTTTTTGCTTCTGTTAATTTTTCTTTATCGGCCGAGGCTAATAATACAATCGGTTCACCAACATACTTTACTTTATCAACAGCTAAAAACGGCATATCAAATTCAAGAAAAGCAACTTGATTATAAAAAACATCTTTGCTGGTTACAACTGTTAAATCATCCCAATCAAAATCATTTGAAAATATAATATCTTTTATTAATCCGTGGGATATAGTACTTCTAATTGTTGTACCGTAAATCATATTATCAAAATGTTCATCTCTTATGTATTTGGTTTCACCGTTAAGTTTTTCGCGGGCATCAACTCTTAATTCCGACCTTTTTATACTCATAATTTTGCCTAATTATTTTTATTAAATACTATTGATTGTATTTGAGCGCAAATTGATAATGCTATTTCGCTTGCAGTATCACCACCAATTTTTAACCCAATTGGCGAATAAATATTGCTTAAATCTAAATTTCTATTAATTTCTTCCTTAAGCATTTCTTTTAATTTTGCAGCTTTAATACTTGAAGCTATTATCCCAATATATTTTGTTTCAATTTTTCTTTCAACTATTTTTTTTGCAACAATATAATCAAAACTATGACCGTGTGTTAATATTACAAAATAAGAATTTGCCGGCGGTACAAAATTAGTGCAATAATCTTCATATTCGGAATAGATAATTTCATCAAAATAAGGATTAGCTTCTTTTGTTGCCATTTCTTTCCTGTTATCTACCAGTATTGTTTTATATTTTAATGGTTTCAAATAATAACCAACTTCTTTACCAACATGTCCGCCGCCAAAAACATAAACAACTTTTTGGGCTAAAAACACTTCGTAATAAATCCATAATTTGCCGCTGCACATCATTTTTACTACTTCAGCGTCTTGTGATTCAAAGTTTTCGGCATCTGTTAAAATATATTCTTTTAATATCGATTCGTTTAGTTTTATTCTATTTAAGCACTCATCAAATACTTTTGTTTCAATTGCTCCTCCGCCAATAGTGCCAAACTTATCACCATTTTCAACTATCAGGTATTTAAACCCAACTTTACCTGGAGTAGAGCCTTGAATTTTAACAATTGTTGCAACACAAAAATTTTGATTCAGTTCTTTTAAATCATTTATTTTTTTAATTATATCCATTTGCTATACCTCGTATATTTTATTATAATCATCAGGAGTGTCAAAATCTTTTAATATTTGCGGAAAAATACACTCCCAATATTTTTTCTTCAAATCCGTTTTCCATATTTCATCACGTAAATTTGAAGTGATATCGGAATTTAATAAATGTTTTGCAAACTTAAAATTAAATAATAACGGATGCCCTTTTTTTGTTTTATATGTTGGTTGAATAAATTCAGATTCCATGTCAATTTGATTAATAAACTGAGAATAAAACTCTTGCGGGATTATCGGCTGGTCTATAAAATGATATAAAACCCAATTGTTATTATTTACTTCTTGTAATCCTGTTTGTAAAGAGACAAACATCGGTTTATCATATTGGGCATTATACACAATTTTTATCTGTGGATTGTTATCATATTTATCAAAGATAAGACATTCTATCTCTTTATGCCTGTAACCTGTAACTATTATAATTTCCTCAGAAACAAGAAGAATTTTATTAATTATATTTTCCAAAAAAGTAATGTTATTAAACTTTAATAAAGGTTTAAATTCCCCCATTCTGGTAGATAAACCCGCAGTTAAAATTAAACTACTAATATTGGATTTCAAGTATTTATTCCAAAATGTTTAAAAATTGCGTCCTTATCAAAAACTTTATCAATATTAGCAAATTTTTCAAAAGACTTTGTATCCTTTAAACCGTTTCCTGTTAACATAAGTAATACATTATCTTTTGCAGAAATTAACCCTGATTCAATTAAATGGTCAACACATGCAAAAGTAATAGAAGCAGCAGGTTCAACTAAAAAGCCATATTTACTGCTTAAATCGCGTTGAAATTTTAACGTATCATCATCATCTATACGTACACCAAACCCATCAGATTTTTTTAATGCTTCATTAGCCATAAACAAATTTCGTGGTGCACCGGCACTTAAGCTATCTGCAATTGTTTCCGAACTTTTATACTCAAAAATACCTTTTTCAAAATAATCTACAATTGCACACCCATTAGCCGGCTGAGCAGCAATAAATTTAGGTAATTTTTCTATTAAACCAAGATTAATTAAATTCAAAAAACCGGTATATAAACCACCTAAAATAACACCGTCACCTGCAGGCACTATTATATAATCCGGTAGTCTGTTTTTATACTCCCTATAAATATCAAAAGCAGAAGTTTTTTTCCCTTCAATTGTAAGAGGATTATAAGCAGTATTTCTATTATATAAATTAAGCGAGTTGCTTACTTCCAAACTTAAATCAAAAGCCAAATCATAATCGCCTGCAACCTTAATTAATTCGGCACCGTACATTTCAATCTGCAGCTTTTTGGGTGTAGGTATTTTTTCCGGTACAAATATTATAGATTTTAAACCAAGTCTGGAACAAATTCCCGCAATTGACGAACCGGCGTTTCCTGTTGAAGCACAAATTACTGATTTCTTTTTTAGCTGCAATGCTTTAAATGCAACCAAAACAGAAGCCCTGTCTTTGTACGAAAAAGTGGGATTTCTTGTATCATCAATTAATTTTAAGTCTATTCCTTTATAATTAATTTCTGAAAAAAAAGATGAAAGCTGAACTCTTTTTTGTTGTTCGGGTAATATTCCGGGAAAGGTAATTTCCAAATCATTTCTTTCAAATTCCAAAGGAAATAATTCAGGAACGGAATAAAATTCACCGCTTAATAAATCAGTGATTTTTTCTTTACCATATTTTTTTAGAATATCGGGATAATCATACTCTACACTTAAAACTCCTTCAAGCGGAGCATTCTTATGTAATGCTCCGCAATCAGGACATAAGTAAATATTGTTTTCTTCAATATAATTTGAATTATATTTTTTATAACATTTAGTACATTTATATTGATAATGCATATAATTACTTTTTAATTTATAAATTACATTGTTAGGGCCATAATAGATTTTGCAGTATGAAGTCTATTTTCAGCTTCGTCAAAAACTATTGATATGTCCGGGTTATCTAAAATTTCGTCTGTAACTTCATTTCCTCTATCGGCAGGTAAAGCATGCATTAATTTAACATTTTTATCTGCTAATTTTATTTTTTTGTCGTCACAAATCCAATTATGATATTTTTCCAAATTTGATTTCATTTCTTTTTTACATTCGTTTTCATTCTGTAAATAATGATCAACATCATAATAACCAAAACCGCCCCAATTTTTAGGGATTACAATATGTGCTCCTTCAAAAGCTTCATCCATATCGTTTGTAAATGAAAGTTTACTTCCGGCAGCAGCAGCATTTAATTTAGCTTTTTCAACAATATTTTTTGATAACGGAAATTCTTTTGGATGTGCAATTGTTACATCAATACCATAACGAGGGAAAAGCAACATTTGTGTTTGAGGTACTGAAAGTGGTTTTGAATGTGTATCGGCATAAGCCCAAGATACAGTTACTTTTAATCCTTTTGTGTTATTACCAAAATGTTCAAAAATTGTCATTAAATCAGCCAATCCTTGGAATGGATGATAAATGTCATCTTGCAAAGACATAACCGGACGTTTTGAATTTTGTGCCATTTCATTTAAATATTTGTTTCCTACCCCGTAAAAACAATTTCTTGAAGCAATTCCATGACCCATTCTTGATAAAATAATTGCAGTATCTTTTGGAGCTTCACCATGAGATATTTGCATTTTATCTGCTGTTAAATCGTGTGCATGTCCGCCTAACTGAGTCATTCCGGCTTCCATTGAATTTCTTGTACGTGTTGATTGTTCAAAAAAAATCATAAATAAAGTTTTAAATGGGAGAAGATTTGTTAATTCTTCACGAGCAAATTTTTTCTTTAAATCAAAAGCAGTTTCAAAAACTGTATCTAATTCTTGCTTGCTCCAATTATCGCATGTAAGAAAATGTTTTCCTTTTAAATTAGTAACCATATAATTTTCCTCTATTTTATTATTTTAAATTTTTAGTTAATATAAATGGGAACAACACATAAAAGACAACTGCTTTGTATAAATCTTCCAAAACAATAAATTCTTTTGATGAATGAGCAAGACTTTCATCTCCGGGAGCAAAACCTATAGTAGGAATTCCTTTTGTTCCGGCTGTTGCAACACCATTAGTAGAAAAACTCCAGAAACTACTTTTTGCTTCTTTTTCTAATGCAATAGAAGCTGCTTCCAAACCTGATTTAACAATTGCGTGATCCTCATCAAAATACCATGTTGGGAAATATGCTTTGTTGGTAAATTCATATCCCGTCCAACCTTTACCTGAATAAACAGGTACGTTAACATCAGCTTCAACATTAACTTTTTTTGCAATTTCTTTTAATTCATTAATTACAGATTCTTCGTTTTCGCCAACAGTCATTCTTCTATCAATATGAATCTGTGATCTATCAGGAACTGAACACATAGAAGGAGCATTTGAAATAATATTGGAAACTGTTATTGAACCTTTACCAAGTGGTTCTTTAATTGGTAATTCTTTATCTAATTTTTCTATTTCAGAAATAATTTTTGTCATTTTATAAATGGCATTAATACCTTTACTGTTATGTGCTCCGTGAGCTGATTTACCGTGAGTTGTTACTTTTATTTCCATACGGCCTCTTTGACCGCGGAATACTGTCATATCAGTAGGTTCACCTAAAACAACAAAATCAGGCACAATATTTTCTTTTTCCATAATGTGCATTAATGGAAAACCATCAACATCTTCTTCCAAACATGATCCCACTGTATATAAAGTAAAAGGAAGTTCTTCATCCTTAAACAATTCTTTAATAATTTTTCCGGCAATTAAATATCCGGCCATAGCAGGTTTTTCATCAACGGCTCCCCTTCCATAAATTTTACCGTCAACAATTTTACCTTCAAAAGGAGGATATTCCCAATCTTCCGATTCAGTAACATGAACAGTATCAATATGGGCATCGTACATTATTTTAAGTTTTCCATTGCCAATTCTTCCAATTGCAGAACCTAACGAATCATTTTTAAATTCGTCAAAATTGTATTCTTTCATTCTGCTGACTAAATAATCAACAACTTCTTTTTCATCACCGCTATAACTTTTTATACTAATTATTTTTTTGATTTCGTTTGCAATTAATTCTTTGTTTGCAAATACTTTTTCTTTTACTTTTTGAATATCAATATCATATTCCATTTTTTCCTCTTTTATATAGTTTCTATTAATTCCATTTTTAACGAATCATGAGGGCATGTAGTTGTACAAAGTCCACACGAAACACATTTATTGTAATCAATTAACAATGTTTTATTATCAAAAGAAATAGCTTCATGAGTACAAACTGTTGCACAGCTTTTACAAATGTTGCAAGTTTCTTTATCCCAAACCGGTTTAAATAAGGGATCTTCATTTAAATACTTTACTTCCTGATTTAATTTGCAATTAATTAAACCTTTAATATCGTTTATGTTTGAATATCCTTTTTTATTTAACCACTTATCCAAGCCGTAATTTAATTTATTATAAACAGTAGGGCCGGTTAAAATAGCCTGAGAACATACTTGTACTGCACTTGCTCCCGCCATAAAATATTTAATAATGTCTTCTGCTGTTCTAATACCGCCAACACCTAAGATCGGTTTATTGGTAGCTTGAGCTATTGCTGAAACAAAATGTAAACCTATGGGCAAAATTGCTCTTCCCGAAAGCCAGCCGCGTCCGTCTCTGCTCCCAAGGTATGGTTCAACGGTATCAATATCAAAATCTAATGTTGGACCAACACTATTAATTGCCGCAAAACCATCAACAATAGGATCTAAAGTTTTAACCATTGATTGAATATCTGAAATAGCGGGACTAAATTTTGCAAATACAGGAACATCAAGATTTGACTTTAATGAATCTGCTATAACTCTAATATTATCAACATCTTTACTAACATAATGTATAGAAAATTCTACTGCATCAAAATTTTTATTTCCTTTAAGATATTTTGTCATTTCTATCATATCTTCGGGAGTATAACCAAGCGATAATATTACAGGAACTCCTAAATCGCGAATTTTGGGAAGTTCTGTATCAATAAAATATCTATAATCATATTCCGACCATAATTCAGCATTCATCAAACTTCCCGGAGCAGGCGAATATATATTAGGTACAGGAACACGAGCCGGATTAACGCTTATAGTTTTTGTTACTATACCGCCTGCTCCGCCTTCAACTGCACTTTTTAACAATTCATAATTTGCTGAAGTTGGACCTGCAGCTGTCATAATTGGACTTTTAAAATTCATTCCTAATATATTCATTTCAGTATAGCTCATTTATTCACCGTTAAAAGTTGTATTAATTGCTTTAATAATTGGTTTATAACCGGTACACCTGCAAAGATTACCTGATATTGCTTCTTTAATTTCTTCAATGGAGGCATTTTTATTTTTCAAAAATAGTGCATAAGCAGAAATCAGCATCCCCGGTGTGCAAAATCCGCACTGAACTGCTCCCAACTCTAAAAAGTTTTTTTGCAGTTTATTAAACTCAGGATTATGATTTAATCCTTCAACCGTATATATTTCTGCTCCCTCAACTTGTGGTGCCAACATTAAGCACGAATTTACAGCTAAATTATTTACTAAAACTGTACATACACCACATTCACCTACTCCACAGCCTTCTTTTAAGCTGCTTAAGCTAAAATCATCGCGCAAAAAATCTAACAATCTTTTATTTTGCTCAATTGATTTAGTTACTATTGAACCATTTAACAAAAAAGATATTTTTATACTCATAATATTAGTTTTTTTATTTCACAAAATAATAATTGCTGAAACACCGGTAATTTGTATGGATAAGACCATCTTATTCCGGTTTTAGATAATATTTCACTTGCTACATCAAATGTAAACGCCTTAATTTCTTCATCACCAAATTTATTACCAACATATTTTTGTTCTACATTATAAAACCTTGATGCAATTGGTGTAATTGCTCCGCTTGCAAATTTTATGGTTTCCAATTTACCATTTGTTATTTTTATTAAAACGGCCAAGGAGATTCTACTTATTGCAACACCTTTTCTTTTGCCAAGTTTTTGGAATGTGCCGGTTAATTTTTCCTTATTTTTAGGTATTTTTATATAACACAATAATTCGTTGGATTTTAACTTAGTTTTGTAGGGACTAATTAAAAAATCGGAAAGTAATAATTCATTTTCTTCATCTTTTGATTTTATAATAAACTTAGCGTCATAAACAAGAAGCGGAGGTACACTATCAGCACACGGAGCACAGTTTACAATATTGCCTCCTATTGTGGCACGATTCCTTACCTGCAAATTTCCAATTCTTTTTATTGCATCAATCAACAAAGGAAATTCATTTTTAATTTTTTCGTTGTCAATTATTTCACTAAAAGTAACAAATGCTCCTACTAAAAAATAATCATCAAATTCTTCTATCTTATGAACTTCGGAAACATTTTTAAGATCAACTATGTAATCGAGTTTATTAAAACGATTTGACTCATTTCTTATACCGGTTATAACATCAGTCCCACCCGCTAAAATACAACACTTCAATGCAGGGTTATTAATATACTCAAATACGCTCTCTAAGCTCTTACAGTTTACGTAATTTATATTTTTGAACATATTATACACTCCCCCGAACTAAAGAGTTTGGAGACAATTTTTCTCTAATTTTAACTTCTTCAATATTTAATGGTAAATCCATATATCTATTTCCTGTAGCATTTTTAACCGCATTTGAAATTGCAGCCGAAGTTAATTCCAAAGTAGGTTCACCAAGAGACTTTGCTCCCCATGCTCCATAAGGATCTTTGCCTTCTAAAAATATCGGTTCAATTTCTCCAATTTCAAGACTTGTAGGAATTAAATAATTATCATAATTTAATTCTTTAATGTATCCGTCAACAGTGGATATGTGCTCCCAAAGACCATAACCTGCTCCCTGAGTAACGCCGCCATATATCTGCCCCTCGGCTCCAATTTTATTAATAACAGTCCCGCAATTATGAATAGCTGTAATTTTATCAATAAATACTTCGCCCGTAATAGTACTTACAGTTACTTCTGCAACATGGCAACCATATACATAAGTAAAATAAGCTTCTCCTTGA
Organism: bacterium; assembly: GCA_043805435.1. GTDB lineage: Bacteria > Bacteroidota > Ignavibacteria > Ignavibacteriales > Melioribacteraceae > JAEXOD01. The sequence continues at coordinate 121,757 of JAZDHY010000032.1, forward strand.
CCACTATGTTCATCCCATCCAACATGTGGGCCTTTATACCAGCCAAGTGCTGCAAGGCTTAAACCATTTGAATAGGCTAATCGGCATAAATCCTTAAATAATATATATTTATCATTTTTTATATCATAAATAACTTTGTTATTCTTAAATATTATTTCGGCATTTTTTTCTAATGATTTCTCAACACGCAGGAAGTCCGAAAATCTTTTCTTCAATATTTCTGCCGCTTGTTTAACTGCTCCGCCACCCATTAAAGTGCTTCGTGATGCAACTGTAGGTCCGCTATCAGGGATCACTACAGTATCGTGATCCAAGTAATAAATAACCGAAGGATCAACACCAAAAACCTCAGCAGCTATAATCTGGAACGTTGTACGCATCCCCTGTCCATTTTCGGCTAACCCGCACGAAAGGTACATGCTCCCATCACTTTGGATAGAAATGTACGAAGCAGCTGCATCAACGCCCTCTGCTCCCAAGGAACAACCCCTATAACTTATAGATAAACCGATACCCTTTTTAAATTCATCTTCCGGTAAAATAAACTCATTGGATTTTAATAAAATTGTATCAAAGCTTTTTTTGTTTTCTAAAACAAAAGGAATTCTTTTACTTTTATTATACTCTTCCCACTTTGAAGAGAATTCTGTTTTGGAATCGGCTAAATTCAATATTTCCAACAAATTTACATCATGGTCTTTTAGAACTTGTCCGCTTGCTGTTACCGAGTTTTGTTTTAATGCGTTTATTTTTCTTATTTCATATGGTGAAATTTGTAATTTTTCTGCAATCTCATCCATCAACGATTCCTGTGCAAAAATTGGCTGCGGTGAACCAAAACCTCTAAAGGCTCCAGTATAAGGATTATTTGTATATACAGCTTTAACATCTGTCCATACATTCTCTACTTCATATGGCCCTGTAGCTTGTACAACGCTTCTCCAAGTAACAAAAGGCGACATTGAAGCATATGCTCCGCCATCAGCTAAAATGTCAATTTTCATTGCTTTTAGTTTACCATCTTTATTAAAGCCAACTTTATAATTTAATATATAAGGATGACGTTTATAAGACTCCAAAATCGATTCTTCACGCGAATACCTAATTTTTATCGGTTTTCTTAATTTCAAAGCGGCAATAGAGGCTCTGGCAGAAAGAACATTCATAGTATCGTCCTTGCCACCAAAAGACCCACCCAAAGTTGCTTGTTTAATTCTGACATTTGAAAGCGAAGTACCTAAAACTGCAGCAACAACATTTCTTGCAGTAAAAGGATTTTGTATGCTCCCAATCACTTCTATGTCATTTTCTCTAGTACCCGGAATAGCAATAACACATTCCGGCTCTAAATAAGCATGTTCTTGATAACCGGTTTTGTATCTTTGTTCAATAATAAAATCACATTCTTCAAACGCTTTTTCTACGTTACCTCTGCGTAGAGGATAGTGAATTATTAAATTTGTGTTCAATTCAGGGTGCAAAAGCGGAGCATCTTTATCTAATGCCTTTTCAGGATCTGTTAAGCAATCTAATTTTTCATATTTAACTTCAACCAATTTAGCCAGCTTATGTAATTCCTCTTCATCAGTACCAACAAGCATAGCCAAAACATCACCGCAAGTTAAAACAATTTTATCGCAAAAAACAGGTTGGTCTTTTACTATTGCACCAACATTTTTTGCTCCTTTAATGTCATCAGCTGTAATAATAGTTTCAAGATATTCGGAATCTATTATTTTAGAAAAATCTATACTTAATATTTTTGCATGTGTAACAGGTAATCTTAACATTACACCATACAACATACCCGGAAAAGAATAATCGTCAGCAAATTTAACAAAGCTTGTTATTTTGCTGTATCCGTCTTCCCTAACTATGTTTTTACCTACATATTGAAATTCATTCATTTACCACCTAAAGATGCAATTTTTGAATATAATTTTGCCCCTTGTTCCTTTGCTTCATTTAATACTTTGTTTTCATCCATAATTTTAAGTTTTTTCTCTTTTAAAATAAATTTACCGGATGATATAAAATCAGTAGCTGTTGATTCAGTTAACCCATAGATTATATGACCCCAAACATTTTCTTCCGTTACAATTGTTGGAGGGGTATAATCCCAAACCACTAAATCGGCGGAATCATTTAATTGTAATTTACTATTGGACGGAAAAAATTTATCTAAAAATAATAGCTGATTATTAAATATTTTAGTAATTAGTTCAAATGATTCTCCAAAATTTAATCCTTGATAACGTGAGATAAGGAATACATTTTTTAAACTTTTTAACATATTTGAATGCATTCCGTCACTTCCAAGAAGTAAATTTTGATTAAGAATTGACTTAAAATCTATCAATCCAACCGAATTATTTAAATTAGAATCAGGATTTAACGCAATACTTGCACCAATTTTTTTAATTTTTTCCAATTCGTTTATTGTTAAGTCTACTCCATGGGCAAGAATACTTTTATCATTTATTAAATCATTTTCAAGTAATCTTTCTAACGGAGATTTATTGTATTTTTTGATCGATTCAATTCTATCAGCTTTATCTTCACAAATATGAATATGAACACCGGTATTTAAGTTCTTAAATTTTGAAGATATGGTTTGTAATGTTTTACCGTCAATAGTAAACGAAGCATGCATTCCAAACAAACCTTTTGAAAATTCGTTGTGTTGATTTTGTATAAAATTAATGTTTTCGTCAATTGATTCGATACTTTTTGCAATACCATTTCTATCGGTAACCTCATAACACAATACATGTTTAAGGTTTAAATTACGTAAAGCTTCGGCAATAGTATTTAAGCTGTTTTTTGTAAAATTAGGCGAGGAGTGATGATCAAATATTGTCCCAATTCCATTTTTAATGGAATCAATCCCAGTTAACAAAGCACTATATTTAACCATTTCTTCATCTAAGGCGCAATCAACAAGCCACCAATAATCAGAAAGTATTTGGTCAAAATTTGCTAATGGAGAGTTTATTTTTAATCCCTTTGCAAGTTTTGAATAGATATGTTCGTGAAAATTTGTAAAAGGTGTTGTAACAAATTTACCATTTAAGTCAATTATTTCAAATTTGCGTTCATTTAACAAATCAACTAATAAAGATTCATCATTTTTAATAAACCTTACAATTTTTCCGTAAGCAACTTCAACTGCACCATAAAAAGGTACAATTTTATTATTAACTATTTGGCAAAACCAGCCATTTTTAAAAAGTAGTTTTTCCATTTACGATACAACTCTTAAAAATTCACCTTTTTTCTCTTTTAATTCATTTTTTCTGTTATTTCTATCATATATTACATCACCACGTAAAAATGTTGAATTAACAATTGAATTAAATTCAACCCCTTCAAATGGGGTGTATTTGCCTTTGCTTAGCATATTTGCATATGTTGTTTTTTCTGAATTCCACAAATCAATGATAGCAAAATCAGCATCAAAATCTTTTGCAATAGCCCCTTTTGATTCAAAAAGAAAAAAAGAATAAGGATTTAATAACTCTATTGTTTTACTTAATGTTAGTTTTCCTGTTTTAAACCCAAAAGAGAATAAAAAAGGTACTCTATGCTGCACACCCGGAATTCCACCATAAACATTCCAAAAATTTGAAGTCGTTTTATCAGTCATTGGATCACAACCGGCATGATCTGTTGTGATATAATCAATTGTACCGTCACTTAATCCTTCCCATAAGGATTCTTTATCTTCTTCAAATTTAACGGGAGGGGCAGTTTTTAAAAAATTGCTTATTAATTTATTATCAAAATCTTTTTGAGTAAAATAGAGATAATGAGGGCAGGTTTCAGTCGAAATTTTTATTCCTTTTTTCTTTGCATCTCTAATTAAATCTAATCCTCTTTTAGAACTAAGATGAACGATATGAAACCTTGCACCTGTTTTAGCAGCAATTCCAACAATATTTTCTACTGCTTTTGCTTCTGCTTCAACGCTTCGGGCTTCACAATAGGCATGCCAGTCGTTGTGATTTTTAAATTGCAACTCTGCCGTTTTAGTTTTAATTAAAAATTTATCTTCCGCATGAACTGCCATAAAACTTTTAGTTTTTTTCATAATATCGGCAATATTAAAAATATCGGCATAACTTAAATCTTTAAAAGTTGTCATCCCCGAGATAGTATAAACCTTAAAACCGGGTACTCCTTCTCCAATCAAATGTTCAATATTTTTTTTGATCGTATTGTTTATGTCCGCATTGCCGCTATTAATACCTCCCCAAAAGCCGTAATCAATTCTGCTTCTTCCCTTTAATGCTTCTTTTTTTAGAAGAAGATTTTTAACCGTAGTTACAGGAGGAATAGAGGTACATGGCATATCAATAACAGTAGTTACTCCGCCGGCAGCGGCAGAGTAACTTGCATGTTCAATATCTTCTCTACTTTCAAAACCGGGTGTATTAAAATGAACATGTGCATCCAAGGAACCATACATAAGCAAATTATAGTTTCCATCAATAATGGTCGGCTCTTCAAATTGAATATCCGATTTAATATTTTGCATTACACTATTCTTTTTGTCTAATGTATCAATTTCAGACCAATCAATTTCAATATCAGAAATAAATTGAACATCCAAAATTTTTTCATTAAACCTAATAAAAGCCGGTTTTAATTTATTTTCTTTTGTATTTATCAGTACATTTTTAATTATTTTCATATAACTTCAAATTAAATCAAAATTCCAACTTCCTTATTAAAACTATCAATTAATGTATCCCATTTTTCCACAGTGTTATATCTTTCATGCCAATAATTTTCGTCATACCATTGAGCATTTAACTCTTCTGCTGTTTTACCTTGTTGTTCTACCCATGTAAAATATTTTAAGTTATGAACAGCTTTTTTATCATTATAACTTAATTGTTTAAAATTATCAACTCCCTGGTTCTTAATTGAAACTTTCCAATCAATTTCGGCTTGTTTTAGGGAATAAACACCTAATAATTCGTTTGCCTCCGCTAATCTGGATTGATACATTTCCATAGAATCTGTAAAAACAGTAAAAATTATATCGTTTTCAGTATATTCATAATATTTTGCCATTTTAATAGCACTAAGCATATTAGAGATTCCTGAAATTCCAAGTAGGCTTAATTTTTCAATTTGTTCAGCGGTTACACCAAGTGATAATAAATATTCTTTTCCCGCTTCTTCGTTAAACAACCTAATAATTGCAATTGGATCATCATCATTAATAGCAACGGCACTATCCAAACTTTTTACATTATGTACCCAAGGAATATGTTTATCGCCAATTCCTTCAATTCTATGAGCACCAAATCCGTTATACAAAATTGTTGGGCATTGTAATGCTTCGGAAGCAACTACTTTTGTATTTTTGAATTTTTCAATTAAATAATCACCTGCTGCAATTGTACCTGCAGAACCGGTTGCACTTACATATGCACTTAATCTTTGATTTTCTTCCTTAACATTATTATACACCTCTTCAATCATTGCACCGGTTACGGTATAATGCCATATAGAGTTACCAAATTGGTCGAATTGATTAAAGATGTAATACTCATCACTTTTAGCTTCTAATTCATGACATTTATCATAAATTTCTTTTACATTACTTTCACATCCGGTGGTAGCATATATTTCTGCTCCCATATTTTTTAACCAGTCAAAACGTTCTTTACTCATTTCTTCGGGTAAAATGGCAACAGCTTCTACAGCAAGTAAAGCCGAATTAAAAACACCGCCACGGCAATAATTGCCCGTTGATGGCCATACTGCCTTATGATATTCAGGATTAAATCTACCGGTAACCAAATAAGGTGCTAAACAACCATAAGTTGCACCTACTTTATGAGAACCGGTAGGAAATGCACTTCCAACAAGACCAATTATTCTGGCTTTAATACCTGTTATTTCTTTAGGTATTTCAAAATAATTAACATCTCCAATTCCACCTGTATTGTAATCGTTTTTCCAATTTATTCTAAATAAATTTAATGGATGAACTTCTTCCTTTTTAATATCCTTTAATTTAGCTTTAATACTTTCTTTAATAGTAGAAGGATCTTTTAATTCACTAAATTTGGGGAGAATAATCCCTTTTTCTTTACATCTTTTAATTGTTTTTTTAAGGTACTCTTCATTTTGAATTTCCCAATTCCAAGTATTCATAATTATTCCTTAATAGTATCAAAATAACTTAATAATATATCATTATTTATATTAATAGTAAATTGGTACTATATTTTTTTTACGGTTTATAGTTCATTACAATTATCTATTACTCTATATTCATTTGCAATTAATTTATATTTTTTTATAAAAGAATCAACTAATCGCTCTCTTACTACAATAATAAAATCTATATTTTTTTGTTTAAAATTTGCCATAACATGTAATATTGCATTGTGCATTCCTTCATTTTTTTCTTCAACGTATCCCCATTCGTCAATAATTATTGTACCTTCATTCATACAATCAATAATAGATATCATTTCCTTATTAACTTTAACAAATGTTTCTTTAATAAATGTATATGCACAAAACTTTACAACTGCGTCTTCACCAATATATTCATTTGTTGTAAGAGGTAAATTCTCTTTTGTTTCAATATTTGTCAAAAAACGGTCTTCACCTTGTTTAGTCTGAAGAAATCCCTTAACACCTTTTTGTTTTGACGACCAGTTTAATAATGATGTTGTTTTGCCGGAGTTTATCTTTCCTGTATAAATAACAATTGACATAGTTAATTTTTAATAATTAATAAATAATAAAGTTTATTATAGCTTTGTGTACAAATGTAAAATATTTTAATATTCCCCTTCTCCCCTTCAATTCGTTCCATACTTCATAACTAATTTTTTTTATATGCGGAAAAGAATTAAGAATTTCGCCAACTTCATTATTATATTTTTTATGTTTTTTTGTAAGATATTTTCCGACAATTTTTGATAAAAAAGGCGAAACAAAAAAGAGCCAAATAATAATTATAGAAATAAACCGAACAACAGTTAACATGTAACCGTATAATCCCTTTTCACCATCCAATAAATACGAAAATCCAATAAATGCAGCAAGTAAAAACAAAGTAATTACTTTTTTAATAATTCTTTTTTTAGATTTCCTATTAAAAGTCTCAAATTTTTCATTTCCAGCATTAATAAACACTTTACCATCCGAACTATAACTTAACGACTCTAAATCTTTAATCAATTTTACGCTTAAATAGCTAAATATTAATCCGGCTATTATATGTAATGATATATAAATTGTAATTAATAAAGCACTAATTTTAAGGTCTGTTAATCCAAATTGTTTTGAAATAAACAATGAAAACGCATCAATTGAATCCCATAAAGAATTACCAAATAATATTTGAAGCGTAATTAACTTCTGAATTGAAAAAAATATCATGGAAGATAAAGCAAATATATAAATGCCAATACTTTTTTTACCAAAAATAATGCAAAAAAGATAACACAAAAGTCCCTCAACTGAAACTGATACAAATGCCATAATGGGAGTGTATGGACTAATTACAAATTTTATTATAAGTACAATTAACGTTGCCTTTAGAATTGATAACTTATTTGAACTTTGATAAGCAATAAGACTTAAAAATATTACGGCAAGCCCTCCAAGCACTAATCCGGTTAATGGTATTTTAAAAAGGTGCAGCATTCCTCCCAAAACAGATTCACTAAAAGCCCAAAGAGCAATTATCCTTTTATTTTTATAACTATTTTCAAAATTATTCAAATATTTTCCTTTAATTTACAATATGGTTTATTTTTTGGAAATAAAACATTATTTTTATTAACTAATTTCTCAATCTGATATGATTATATACTTTTTTTTCTTTTTATTATCAATTTATTTACTGATTAATTTATTTATAATATATTTTACTCAAAAAAACGAAAAGCCTGCCGAAACAAAAAATTACAAAAGCTTAACCTTTTCGATTATCATTTCTTTAAAAAATGAGGAGTACAATATAAAGAATCTAATTGATTCATTAAAGGACATAAATTATAATATTAATAATTATGAAATTATTTTTATTGATGATAACTCTTCGGATAACACTTTTGAATTAATACATAATTTTTCTGCATGTTTATCCAATTTTAAGATCTTAACATCTAAAAATAAAATATATCCCGCAAAAAAGGGAGCATTGGATATAGGCATAAAAGAGGCAAAAAACGATTATATACTTATTACTGATGCCGACTGTATTATACCAACCGATTGGATAAATGAGTATAATAAAAAGTTTAATAATAATTTCCATTTAGTGTTTGGGGCTTCTCCATTTATACAAAAAAGCTCTTTTATAAACAAATTTTCGTGTTTTGAAAACTTGCGGACATTAATTTTAACTTTTTTTGCTTCAAAAATTAATTTTCCATATTCGGCAGCAGCAAGAAACATTGGATTTAAAAAATCATTCTATTTTAAAATTGATGGTTTTAGTAATATGTTGGATACCTATAGCGGAGATGATGATTTATTAATAAGAGAAGCAATAAAAAATAATGCCAAAATAGGTGTTTTAACTAATAATAATAGTTTTGTTTATTCTTCTACTAAAAATACAGTCAGCAATTTTTTAAAACAAAAATTCAGACACACATCAACTTCTTATCATTATTCACTTAAACAACTAATTTTTCCTTTTGTTTGGCATGTAATTAATATTTTTTTGTTGTTTTCTGTTTTTTTATTTCAAATGGATAAGTTATTTTTAATTCCATTTTTAATTAAATTAGTTATTGATATTTTTGTAAATAAGTTTTTTCAAAAACAGTATAATTATAGTTTTAGCCTTGTAGAACTTTTCTTTTTTCAAATGTTTTACGAAATTTTTATTATACTTAAGTTTCCGATTTCATATTTTTATAAAAAAAAGTGGTAATATTATGGATAATATTGATTTAGCAAAAAAAGCTGTTGAAGCAAAATCTAAATCATTTGCAACGTACTCTAACTTTCATGTGGGTGCAGCATTAATAACAGAAGATGATACCTTGTATTTAGGAGCAAATATTGAAAATTCGTCTTACAGCCTTACAATATGCGCCGAAAGAACTGCTGTTTTTCAAGCCATATTAGACGGACATAGAAAGTTTAAGGCTATTGCAATTGCAAGCGATTTTGATGACTATTGCCCGCCTTGCGGTGCCTGCAGGCAAGTATTAATGGATTTATGCGGCGGCCAGCTGGATGTAACAATGATTAATGCAAAAAACGAAACAGTAACTTATAAACTTAAAGAACTATTACCCCATAGTTTTGGTGAGGACTTTTTAAAATAATATGATACAACATGGACCACATTCAACACCAAAAGATATAGGCTGGATTGAAGTTATTGCCGGCTGTATGTTTAGCGGAAAAACAGAAGAATTAATTAGACGTCTCAGAAGAGCACAAATAGCAAAATTAGACGTTAAAATTTTTAAGCCTCATATTGATATTAGATATTCATCCGATGAAATTGTTTCTCATTCGGCGCAGTCTCTTCCTTCTATATTAGTAAAAACAGCTTCAGAAATATTAGAACTAGCCGAAGATGCTTCTGTAATTGGAATTGATGAAGCTCAATTTTTTTCTAATGATTTAGTTCAAGTTTGCGAAGAGCTTGCTAACAGAGGTAAAAGAGTTGTTGTAGCCGGACTTGATCAAGATTATAAAGGAATTCCTTTTGAACCAATGCCTCAATTACTTGCCGTTGCCGAATATATTACTAAAACTTTAGCTATTTGTGTTGAATGCGGAAATCCGGCCGATAGAACACAAAGAAAAGTTGTTTCAAACGAACGAGTTCTTGTAGGTGCTTCCGATCAATATGAAGCCAGATGTAGAAAATGTCACTATATTCCAGAATAAAATAGAGTAAAAAAATGGACTTCATTTCGATAGGAAGAGGAATTTTTGGATTAATTGTTTTACTTGGAATTGCATTTTTATTTTCAAATAATAAAAAGAAAATTGATTGGAAATTAGTTGGTTCCGGTATAACATTGCAATTTGTTTTTGCCATACTTATAATTAAGGGCGATGCACTTGGTAACTTTTTTGCTCCTTTTGCTTATCCTTTAATATTTTTTAGATGGGTAAGCAGCTTATTTGTTATGTTATTAAGCTTTACAACGGAAGGAGCTGTTTTTGTATTTGGGAATCTCGCAAAATCACCCGGAAGCGAAGGATCTATTGGTGTGTTTTTTGCTTTTCAGGTATTGCCAACCATTATATTTTTTGCCAGTATAACCTCAATACTTTATTACCTTGGCATTATGCAAAAAGTTGTTCAGGCTATGGCTTGGGTTATGTTAAGAATAATGGGTACAAGCGGAGCTGAATCACTTTCGTGTACGGCAAATATTTTTATCGGCCAAACTGAAGCTCCCCTGATGGTTAAACCTTATATAAAAAACATGACTAATTCCGAGCTGCTAACTATTATGGTGGGCGGTATGGCAACAATAGCGGGCGGCGTTATGGCAGCTTATATTCAAATATTAGGACATTCTTATTCTGTTTTACACAACGTTCCACTCGAACAAGCCCAATTATTATTTGCAACACATTTAATAGGCGCAAGTTTTATGGCTGCACCGGCGGCGTTACTTATTTCTAAAATTATCTATCCTGAAACAAACACGCCGGAAACTAAAGGCAAGGTTAAACTTGCAGTAGAAAAGAATTCTTCAAATGTTATTGAAGCTGCCGCTGCAGGAGCCGGAGACGGATTACATCTGGCTTTAAACGTTGCAGGAATGCTTATTGCATTTATTGCTTTAATTGCACTTGTTAATTATATGCTTCAAGGTATTGGTTATTATACCGGATTAAATACAACTTTGATGCATAATTTTGGCCAGCCGTTAAATTTACAATTAATTTTGGGTTTTGTTTTTCAGCTTATCGCAATGGCAATTGGAGTTCCAACCGAGGCCGCTTTGCAATTTGGAAGTTTATTTGGAACAAAAATAGTACTTAATGAATTTGTGGCTTATGTGGATTTGGGTAATATGATTACCTTAAAACAAATTGTGAATCAAAAAGCAATATATATGGCCACGTATGCTTTATGCGGATTCGCAAATTTTAGTTCAATAGCAATTCAAATTGGCGGACTTTCGCCAATGGCGCCTAACAGACGAGCCGATATAGCTAAATTAGGGCTTAAAGCCGTTTTAGGTGGTTCTTTAGCAACATTAATGACTGCAACATTAGCCGGGATATTATTTTAATTATGATTAAATTTAACGAAAAATATAGTTTTTTACTTAAGCAAATTGAAAAGCTTGCACCTTTTAATCCTGAAATTGCTTTAATTTTAGGCAGCGGATTAGGCGATTTTGCCGATTCCCTCAATCCTGTTTTATCAATCCCCACAGATTCATTGGATAACTACCCTGTTTCCACTGTTCAGGGCCATAAAGGATTTATTCATTTTGTACAATATCAAGGAAAAAATCTTCTTGTATTTCAAGGAAGAATTCATTTTTATGAAGGTTATTCAATAGAACAATGCTTAATTCCTGTTCTTATTGCATCCCATTTGTCATGTAAATATTTATTACTTACAAATGCGGCCGGTGGTGTTAATCCAAGTTTTGTACCGGGTGATTTGATGCTTATTAATGAATTTTATACAATGAATCTGTATCCTGAACTTGGTTCATTTTTAAGAGTTTTAACATTGGAACAGAAGAATTTATTATTAAACCTTCCTTCAAAATATGTTAACGAAATTATTAAAGAAGCTGCAATTGATTCACAAATATTTATGAAAGAAGGTTCTTACTGGTTAGGAAAAGGACCAACTTACGAAACACCTGCAGAAATTAAAATGATTGCCAATTTAGGTTTTGATGCGGTTGGAATGTCAACTGCCCACGAAGCTCTTTTTGCTGCAATAAACGGTATTGAAGTTGGTGCTATTTCGTGCATTACCAATCATGCAGCAGGTATTAAACCTCAAAAACTTTCACATCAGGAAGTAATTGAAACAGCGGATATGGTTAAACCGAAATTCGAAAAATTGATTAAAAAGATAATTGAAAAATTATAGTTAATTAATTAAAATAAGGTTTATTTGAAAATTTCTGTAAATATTTTATTCAACTCAGAATCAATATTATTTGATAAAAGATTATGCGGAATTTTCAAATTTTCCAGTACTTTTTGAAATCTTTCAAAACCTTTTTCATTTCTTAATTCAACCCACTCAACTCCTCGGCTTTTTAATTGTTTTTTATTAGTATCAGAAAGTTTATCAGCGACAAATACTTTACTATCTCTTGCAATAACAGCGTCAGCACTTTCCGGATTCCCCTTACCCATTAACTTTACTTCACATTTATAATGATTTTGTTTTTCAATTAAATAGAAATCAATTTCTCTTTCAAAATCGGGTTTTTCAATAACTTTTCCTTGATAAATAAAAGAATAATTTGCTGAAGATACCCCAAATAATTTACACAGCACTACCATCAATGGTTTTTCGACTCTTTTACCTGCAGTGCTCCACAAACCACCACGGAGTTCGGCGCGTTTTACAGCAAGCGAATTAATAACAATAAGACTTTCATTAATATTAAGATCCACACTAACATTATTAAATTTAATTGTTAATTTTAGATCAATGTCCGGTTCGGAATTGATAAGTTCTTTGATTGATTTATATAGGAGGTCGTAATGATTATTTGAGGCCTCAATTACGATTTCTTTAGTCGAAGAATTAAACATATTATGAATCGTTTTCTTATTTAGACCTGCATTAATTGCAATTTCATTCGCTGGCAAAACTGGATTTAAGAATTCTTTTTTATACCAGTCAATTGTGATATCTTCTTGATTAAATTTTGCACCAATAATTTTTTTAAAGAACTCAAGAGAATATTGTAGGAATTCAGCATTAATTAAAGTTACAATCTCAATTCTGTAATCTTCGCCATGAATTAGTTTTTTAATAATATTTTTTACAACACTATCAGTAAGGGTCATACTATTGTCTCTTTAAATTGTTCATAGGTTAAAAACTTTGTTTTCTTTTCGTCAATAATAATATCTTTTTGCATAAAAGTTTTCATATATTCAAAATATTTAGGTTCTTGTTCTGTCAAAAAGAAATATCTCCCTAAACTTTTGGCTGTCCTTCCTAAAGTTCCGCTTCCACCAAACGGATCGAAGACAATATCATTTTTAAAAGAATAATACTCAACAACACGTTTACATAATTCATATGGAAAAACTGCTGAATGAATTTTATCAAATTTAGGATCTATTTTCCAAACATTTGTCGTTTCAAAACCATCAGAAACTTTGCTTTCATTTATAACCTTATTATCATATTGACGCATATTCCAATCTAGTAATTTCTCAGTACTTTTTCGGTAGACCATTAAATATTCAGTAATAGAATTAGGTTTATACGCCAGGGGTTTTCGATGCTGTTGAAAACCTCCAATTCTATTTTTTACACTATATTCAGGTTTCATCCAAACAATGTCATCAATAAATTCCCATCCCATTTGTACTAAATAATGATGCAAATCAAAAGGAATAGGATAACGTTTACTTGAATGAGCTCGACTAATTCTAGGAATTATTATTGGTGAAGTATTTACGATTAAAAATCTCCCCTCTTTTGTCACTCTATAGGTTTCCAAAAAAACATCCTCCAAAAACTTTAGATATGCATCATAACTTGGATAAATTGAATAATCACGAGCATTATAGTATGGTGGAGAAGTAAAAGTAAGATGGATGCTTTCTTCAGGTATTATTCTTAGTACTTCCCTAACATCTGCATTCACAACCACATTTTTAAGATATTTATAAGTCTCAGAATGAGGAAGAATATTAGCGTTTGATTTTGAATTTGCAAAATACTCTTTATAAATTACAGTTCTAACAATTTCATTTTCGTGATTTATTAGACTTTTTAATCTTTTATCTATTTCTTCTCGCCCTTTAAATATCAGAAGTCCTCTGATAACTTGACAAACGATTTTTGGATCAGCATCTTCTAACAATTCAAAAAGAATACTTTTATTTTCCGGAAGCCGCATTCTACCAATTGCAGAAACCGCTTCTCTTCGTACATTTGTATCTTTTTCGTTTAATGCAAAATCTTTTAATATTTGTATATATTTTTCATGTGTAAGTTTACCAATATTTTTTATGGCCAACTCTCTCACTTTGGGGTATTTTGATTTAGTAAGTTCAATCAACCATCCAGCACTAAAATTAGAAGGTAAATGCCCAAGGTTTTCCAATATAAAAACCAAATTTCCAGCATTTGAATAATTACTTAAAACTAATTTTTCAAATGAACCGTTTCCATTAATCTTTAAATCTCTAATATATTCTTTTGTTAACATAATATTCATTTTATAATAAAGTTATAATATAGAAAAAATTATTCAGAAAAACTGCGTTAAAAAAATAATTTTTACTTTAATTTTCAAATACTTTATTTAATAAGCTTGCACTAACAATGCAGGCTGTTTCACTGCGTAATCTGTTTAATGACAGTTGTAATTTATTAGATTCAGTAAATTTTCCATATTCTCTGTTAGAAAACCCGCCTTCAGGGCCAATTATTAAATTATATTGTTCATTATTATTATTAACTTTTAATTCATAAAAAAAGTCATAAAGGCTTTTTGAGCTGCTTTGATCCAATAAAACCGTATTATTATTACTTTTATAATTATTAAGTGCATCTAAAAAATCAATTTTGGGAAGAAAAGATCTTAAAGATTGTTTCATTGCTGCAAGAATAATTTTTTCCAATCTTTCTTTTTTAAATCCTTTGGAAAAGGTTCTATCGGAGTTATATACAACAAAATTAATAATACCCAATTCAACACATTTTTCAAGCGCAAATTCAAATCTATCACTATTTTTTAGGTTTGGGATGTAAAGTGTAATATTTGAAAGCAAATTATTGTATTTTTTAATTTCTAAAATATCTAATTCAGCAAACTCTTTATTAATCCTTTCAATTTTTGATTTGTAAATATTTCCTTCACCATCAGTAGAAAAAAGTTCATCATTTACATTGTTGCGCATAACTTTAAACGCATGCAAAAACTCATCCCCGCTTAAACTAATACTTTTATTTGTAACATATTTAGGCGGTGTATAATACAATTCAACGTTAGAAAGAAAATCCTGTTCCAAGTATAAACTCACTCTTTTTATATTTATTAAAAGCATACTCAAATCTAATAGCATTAAAAGGTAAAACTAATATTGTCATCCCAACACCATAACCTGCATCAAAATTTGGAATTTTTATTCTATCACCATTATTATAAATAATTCCGGCATCGGCAAAGCTGCTTAAATATATACCAACTCGTGCAGAGGTTAATTTTTTTGGTAATAATGGTAAATCTAAACTAATATTCCAGTTTTTCACAACCGGATAAACTAGCTCAACAGAAGACAATATAGAGTTATTCCCCTCTCTAAGATCGTTTTTATGTCCGCGCACATATTCTCCGTTTCCCAAGTATGATTGATCGTAAAACGGAATATTTTCACCAAAAGTATGTCTGTATGTTCCTCTCCACTTTAATATAAAATTTGATATAACATTTTGATATTGCCTGTAATCAGCATATAAAATGTTATAACTTATATTTTTTATGCCAAAACCAAAATGAGTTAACGAAGCTGAGCCATAAATGCCTGATCCGGCAAATTGCTTCAAATCTCTTGTATCACGAACATAACTTAATCCGGCCGAAAAAACTCTGTCAATTGAGGAATTACTTGCCAAAATATTTTTATTAATATCTGCGGGAGCGTCTAAATACTTAAATCCGAAAATAGAATACACCGTGTTAAACGGATTAAGTCTTTTTCCAAAAATAAAATCTACTTTTCTGTATTTATAAGAGAACTCTTCTCCATACATTTTTTCTGCAATTTTACTTTTATTTAAAATTGTTTGATAAGTTAATGCTGTACTAAAACTAATATCCCAAGACTCGATAATCAAAGGATTATAATATTCAACATAATATGTAGGGTCGTAACCAAGTGAAATTTTAGTTTTTATCTCTTCGTTCCTGCCTCTAAAATTTTTATATGTTATATATAATCCATACGAAGATCTGGATAAATCTTTATCACGCAATTGAACAAAAGGAATTGGGTAAATATACCAGCTTTCTTCAACATGAATAACTAAATTATTTTTTTCAGGATTTTGTTGTTTATTAAAATATAAAATAACTTTATTAAACAAACCCAAACTAAACACTCTTTCCGAATTGTAATCAACAGTTGCTCCCGAAACCAGATCACCGGGTTTAATTGTTAATTCTCTAAAAATTACAAAATCCTTTGTTATATTATTACCCTCAATTAAAATCGAATCGACTTTTAAAACGGCATTTTTTGAAAGAATCAACGAATCACTTTGGGCATAATTATTAATATATAATAATCCCAAAATAATAACAAAAATTATTTTTTTTATCATTTAATCCTAAATGAAGAATGGTAAATTAATTAAATACCTTGCATAAATTATAATACACGGCAATACACATATCCTGAAAAACTTTAGTTCCAGCCTCAATAATCGGTTTAACTGCATTATCATTTTTAATGCCCTGCTGCAGCCAAAGGACAACGGGTTTGGTTTTTAACACATCATCAACTAGTTCAGGAATATCTGCTGATCTGCGAAATACATCAACAATATCAATTTGAAAAGGAATATCGGTTAATTTTGGAAATACTTCAATACCATTAATAACCCCTCTGCCGATATTTGGATTAACGCCATATACCGCATAACCTTTAGAGACTAAAAAATCAGCAATTTGTCTGCTGGTTTTGTCCGAATTTTTAGAAAATCCAAGAACCGCTATTGTTTTAGCGGTTCTAAAAATTTTGTTTATTTCTATTAATTGTGCATCCATATAATATATTTACTTATAGCTTTCAATTGGAAGACAGCTGCAAATTAAATTTCGGTCGCCAAAAGCATTGTTTATCCTTGCAACAGTAGGCCAAAATTTATTTACTTTTACATGTTCAATAGGAAATGCGGCTTTTTGGCGCGAATAAGAATGTTCCCAATTATCAGAGGTTACTTCTAAAACCGTATGAGGTGCATTTTTAAGTACGTTATCTTCCTTTGAATATACACCTGCTGCAATTTCTTCAATTTCTTTTTTAATACTTATCATAGCATCACAAAATCTATCCAATTCGGCTTTCGATTCACTTTCGGTAGGTTCAACCATTAATGTTCCATGTACAGGAAAAGAAACGGTTGGAGCGTGAAATGAATAATCCATCAGTCTTTTGGAAATATCTTCAACTTCAACGTTAGCAGTTTGTTTGAATTCGTGCATATCAAAAATAAGTTCATGTGCTACAAATCCATTTTTACCTGTATATAATACTTTAAAGTGATCTGCTAAACGAGCACGAATATAATTTGCATTTAAGATCGCAAAGATTGTTGCTTCCTGCAAACCTTTGTCCCCCATCATTTTTACATACGAATGAGAAATAGGTAAAATAGAAGCACTTCCAAATGGTGAAGATGATACTGCACTGATACCACTATTGGCAGTTTTTACTAATTTATGGATAGGTAAAAACGGAACTAAATGCTCAGCAACCACAATTGGCCCCATTCCGGGTCCACCGCCGCCGTGAGGGATACTAAATGTTTTGTGTAAATTTAGATGACATACATCCGCCCCAATAAAAGCGGGAGTGGTTAAACCAACTTGTGCGTTCATATTGGCACCATCCATATACACCAAGCCGCCATTTTTATGAATAATGTTACAAATTTCTTTAATTTCTTCTTCAAAAACACCATGTGTTGAAGGATATGTAACCATTAATGCTGCTAAATTATCTTTATGTAATTCGGCTTTCTCTTTTAAATCTTTAACATCAATATTTCCATTTTCATCGCAATTAACTATAACAACTTTACCACCCGCCATAACAGCACTGGCAGGATTTGTTCCATGTGCAGAAGAAGGAATTAAAATAATTGTTCTATGGCCTTCCCCTTTATTACAAAAATAAGCTCTTATAACCATTAAACCTGTGTATTCCCCTTGTGCACCCGAGTTAGGCTGCAAAGAAACAGCTTTAAAACCTGTTAATCTACATAACGCCGCATTTAATTCATCAAATATTTGTTTATATCCTTCGGCTTGGTCTAATGGCACAAACGGATGAATATTTGCAAATTCAGGTGATGTAATAGCATACATTTCTGTTGCTGCATTTAATTTCATAGTACAAGAACCTAATGGAATCATTGAGGTGGTTAATGATAGATCTTGTTTTTCAAGATTTTTTAAATACCTCATTAATTCAGTTTCGGATTGATAAGAATTAAATACAGGATGAGTTAAATATTCACTTTTTCTTGTTAGTGTTTCCGGTAATGAATTAAAATCAGGCTTAAAATCTACTTTTTTAACCTCAACAGATTTTGCCTCAGCAAATATGGATATAATATCTTCCATATCGTTTTCCAAAACAGTTTCATCCAAAGAAATTAAAATATTTGTGCCGTCGTACCAAAAGTTAATCTCTTTTGACAGAGCTGATTTTTTAATATTTGCAAGTAATTTTTCATCGTTTACTTCTATACAAAGAGTATCAAAATAATATTTATTAACCGATTTATATCCTAATTCGATAAGATTATAATTCAAATATTTTGTTAACTCATTAATTCTTTTTGCAATAGCTTTTAATCCTTTTGGACCATGATATACTGCATAAGTGCCAGCCATAATTGCCAGCAAGGCTTGAGCAGTACAAATATTACTTGTGGCTTTTTCACGTTTTATATGTTGTTCTCTTGTTTGCAAAGCCATTCTTAATGCCCTGTTCCCTTTTGTATCAACAGAAATACCTATTATTCTGCCCGGCATATTACGTTTAAATTCGTCTTTTGTTGCAAAATATGCGGCATGAGGTCCGCCATAACCTAAAGGTACACCAAATCTTTGAGAAGAACCAACAACAACACTTGCACCAAATTCTCCCGGAGGTGTTAACAATAATAAACTCATTAAATCTGCTGCTACTCCGGTAAAAATATTATTTTCTGCGGCTTTTTTGAATAAATCGGTATAATCAATTATTTGGCCTTTGTAATTTGGGTATTGTACAAAAATTGCATAAATATCAGCTCTCATTTCTAAAGATTTAATATTTCCAATTTCTAAATTTACCCCCAATGGTAAAGCTCTGGTTTTTAGTACATCAATAGTCTGTGGTAAACAATCATCAGATACCCAAAATGTATGAGCTTCTTTTTTGTTTGATTTCCTTGATGAATGAAGCATAATCATAGCTTCTGCTGCTGCAGTACCTTCATCCAATAAGGATGCATTAGCAATTGGTAAACCTGTTAGATCAACAATCATTGTTTGAAAGTTTAACAAGGCTTCCAAACGTCCTTGCGATATTTCGGCTTGATATGGAGTATATTGTGTGTACCAACCCGGATTTTCCAAAATATTTCTTTTAATTGCCGACGGAGTAATTGTTGAATAATACCCCAATCCAATATATGACCGGAATAATTTATTCTTTTTGGCAATTTTTGTTATTTCCAACAGATATTCAAATTCGCTTAAACCTTCTTCATCATTTAACAAATCGGAATTTCTAATTTTTTCAGGAATTGTTTTTTCAATTAACTCATCTAAAGTTTTTATACCTAACAAATTTAACATAACATCTACATCGTCATTTTTAGAACCGATATGACGATTTACGAACTGATCAGTATTTTTGAAAGTTTCCATTATTTTCTCTTTTAGTTTTACTAATTTGGTAAATTTATTTATCCATTATTTTATTTTTACAGCTTTTTTAATACTCTAAATTTTTATTTTTGCTAAGCGATTCGTCAGCAATGGTTTCTTTATAGGTTTTTAACTTTGTTGTTAATATTTCGTCATTAAGGGCTAATATTTTTACAGCAAGTAATCCGGCGTTTTTTGACTGCCCAATACCAACAGTAGCAACCGGAACACCTGCCGGCATCTGTACTATCGATAAAAGAGAATCCAGCCCATTTAAGGCTTTACTTTGAACAGGTACACCAATTACAGGTAATATTGTGTGTGCTGCCGTCATACCCGGTAAATGGGCTGCACCACCTGCTCCGGCAATTATTACTTTGACACCTCGATATAATGCGGTTTTTGCATATTCTGCCATATAATCGGGTGTTCTGTGGGCAGAAACAATTTTTACTTCAAACTTTACATCAAATTCTCTGCAAATATCTATAGCCCCCTGCATAGTGGGAAGATCCGAATCACTTCCCATAATAATACCAACTAAAGCTCTATCCATTTTAATTTTTCCTATATCATTGCAATTTTTTCAATTTTTTCGGCACGATTTAATATGTCATCCAAATTGTTTCCGGTTATCGTAATGTGCCCCATTTTTCGTCCCATTCTGGAATCCTCTTTTGCATAAATATGTAAGTGTAAATCGGGTTCTTTAAGAACATCTGAATAATTTTCTAAATTTCCTTTCCCGTTTTTTTTACCCAACAAATTTATCATAACAGCATAAGGTTTTATAAGCGAAGTATCTCCTAAAGGCAAATCTAACACAGCGCGCACATGGTTTTCAAATTGTGATGTTACACAAGCATCCATAGTATAATGCCCCGAATTATGAGGTCTTGGTGCTAATTCATTAATTAATATTTTATTATCAGTTGTTAAAAACATTTCAACCGCAAATATTCCGTGTCCATTAACTGCATTAATACTTTTAATTGCTATTTTATTGGCTTCATCAATAATTTTTTCATCAATTGCTGCAGGAGCAATAACTTTTTTACAAATATTATTTTCTTGAATAGTTTCAACAATAGGATAGGTTATTGTTTGATAAGAATTTTTAACTACTAAAACGGCTAATTCTTTAGTAAAATTAACAAATTTTTCAGCATATAACGAATTATGCCTTTTAATCAGTTTATCATAACTTTCAATAAAATCATTTTCATTATAAATTACTGCATTGCCATATCCGTCATAACCAAGTTTTTTAGATTTTAATACAAAAGGCAATCCAAGTTTTTCAGCAGTCATTGAAAATTCAGCTATAGAATTCACTTCAACAAATTCCGGCAAAGGCAAATTTGCGGCTTTTAATATGCTTTTTTGAATAAATTTATCCTGTATTAACGCAATGGTTTTTGATGATGGTAAAACAACTTTGCCAAGATTTTCTAAAAATAATAACCTGTTAGAATCAATAAATTCGCTTTCAAGTGTAATGATATCACAACTTGAGGCAAACTCACCCATAATTTTATCGTCATTTACCCAGCCTTCAAAATCATTTTTAGTCATCATTCCGGCAGGAGAATTTAAGTTCTTTTCTAAAATACTAATATCAAATCCTAATCTAAATGCATAATAAGCAGACATCTTTGCTAATTGTCCGCCTCCTAAAATACCAATTCTTCTATATTCTTTTTCCATAAGTCCTAAAATATTTAATATTAAATTTAACTATAATTGTTGTGATTATAAAGGTGGGTCATAATAAAAAAAAGCGAAGATGAGAAATTAATTAAAAAAACTCATCTTCGCTTTTGGTAGTCGCGTATATAAAATGTTATTTTCTTTTTATTGAACCTATTCCTGAAACTCTATGTAAAACTTTTGGAGGATTTCCATAATAGTTAATATTTCCGACTCCGGATACTGTTGCATTGAGTGAATTGTTTGCGTACACATCTGCATCGGAAGCTCCACTTATATCTATCCTTACATCATTAGCAATTAAATTTTTAGCATGTAAATTTGCAGCACCTGAAATATCTACCTGCAACTCATCGGTTTTCCCCTCAACATTTACAGAACCGGCTCCACTTAAATTTACAAAAAAATCTTCATTTTTCAAACCTTTTACACCTAAATCGTTCGCACCGGATACAGAAACCCCAGATAATTGCGGCGTTGTGATATTAATCACAATTTTCCTTTTCGGATTAAGATTTTTTTTGGTCGAAATAGATAAAGAGTTGCCATGAACTTCTGTTTTAATATACTTCATTAAATTATCTTCAGCTTTAATTTCTAGCGATGTTTTATCATCAATAATTAAATTTACATCAAATGCCCCTGATAATTCTAGTTCTGAAAAATTGTCAATATTTCTTTTTTCAATATTATAATTACCACTCCCTTTTACACTGCGGAAATGACATGCTGAAAGAGTAAAAACTGCAATTGCTAACACAAAATAATTCTTTAATTTCATATTATTTCCATTTTTATATTAAGACGATTTAAATATTTATTTGTTTCATTAAATTTATAATTTAAATTTATTATTTTCTTTTTTTATATTTAGACTTACGTATTGATAAAAAGGTTGCATTTATCTTACAATTCTATACTATGAGGTAATTTTGAAAGATAGTGAAATTAATCACATACAAGCAGATGCATTTGAACATCTTTGGAATGGAAGATTTAGAATGGCTTTACCGTTAGCCAAAAGAGCTAGTGATGAACGACCGGATGACAGCGAAGCGGCAATAATTTACGCTTGGGCTTTATTAGAAAATGGTCATCCCCAAAAAGCAATGGATTATATAAATTTAGCAGTAGATTTAAAAGGTGATACAATAAAATCTCATCTTTATCGAGGTTATCTACTGTCAAGAATGAGCATTTATGAGGGGGCACTTTCGGATCTTAATTCGACAATTGCTAATCAAAAAGATATGCTTGCATGGACATACGTCAATACTGCCAGAACACTTGCCGGTTTAAAAAGATATGAAGAAGCTGTTCAATCATTAAACTTAGCATTAATGATTGATTCCGGGAAGAACCCGCAATGGAGTAAACTGCAAAAATTTTATGATATTGCCTGCGAATTACAATCAACTAAATCTAAGTTAAAACAAAAATATGCCGAAAAACTTTTAGAAGACGGAACAGAAGCAATAAAATTAAAAGAATATTGGTTTAGTTTATTGGTTGCCTCAAAAATAGTAAATGAAGAGATGATTAATCCTAAAATTCAAGGAGACGCTGAACTTTTAGAGTTAGAATCTTTAATTTTCTTATATCAATATAAACCCGCATGGGAAAAAGCTAAAAAATTGCAGCCAAAATTTTCCGGTGATTCTAAATTTAAAAATATTTTTTCAGCATTGGAAAAATTTAGAAAAACCGAGTTTGATTCGGACAGACAAAGCGAAAATGTTATTCAACAGAAGACAAATAACATTGAATTGAAAAAGCCAGTTTCCGAAAAAAAACAAATTGAAGAAACAAAAAATTCAAAGGTCATTGAAAACAAACCGATATTCCGTTATAACAAATTTGTTGAGGTTTTTTCGCTAAAACTTTTTGATGTTATTGAAGAAGAAAAAAAAGGAAAACGTGTTTTTTACCAACAATTTGATGTTTCAACTATCCGTATTATAGGTGCAGAGGTAATTTTTAATAATTTATGTTATAATTTAACCGATAAAGTTTATGTTGGGATAACAAGATGGTACTTAAACGGAATTCTTATTGGCGATAATAAATTTAATTTGCATGTAAAAAAAGATTGGGATTCTGTAATTTTTGTTCAAACTTGTGGTAGTGAGGAAAAAAGATTTTGGGGAATGGGAAAAACACACGTTGAATTTTTAATTGATAATCAGATAATCTGTCAAAGAGATTTTGAAATAGGTGATGAAGTTGTTGCTGAAGTCGAAAAACCTGATGTTGAAGAATGTGAAATTGAAGAAACTGTAAATGAAGAGAATAAAATCCAAACTTCCAAAAAGGATACTATTTCAGATGAAAATGAAATTAAAACTGAAATAAATAAAACTCCCGAGCCTGAAGAAACATTAGATTTGGAACAATTATTACTTGAATTTGAAAAATTTACGGGTTTGGATTCAGTTAAAAAAGCTTTAAGAGGGTTTACTGATTATCTTGAATTTATTAAAGACAGAAAACGGCTTGGTCTTAAATCGGAAGATGACTTGTCTATTAATGCCGTATTTTTAGGTAATCCGGGTACCGGCAAAACAACCGTGGCTAGATTACTTGGAAAAATATTTAAAGCAATGGGCATTTTACCCGGCGGGCAACTAATTGAAGTTGACCGCGCTGGATTGGTTGGTCAATACATTGGTGAAACTGCTCCAAAAACTGAAAAAGTTATTAAAGATGCTATTGGCGGGGTTTTATTTATTGATGAAGCATATACTTTAGTCAAAAAAGGCGGCAGTGGTCAAGATTTTGGACAGGAAGCAGTTGATACATTATTAAAACGAATGGAAGACCTTAAAGGTAAGTTTGCCGTAATTGCTGCCGGTTATACAGACGATATGGAAAGTTTTTTAGTCTCTAATCCGGGATTAAAATCCAGATTTAATCATTCATTCACCTTTGAAGACTACTCCCCTGATGAATTAACAACAATACTGCTCCAAATGTTTAAAAA
The DNA here is from genome assembly GCA_043805435.1 of bacterium. Lineage (GTDB taxonomy): Bacteria > Bacteroidota > Ignavibacteria > Ignavibacteriales > Melioribacteraceae > JAEXOD01. The sequence continues at coordinate 146,285 of JAZDHY010000032.1, forward strand.
AGAAGAATATGTTGTTACCGATGAAGCTGTGGAACTTATAAAAAAATATTTTACAAAAATGTATAGACAAAGAGATAAAACTTTTGGAAATGCTAGATTGGCAAGAAAATATTTTGAAGAACTTAAAATGACAATAAGCAAACGGTATAGAACTTTTACTGAAGATGCCAGAACAAAAGAAAATGCCACTACAATTTTACCGGAAGATGTTTTACATGTTTTGGGACCTGAAAAGTTAAAAGAAGTATCAATACCGATTAATGAAGAAAGCTTAAAAGAAGAACTTGATATATTAAATGGCTTAATTGGACTTAGTCAACTTAAAAAAGATGTTGCCGATATGGTAAAACTGGCAAGGTATTTTGTTCAGCAAGGTACTGACTTAAAATCCAATTTTTCAGATCATATTTTATTTTATGGGAACCCCGGCACCGGAAAAACTACGGTTGCACGTATTATTAGTAAAATATACTCAGCTTTAGGTATTTTACCGCGCGGCCATTTAATTGAAACGGACAGACAGGGTTTGGTTGCACCGCATATTGGAGGAACAAGCGAAAAAACGACCGATTTAATTAATAAGTCTATGGGTGGAACATTATTTATTGATGAAGCATATACTCTTGCCAAAGGCGGCGAAAATGATTTTGGAAAAGAGGCTATTGATACATTATTAAAAAGAATGGAAGATGACCGCAGCAAATTTATTGTTATTGCCGCAGGTTATACCGAAGAGATGAAACAATTTATTGATTCAAATCCGGGGATGAAGTCACGTTTTACAAAAATCTTTGTTTTTGAAGACTATACTCCCGATGAGATGATTGAATTAATAAAAATCCACGCTGCTAAAAAAGAGGTTTTATTAAAAGATGAGGTTTTTGATGAATTAAGCAAACACTTTACAGAATTATACCGTAATAGAGATAAAAATTATGGTAATGCTAGAATTGTAAGAAATCTTTTTGATAAAGCTCACCAAAATTATTTATTACGAGTTTCTGAAAATGCTGATGAAAACAAATCGGACGCGGAAGAAAAGGAATTAATTATTTCCGATTTTTTTGAATCTGATGAAAAAAACAATAAAAAAACTTATGAAATAAAAATAAATCAAAAAGAATTGGATTTATTAATTAATAATTTATATCAATTAAAAGGTTTGGAATCTGTAAAACGTGGTGTTGATAAACTGATTAATGGTATCAAAGTAGCGCAAATTCGTAAGCAGCGTGGTCTGCAGGTTATCGAAAAAAGTCTCCATTCTGTATTTATCGGAAATCCGGGTACCGGAAAAACGACTGTTGCAAGAATGATGAGTAAAATTTATAAAGAGCTTGGCCTTCTTGAAAAAGGACATTTGGTTGAAGTTGACAGGGCGGATTTGGTTGCCGGTTATTCCGGACAAACAGCAATAAAAACCGATAAAGTCATTCAACAAGCATTAGGCGGCACATTATTTATTGATGAAGCATATACTCTTTCGCGTGGCGGCAACGATTTTGGTCAGGAAGCAATTGACACCCTGCTTAAACGTATGGAAGATTTTAAAGGACAACTTATTGTTATTGTTGCCGGTTATACCGACGAAATGAAACAATTTATTGAGTCAAACCCCGGAATGAAATCACGCTTTATAAATACATTTGTATTTGAAGATTATAATCCTCGTCAATTACTGGAAATTTCTGCCGATATTGCAGATTCTAATGGCTACAAATTAGATGAAGGAGCACTACAGCTTTTATTGGAAATGTTTCATAATCTTTACAATTGCCGAGATAAAAACTTTGGCAATGCCCGTACAGCACGTAATATTTTATATAAAGCAATTAGTTATCAGGAAGAAAGAATCAGCAAGTTATATAATTATAATGATGAAGATTTGGTTTTTATAACTTATGAAGATGTTGAAAATATAACCGAAGCCGATTATTAAGTTAGCTGTTATATTCTATTACCGGTATTTCTATTAACGGAACTTACCCATAATATAACTTTGCGCAGCAGTTATTTTTACAAATTGACCACCATCTTTTCAAGCGGATTTTGTGCTTAATCACTATTTAAGCTTAGTTAATATCTAATACTATATTAGCAAAATTTGCCATTCCTGCAAAAAATGTGAATTTATACTAAATTCAACAAAATCCCTTTTGTACTGTAATGATAGATTGAATATAAAATATCATTCTAATTTAAACGGATAGAATGTCCCTTCTACTATTTTTCTTTTTGTTAAATTGACCAAAAGACCCCCTGAATTAGTATAGAAAAAGTCACTTGTGCTTAAACAGATTCCCTTATCCCATTTTCCCTCTACCTCTTCTTTAAATTCGAGATTATTAAAGTTATAAAGAAATATCATTATTCTCTTTTCATTAGAGCTATTTTTAAATCCCCAATACTGCCTAAAATAACCTCTAAGTTTTGAGTCATACTCTTTTTTACCATCTATATCGTCCTTATAATATAATGTAGCTACACTATCCATAATTTTTTCAGCTTCAATAACATCTTCTTTGGTAAGCGTAATCCTCTTGTCCGTATTGTTAGGATAGATATCATAATCTACATCTCTTCCAAAAACAACTCCTTTACCATCATAAAACTCTTTTAACTCAACAATATACGTGCTATCACTTTCATTTTTTTTATCTTGAGCATAATTATTATTAAAAAACAAGACAAAAAAGAATAGAACAATTAGTAAATTCATGTTTAATATTTTCATAACACACCTTTTTTTGGAAAACTATAAGGAAATATAACTGCCAGAGAAGATTACCTTTTTCTGTAATAAACCATTTTCAACAAGATATAAATATTAATTCCATTAACTAAATTATTCAAAATCCTCCTTTGTGCATAGTATTGTATATAATTGCTATTATAAAAGCGAGCATTAATAAAGGTACCATTAAAAAGAATAGTGAAGTTAGAAACTTCTTCTTACGAAAATACCTTACCGATAATATACCCAGCAATATTATGGAAATTAAATATGACCCTAAAAAGACAGAAACACCAGCTATTTCTCCAAATAAATAAATTAGTATATCAATTAGATATAAAATAACATCTAAGAACCCCTTTCCAACCGAATTAAGTATTGTATTT
>JAZDHY010000033.1:0-107383 GCA_043805435.1 bacterium
CAATTAAATAATAAACTTTAATTTATAAAAATTTGTTAATAAAAAGTAATAAAAATTTAATTATTTAATAATTAAATAAATATTATTTAAAAAACATCAAAAAAATATTTTTTTATTGCATAAATATGCAAAAATGTTAAATTGATGTTTAAATTAAACAAGAAAATTATATCAGTAAATATATCTCTATATGGAATTTTCAAACATATTATTTGAAGCACGCAGTAAACATATTTGCGGTTTGCCAATTAAAAAAGAGGCACAGCATTATATTGATGAATTATTGCAGCTATTATTTCCTCAATTTTCGGATACTGTATATTATAATGCAGAAGAAGTAAATTCCGAATTAAATTTATTAAAAAAAGACTTAAAGCATTTATTAAGTTCATTATCATTTGAAGAAAAATTAGATGAACAAATAATTGCCGAAAAGTTTTTTGAAAAAATACCCGAAGTATATAAAAAATTACTTTTGGATTCGGAAGCAATATATAAAGGAGATCCTGCTGCATACAGCATAAACGAGGTGATTTTAGCATATCCGGGATTTTTGGCAATAACAATTTATCGTTTTGCACATGAGTTATATTTATTAAAGGTACCTGTTTTACCCAGAATACTTTCCGAATATGCACACCAAATTACCGGTGTGGATATACACCCCGGAGCACAAATAGGGGTTTCATTTTGTATAGACCATGGTACTGGAATTGTAATTGGTGAAACTACTATTATTGGTGATAACGTAAAATTATATCAAGGGGTTACGCTTGGTGCTTTAAGTGTATCAAAACGGCTTGCAAATACAAAACGTCATCCGACAATTGAAGATGGAGTTGTTATTTATTCGCAGGCAGTAATATTAGGCGGTAAAACCGTCATTGGCGAAAAATGTACAATTGGGGGGAATGTTTGGATTACGGAATCTGTTCCGCCAAATTCTATTGTATATAACAGAAGCAAGATTGGATTTAAAAATGACAAAATTACTGCAGAATTATTAGACTTTAATATCTAAATAGGAGAAAAAATGAAAGCAAATAATATATTGGAGCTTGTAGGCAATACACCGGTTGTAAAAATTAATAATTTATTTCCCAAAACACATAATGTTTGGTTAAAATTAGAAAAAAACAATCCGGGTGGCAGCATTAAAGATAGAATTGCATTAAAAATGATTGAAGAAGCAGAAAAACGCGGCGATATTAATAAAGATACTGTTATTATTGAACCCACAAGCGGTAATACCGGAGTTGGGCTTGCAATGGTTTGTGCCGTAAAGGGATATAAATTAATTCTGGTTATGCCCGAATCCATGTCAATGGAAAGACGAAAACTTATGTCTGCTTACGGTGCTAGTTTTGAACTTACACCAAAAGAAAAAGGTATGAAAGGAGCAATTGCAAAAGCAGCCGAATTATTAGGCGAAAAGGAAAACTCTTGGACTCCTCAACAATTTGAAAACATTGATAATGTTACTGCACATATAGAAAATACCGCACAGGAAATTTTAAAAGATTTCCCCGATGGCATTGATTATTTAATTACCGGCGTAGGTACAGGTGGACATATAAGCGGAATAGCAAAAGTGTTAAAAGAAAAATTTCCTTATATAAAAGTATTTGCCGTTGAACCGGAGCAATCGGCAGTAATAAGCGGCGGTTCTCCAAATCCTCATCCTTTACAAGGTATCGGTGCCGGATTTATTCCCAAAAATTTATATACGGATTTGTTAGATGGAGTAATAACCGTAAGTAAAAATGAAGCATTTGATTTTGCCGCAAATACTGCAAAACAAGAAGGAATTTTAGTTGGTATCTCAACCGGTGCTTCTTTAGCGGCCGTTAATAAAAAATTAAGCGAAATACCGGAAGGAAAAACTATCCTTACGTTTAATTATGATACAGGTGAAAGGTACCTTTCTATTGAAGGTCTGTTTTAGAAATATTTTTAACATCTATTGATTATAAAATTTTTCTGATTTATCTTTAATATTAGTGCATAATTAAAAATGTGGTGTTTATGAGCATTCCATGTCTTACTCATTTTTATTTAGATAAGGAATCAGATTTTTACTTACCCGAAATCACTTATTTTACTGATGGAAAAGTTAAATCGGAAAAATATTTTACCGATGGTCAAAAACTTATTAAAGAAAAGATTTATAATGAACAAGGTACATTAATTGAGATTGTTAATTATATATCCGACGGTAAAAATAAGGTACTATATTTTGATAAAGAAGAAACGGAAAAAAGGAGCGGGATTGCTTTAACATACCACGAAAACGGAAAAGTTCAAAGCCAGCGTTATTTTGTTAATGGTAAAATTCATTGGCAGGAAAAAATATTTAGTGAAGCCGGAAATTTATTAGAATTTATTTCGTACGACAAAGGTGGTAAAAGCGGCCCTTATATTATGTATGATGAACGAGGGAATAAAATAAAAGAAATAAACTACGAAGATAATATCCCTTCCGGTATAACCAAATTGTATTACGAAAATGGTCAATTAAAAGCCGAGGTAAATTACAAAGATGGTAAAAAAAACGGTATTACTAAAATATTTTACAATAATGGGACATTAAAGATAGTTGAAAATAATATAAATGATATTAGAGAAGGAATAACTAAAACATATTACGAAAGTGGCGGAATAAAAGAAGAGTGGAATTTTTCCAGAGGGGCTCCTGAAGGCAATAGTAAGTTCTTTTATAAAAGCGGCGCATTATTTGGTACAAAAAATTATAAATCGGGAATGGAAGAAGGACTTACTCAATTATTTTATGAAGATGGAATTGTAAAAGAAGAAATAAATTACGTTGAAGGTAAAAAACATGGTTCCAACCGTATCTATGATACTTCAGGGAAATTAATTAAAGAATTGGTTTTTACTGAGGGTGTTTGTGAAAAAGAAATTGAACCTAAAATAGAAATAATTCCGGTAATTACTGAACCTCTTGCACATATAACTACATTTAGGGAAAAAACTATACTTACAATAAATTATGTGGCTGTTTCGGCTGTAATTCTTGCAATAATTTATTTAATTTATTTTTTACTGATTTCCGTATAAGTTTAAACATTTCTTATTCTTATTTTTTTACTGCAAAACAACCAATTGAATAAAAATATTAATTTTATTAATAAAAAATAGTGTGATAATATGAAAAATGCGTTAATGATTATGATATTGATGAGTATTTATATTTTGATGAATGCTCAGGAAAAAAGTTGGATACGAATTAACCAAGTGGGATATTTAACAAACGATATAAAAACTGCCGTTTTGGTATCAAAAGAAAACTTGTCTATTCTTGAATTTGAAGTTTTTGATAGTTTTACGAATGAATTAGTACTAAAGTCTTCTGAAATAAAAAAATTTCCACATTATGCTGCTTTTAAGGAATCATACAGGTTAAATTTTACAAAATTAACAACTTTGGGTACCTATTACATAAAAGCCGGTAATTTAACATCTCCAAAATTTAAAATAGGAAATGATGTTTATAATGGGAGCGCGGATTTTTTATTAAATTATTTAAGGCAGCAACAATGCGGATATAATCCGTTTTTGAAAGATTCGTGTCATACCCATGATGGATTTAAGATTTATAAACCGGGCGAGGAAAATGAATATATTAATGTTATTGGCGGCTGGCACGATGCAAGCGATTATTTGCAGTATGTAACAACTTCGGCAACTACTGCCTATCAAATGATGTTTGCTTATTCTTTAAATCCTTCTTCATTTAGCGATAAATATAACAAAAACGGTGATAAAGGCAAAAACAATATCCCTGATATTTTGGATCAAGCAAAATGGGGGTTAGATTGGCTTCTTAAAATGAATCCAAATAAAAATGAATTTTATAACCAGATTGCAGATGACAGGGATCATGCCGGATTTCGGCTTCCCAATAAAGATTCGGTAAATTATGGAAAGGGATTAGAAAGACCTGTTTATTATATTGATGGAAAAATTCAAGGTTTGTTTAATTATAAAAATAGGACGACCGGTTCTGCTTCATCGGTGGCAAAGTTTGCAAGTGCTTTTTCTTTAGGTGCAATTTTATATAAAAATATAGACTCTGCTTATTCTTGTTTATTAGGTCAAAAAGCTATTGATGCTTATGATTATGCAAAATTAAGTCTTGGTTATTGCCAAACAGCTCCCGGAAAAGCACCTTACTTTTATGAAGAAGAAAATTTTACTGATGATATGCAGCTTGCCGCAGCCCAGTTATTTAATTTAACAAATAACAAATTGTATTATAATGATGTTCTATTATATGGTGAAAAGGAAAAATTTACTCCTTGGATGGGCAGTGATACTGCACGCCATTATCAATGGTATCCTTTTGTAAATCTCTCTAATTATTTAATAGCTAATAATAACAACTCAATTGCTGATAAGGATTTATTAAATTCGTATATGGAAGAAGGATTGGAAAAAGTTTACCAAAAGGGGCAAAACAATCCTTTTTTTAATGGGGTTCCTTTTATCTGGTGTTCTAATAATTTAGTTTCTGCAGCAATAACATTAAGCAGGTTATATTATAATTCGTCAGCAAATCCCAAATATCTGGAAATGGAAACTTCATTACGTGATTGGCTGCTTGGCTGCAATCCTTGGGGGGTTAGTATGATTATCGGCTTGCCTGAAGATGGAAAATATCCTTTAGATCCACATTCGTCATTAGCCCATTTATATAATTACAAATTAAGCGGGGGACTTGTTGACGGTCCGGTTTACGGGGCAATATTTAACAATTTAAAATGGCTTAAAATTGTTAACGGTGATGAATTTGAAGAATTTCAATCGGATTTAGTAGTTTATCACGATGATTTTGGTGATTATTCTACAAACGAACCAACCATGGATGGTACGGCCGGTTTAACATATTATTTTGGTCAAATGCAGGCAGAAGGGGAGAAATATAAAAGTTTATCTAAGTTAACAATTAATAATGGTGCAATTATTAGAACCGATAAAGCTAAAAAACAAATAAATCTTGTTTTTACTGCTCACGAATTTGTTGACGGATACGAGACAATATTAAAAACATTAAACAAAAATAATATTAAGGCATCATTTTTCTTTACAGGCGATTTTTATAGAAACGAAAAATTTGCTCCAATAATAAATACACTTTTAAGTTACGGTAATTATTTAGGTGCACATTCCAATAAACATATTTTATATGCCACATGGGAAGATAGGGATTCTACAATTGTATCTAAGGAAGAATTAATTAAGGATATTGACGATAATTACAAAGAAATGGCTAAATTTGGCATTACCAAAAAGGATGCTCCTTTTTATCTGCCACCGTTTGAATGGCATAACAAACAAATATGTAAATGGACGGAAGAATACGGTTTACAAGTTGTTAATATATCTCCCGGTACCGGAATTAACCAAGACTGGACAATACCGGTTCCGGATAGTAAATATTACAGCAGTGCAGAATTATTGGATAAATTTTATAAATACGAAAAAAATGATCCAAATGGTTTAAACGGTTTTATTTTATTAATACATTTTGGAACCGATCCGCGTAGAACCGATAAACTGTATGATCATTTAGATGAGATAATTACTAATTTAAAAGCAATGGGTTATGAATTTACAAAAATTAATGAAACTATAAATTAAATTTAACTTAATTTGGGTAAAATTTGTTTTCTAAATGTGTTTTTACCTTATTATTATTTTTGTACTTTGTATGATGGTTGATGTGCCCGTGCTCCCGAATTTCAAATATTTTTGGTTATGTTAATTCCCGTGTGTGGTTAAGTGTAAATACGGGAGCATAACGGCAGAGACTTAGCATCAATAAAATTGAGCTTAAATATTACATAAATTACTTATTATGAACGACGGGTTCTATGTATTTAAGTTTTTCTAACTTAATTTTGTTATTAACTAAAGGATCAACAAGTTATTTAAGGAGTAATTATGCGGCAAAAAAATAATAAAATATTGTTTTGGTCGCCAAGAGTACTAAACATTCTTTATATTGGGTTTATAGGTATGTTTTCATTGGATGTATTTGACGGAAAATACGGTTTTTGGGAAACATTACTTGGTTTTTTGATACATAATATACCCACCATGATTTTAATTATTATACTAATAATTTCTTGGAAATGGCCGCTAATGGGAGCAGCGTTTAACTTTCTTGCAGGAGTAGGGTTAGCTTTTATAATCAAGTCAACAATTTATGTTTTTGCTATATTACTTACTCCTTTAATTGCGGTTTGTTTATTATACTTTGCGGATTGGTATTACAATAAAAGGGAAATAATTACAGATAAAAATTAGGAATAATTAAGTAAATAAATCTTTTTATTATGAAGCATAAATAATTTTTAGTAATTTAAATCTTGGATTTTATTTAATATGTGAGGTTTAAATGAAAAAAAATTTTATGATTTTATGTTTTATGATATTTTCTGTAATTAATGCGCAGGTAAAGTTTGACGCAGACTTTGAGAGCGGAAATTTAAAAACCGTAACTACAACCGACTCTGTAACTTATACTGTTACCACTAATCAGGATATTGGCGGCAGATGGTTTTATTTTAGAATAAGCGGAGTAAAAAACAAATTTATTAAAGTTAAAGTAACAACAAGCGATGTTGTACGAGCTATGTACAGTTATGATGACAAAACTTATAATAGATTTACAAAAGCTGAATCACCTTCAATCAATTTATTCCAAAAAACTTATGAACAAGATACTGTTTTTGTATCATATTTTACTCCATATACACTCACTTATTTAAATCAACAGATTGAAAATTGGTCATCCAACTCATTTTTTACAGTCAATACTTTTGGCACTACCGATCATAATTTACCAATGTATGAGTTTGTGATTACTGATCCGTTTATACCTGTGGAACAAAAAAAAGTTGTTTGGATTCATGCACGTACTCATCCCGGTGAAACCCCTTCATCCTTCCATTTTGAAGGAATTGTTAACAGATTGTTAGAAAATGATGAATATGCCGAATATTTACGAAAAAATATTGAATTTCATCTTGTCCCTTTTACAAATCCTGATGGTGTTTATTATGGAAGGTCGCGTACAAACTATGCAGGTATTGATCTTGAATCAAATTGGGATAAATCAGAAGCTGAAACTGCAACAGAAGTAAAATTACTAAAAGCCAAGATGACCGAAATATGTACAAATAATGTTTTTTCAATTGCTTTAAATCTTCATTCAATAGCATCTCCGGCGTGTACTTTTTATGTTCATACAGCTGAATCAACTAGTCCTACATTTTATAAAAGACAATATGAATTCACATTTTTGAATACTTCAAATAATCCTTATTTTGCACAAGAAGATATAAACGAATCAACTCTTCGTCCTGTTTATCCTGAAGGGTGGTTATGGGCAAATTATAATGATACACCTGTTGCAATAACTTATGAAACGCCGTACGATTATTATTCATCCGATATAGAAGTATCGGTAGATAATTTGCACGAACTTGGTTATCAAACCGTGTATGCAATTTCGGATTTATTAGAATTATCGTTTGCAAAAAATCAGATATTGGATAATAGAAATGCAACAGTTGTTGGTGATTGGAACACGTATGATTGGGGTGTTAAATATTTTAATGAAAACTTTTTTGCTGCTGCTCCCGGTTTTGGTACTAATCAAGTTGTTTATAATAGTGAACAAGTTCCAAGGGGTGAATACGCTGTTTTTGCATGGTGGCAGGATGACCAGGATAATGCTTCAAACACAAGATTTAGTATTTATAATAATAATGGCGACGAAACAGTAATCGAAAAATCACAAAAAACTGATGGCGGAAATTGGAATTATTTGTCTGCTGTAAAAGTATTTACTCCAGGTCAAATTCAAATAAAAGTAAGCGATTTAGCAAATGGAAATGTTTGTGCTGATGCCTTTAAAATAATTTACATGGGCGAAATTTCGAAAGTTGAAGAGATTTCTGCAAAAGATTTTACATTATATCAAAATTATCCAAATCCATTCAATCCATCAACTACCATTCGTTTTCAATTGGATAATTCATCTAACGTAACTTTAAGAATATATAATGTTTTAGGTCAGTTAATTACTACTTTAATTGATGATAAATTAAATAGTGGTACTCACCAATTTGTTTTTGATGCTTCTCAGTTTAGAGGAATTGCAAGTGGTGTTATGTACTATCAACTTGTTACTGAAAAATCTACGTACACAAAAGGTATGATTTTAATGAAGTAATAAATGCTCCGATTGGAATTTAACTTGATGCTCCCGTTTATAATGGGAGCATTATGTCATATCCAAATACTCCTGAATTATATCTGTGATTTACCGTATAAATTACAAATATTATCATGCTCCCACGAATTGTTTTGTCCTATTATACTCAATTTCCTTTTGTTTGAGTATGCTCCGTTATTTTGACTTTTATTATTTTATATCAATGGTTGCCAATAATTTGCTGCTCCGCAATTAATAAGCATAAATTTGTAACGGTCGAGGTTTATAAATGCTGCTCCTTCGATCTATGTTAAATAACCAAAATGATTTCTATAAAAAATATTTTATAAACCACAACTAGTTGTGGTTAATAGCTTTTTAGATAATATTTTAAGGTTTTGTTGTTTAAACTTGTTTCGTTAATAATATAAGTTAACTTATATTATTATAATAAATTACAAGATTTAGTTTAAGTGTTTACAAGTGCAACCTTTAAATTAGATAGATATAAAAATTTTATTTTTAGATCATTTATTTGAATAATGCTCCGTAATTTATTTGTATAGTACAACTATAATAATGTTATCTTGTGCTATATAAATAGTAACAATCAATTCGTTAGGAATGTTTTTTTTTGCAATCTACTTAAATGCATTTTTTATCAATTCTTCTTGTGTAAACAAATAATGTTTACTGCTCCCAGATGCAGGGGATGGGCTTTCAATTCTACCGATATAAGTTAACAATTGCCATTTCGAAAGATCATTAATCAGTCTATTTTGTAAGAAACTCCATGCTCCCATGTTTTGGGGTTCTTCCTGTACCCAATAAACAATTTTGGCGTTTTTGTAATCTGACAAATAATCTTTAATTAGTTGTGATGGATAAGGATAATATTGCTCTATTCGTATTATTGCCGTATCCACAATATTATTAAACTCTTTGTACTTTAATAGGTCATAATAAACTTTACCACTTGTAAGAATTACTTTTTGGATATTATCCTTGTTAGTAATAAATAAGTCATCAATGACAGTGTTAAATTGTCCCGATGTAAATTCAGTAGTTAAAGAACGTGCAGCGGGAAGCCTCAATAAACTTTTAGGGGTAAATATAACTAAAGGTATTTCTTCTGCTTCAACCATTTGACGACGTAAAAGATGAAAATATTGTGCCGGTGTTGTGGGGTTGCAAACATACATATTGTTTTGCGCGCATAATATTAAAAATCTTTCAATGCGTGCACTACTATGTTCAGGTCCCTGTCCTTCTTGGCCATGTGGTAAAAGTAAAACAATATTACTTGGCAAATTCCATTTTGTTTTTGAACTTACTATAAAATTATCTATAATAACTTGTGCACCATTAGCAAAATCGCCAAATTGAGCCTCCCACATTACTAATGTAAGAGGGTCTGCAATTGAGTACCCATATTCAAATCCCAGTACGGCACTTTCTGAAAGCAGACTATCTAAAGCCTCAATTTTAGAATTAGCTGAAGCTAATTGTTTATGTGGAAATATTTCCATTCCTGTATTATAATCTGTTAAAATTAAATGCCGTTGACTAAATGTTCCCCTTGCGCTGTCCTGCCCGCTTAAGCGTATTGAAAAGCCTTCATTTAAAAGTGATCCGATAGCAAGAGATTCGGAAAATGCCCAATCAATTACAGCACGACCCGTTAAAAATTCTTTCATTTTAGCCATATGCTTCTTCAACTTGGGATTTAATACAAAATTGTCTGGTAAAGTTGTTATTGTTTTAACAATATCTGAAAGGACAGTAAAATTTACAGATGTATGTTTGGGACGAATAAAATTATCATAGTAATTTTTATTATATGCCAAAGGTTTGTCAATTTGAAAATCAATTTTGTCGGGTTTAGTTGAATCAAGTGAATTTTCAAGTTTATTAATTATTTCTGTTTCATACTCTTTGGTATGATTTTGTAAAATGATTTTTTGTGAAAATAATTTTTCATTATAAATAGTTTTTACAGAAAGATGGGATTTTATGGTTTTATACATCAACGGTTGAGTAAAAACAGGATCATCCCCTTCGTTATGTCCATGTCGCCTATATCCAATTAGATCTATTACAACATCTTTTTTAAATTGTTGTCTATATTCAAAAGCTAATTTGGTTACCCATAATGCAGATTCGGGGTCATCACCATTTACGTGAAAAATAGGAGCTTGAATCATCTTTGCAGCATCTGTGGCATACGGAGAAGAGCGTGCTTCTTCGGGCATCGTAGTAAATCCAATCTGATTATTAATTATTATATGAATAGTACCGCCGGTACTGTAACCTTCTAATTGTGATAAGTTTAAGGTTTCAGCAACAATACCTTGACCTGCGAAAGCGGCGTCTCCGTGTATAAGTACCGGAATTACCTGTTCATTTACAGAGTTATCAGCCCATGATAATTTAGCTCGCGTAATTCCTTCAACAACAGGGTTTACAAATTCCAAATGACTTGGATTGGAAGCTAGTGAAACTTTAATTTTTTTATCATCAATAGTATTATAAATTCCTGTTGCACCTAGATGATATTTTACATCACCTGTCCCTTGTGGCGAATCAGGATCTAAATTATCTTCAAATTCGCTAAATATTTTATTATAAGGTTTTCCAATTATATTAGATAATATATTTAACCTGCCCCTGTGGGCTGTTCCTATAAAAACTTCTTTAATATTTTCATTGGATGCTAATATAAGAAGATAATCCAATAAGGGAATAATTGTTTCCGAACCTTCCAAAGAAAATCTTTTATGACCAATAAATTTTGTATGTAAAAAATGTTCAAATGTTTCACTAATAATAAGTATGTTTAATATTCTAATCTTTTGTTCTGCAGTAAAAGTTATTACATTTTTTACTGCTTCCATTTTTATTTGCAGCCATACTTTTTCTTTTGGATTTTGAATATGCATATATTCAACACCAATTTTTTGACAATAAGTTTGATGTAGTAAATCTAATATCTCCCTAAGAGTTCCTGATTCCAATCCAAAAATATTATCAGTAAAAAAATAACGGTCGTAATCCCAAATTGTAAATCCATAAAATGAAGGATCTAATTCTTCCGTGCTTTTAGGCGAATATTTAAGCGGATTTAGATTTGCTAAAAGATGACCGCGAACCCTATACATATTAATTAATTGGAAAAGACGAACTTGTTTTTCAATCCTTTCTACATCACGGATAGTTTTATGAGCTTGAGAAAGCGAATTGATACCCCACTCTGCAGGTTTTTGCGGTATTTCCAAATCTTTGAAAATATTATCATAAAAATCATAATTCCCCATCAATAATTTGTCAATTTCACGTAAATATTCGCCCGATTCGGCACCTTGAATAATTCTATGATCGTAGGTATTAGTTATATTCATTATTTTTCCAATGCCAAAAGCAGCAAAACCGGAAACATCCATTGCTTTAAACTCAGACGGATAATCGATTGAACCAATGGCAATTATACATCCCTGACCGGTCATTAAACGTGGTGAAGATGAAACAGTTCCAAGGCCGCCCGGATTTGTAATTGATATTGTGGTATTTTGAAAGTCGGCCGGTTCAATTTTGTTGTTTCTTGCTTTTTCTATTAAAAGATTAAATTCATCAACAAATTGCTTAAAATTTAATTTTTGAGCACCTTTAATATTGGGTACAATTAAAGTGCGGGAACCATCTTTTTTTACTAAATCGACAGCAATTCCAATGTTAATATCGTTTTTTATAATAACAACAGGTTTGTTATTATTAAGCGCAAAAGAATTATTTAAATCAGGAAAACTAATCAAGGATTTAACAATTGCATAAGCAACAAAATGAGTAAATGAAAGTTTTGATTGTCCAACTGAGATTAAGTGTTTATTAATTATATTTCTATTTTCTTCCAACAATTTTACCGGAATAGTCCTTAAACTAATAGCCGTAGGAATTGAAAGACTTTTATTCATGTTTTCAATTAGTTTGGCAGAAGCACCAAATATGGGTTTTATCTGATCGTTGACTGAAATTGCAAAATTGGTTTCGATGTTATAAGTATCCTGTTTGGGTGGTAAATTATAAATCCGAGGAGGAGGAGAAGAAATATTATTTGTTAATGTATCAAAATATTTTTGCCAAAATTCCGAAACGTTTGTTCGATTTAAGAAATATTTATCCAATAAATCGGCTACAAAGCTAAAATTATATCCAAAATGAGTGAAAAGTTTGTCATGATACTGAGATATTTTATTATTTTCCATTTTATATTTACTTTTGTTGTTCAGTTAATTTAATTAACAACGTTAATAAACAATAAATTCAATTTGGATTAGTTATGAGTAAAATTTGTGAGGAAAAACTTATTATTCGTAGAATAGAAAACAAAGATATTAAAGCATTTTATGAACTTGTGAATTATTTGGATTTGGAAACAGAATTTAGAGCTTTTGAACCGGGAGAAAGAAAACAAAATTATTTGATGTTTGAAAGTGAAATGAGAGAAAGAATAAAATCAAATTATATAATTTATATATGTGAATATGATGAACAACAAATTGGGTATATTGAAGGGGCAATAGGTCAATATAATAGAAATAAACACCTTATTCATTTTAATATTGCATTAAAACTTGGTTATACAGGTTTAAAAATTGGTGAAAAACTAATAATTGCATTAGAGGATGAATCGAAAAAAGAAGGAATTAGCAGAATTGAATTAACTGTTTTTACATATAATGATAAAGCTGTTAAGTTATATAAAAAATTGGGTTATTTAATTGAAGGAATTAAGTTCAATTCCTTTAAAATAAATAATAATTGTATTGATGAATTTTTAATGAGTAAAAATATTTAAAAAATATAATAAATCTTTGAAATTGAGCTAAACTATTCACTCCTATTTTTCGATAATGATAGTGTAAAGGAATATAAACATGTAAACGGTGGAAAAAATGTTTACCGTAAGTACTAAATTAAGCACGGATGCTTCAAATATCTTTAATGATCAATTTGCCGTTAATAAAAAATACGACGAAAAAACGCAGGCGGAAATTGATAGATTAAAAGAACGCGATAAAGAAGTAAGACAGCACGAAGAAGCGCATAAAAGAGCTGCAGGTGGATTATTAACCGTCGGCCCAAAATATGATTATGAAATTGGACCTGATGGAAAAAAATATGCTGTTTCCGGCGAAATCCAAATTGACATAGCCGAAATTCCAGGTAATCCGGAAGCTACTTTAAAAAAAGCCAAACAGGTTCAGCGTGCAGCTTTAGCCCCAAGAGAGCCTTCTCCACAAGATAATGCAATTGCAGCTAATGCGGCAAATATGGAATTAAAGGCAAAACAAGAATTGACAAAACAACAAAAAACCGATTCAATCTCTTCGTATGAAGAAACCTCCGGAACCAAACTTCAAAAAGTAAGGACTTATGATTCCAGAGGCAAACTAAAATCAGATGAGATTATGGCATCGACGGTTGATATAATTGTTTAGGTTATATTTATTGTTCTATTAAAAATTATATCAACATTTTTAAGCATTGATGAATAATCAAATATTGATTCTACTTCGGTTTTATTTAATACCGCTTGAATTTTAGGGTCATTTAGTAATTCTGATTTTAAATCTTTTGTTTTATCAGCCCATACTTTCATTGCGTTGGTTTGTATAATAGAGTAAGATTCTTCTCGTGTAAGTCCTTTTTCTACAAGCAGAAGTAATAATTTTTGAGAAAATAACAATCCTCGTGTTAAATTTAAATTATCAAGCATATTTTGCGGATAAACCAGAAGATTATCAATCAGTTTAATTGCCAGATTTGTGATATAATTTAATGCAATACAGCTATCAGGAACTAAAATTCTTTCTACCGACGAATGTGAAATATCACGTTCATGCCATAAAGCAACATTTTCAAAAGATGCAGTAGCATTTGAACGTAAAATTCGTGAGATACCTACAATTCTTTCACTTACAATTGGGTTTCTTTTATGAGGCATAGCCGAAGAACCCTTTTGTCCTTTTGAAAAAAATTCTTCTGCTTCGTAAACTTCAGTTCTTTGCAGATGCCTAATTTCAATAGCTATTTTTTCTAAAGTAGCACCAATAATTGCCAAAGTTGACATAAATTCGGCATGTCTATCTCTTTGTAAAACTTGTGTTGATATAGGAGCAGGCTCTAAACCTAAATTGCGGCAAACAAATTCTTCTACTTGTGGAGAAAGATGTTCAAACGTACCAACTGCACCCGAAATTTTTCCAACGCTAATTGATTTTATTGCATTTTGCAGGCGAATGATATTACGCTTGGTCTCTTCGTACCAATTTGCAAGCTTTAATCCAAACGTAGTTGGCTCGGCATGTATGCCGTGTGTTCTTCCAACGCATAAAAAATCCTTACATTCAATTGCTCGCCTTTTTAATACTTTTTTAAGGTTAAATAGGTCGGATAATAAAAGTTCTCCGGCAGCCTTCATCTGATAGGAGAGAGCTGTATCAAGAACATCGGAAGATGTCATTCCAAAATGTATGTGTCTTGAAACAGGTCCAACATATTCTGCAATATTGGTTAAAAATGCAATAACATCATGTTTTGTTGTTTCTTCAATTTCCAAAACTCTATTAATATCAAAATTTGCTTTTTCTTTAATAGTATCAAAATCAGTTTTGGGTATATCACCCATATTAAATCTTGCCTCACAGGCCAAAACTTCAATTTTTAACCAAGTCGAATATTTAAATTCATCTGACCAAATTTTACCCATCTCGGGTAATGTATAGCGTGGTATCATTTTTTCTTTTCCAGTTTCATTAGTTTACTAAGTTCTTCATTGTTACGTAACAATTTAAGCGTTACTGTATCATTTGTTTTAAATTCGTATAGTACACTTATTAAAGTATTATCATCATTAATTCTATAATTTTCAATAGAAGTAATTATATCTCCAACTACAATACCGGCCTTATTAGCAGGGGAGTTTTTTGCTACATAAGTAACAATAACGCCTCGTGTATTAGCCAAATTATAATATTTGGCAATATCATTGTCAATCATCTGAATTTTTAGACCGGTCCAAAAATCACGGTCAACAATTCCATTTTCTTTAATAATATTAACAATTTTTTTGATTTTATTAACAGGAATTGCAAAACCAACACCAACACTTCCGCCCGTTCCTCCCGGTGTATATATTAGTGTATTCATTCCAATTAATTCGCCAACGCTATTAACTAGTGGACCCCCGCTGTTTCCACCATTAATTGCGGCATCGGTTTGAATCATATTTGTATAATATCTATTTTCAACTGAACTTAAATTCATTCCGGTTGCGCTTATTACACCAACGGTTACAGTTGGTTTATCGTTAATATCAAATAATCCAAACGGATTACCGAGAGCAATTGCCCATTCGCCAATCATAATATCATCGGAATTCCCAAATTTAATATAAGGAAGGTTATTCTCTTCAATTTTAAGCAAACATATATCGCTTCCTGGATCCGTACCTATAATTTTTGCATTATATTGATGTCCGTTTGTCATTGTTACAATAATTTCTGCTCCGTTTCCGGCAACATGGTCGTTAGTAACAATATAACCGTCGGATGAAATAATAAACCCCGAACCAAGCCCCTGAATTTTTCTGTTATAAGTTCTGTCGCCAAAAAAATATCTAAACATTGGATCATTAGCAAACGGATCACGATATTGTCTTATTTCTGTAACATTTATTCCAACAACAGCAGGGCTAACCTCTTTAACCGTAGTTGTAATAATAGAATGTCTGTTATTATATATTTGATTGTTAAACTCTTCATTTTTTTGCAAATTTAACGAGTCGCTTTCCATTAAATTATTAGTGCGTTTACCCGAAAAATTTTGTTGGTTAATAATAAAAGCAAAAAGACCGGTAGAAATTAAAAACGTAACAATAAATGATAGCATAGCAATTCTGAGATTATACATTTGCTCTCCTGCATTGTTTTTTTAGTAAATTAAACTGTTTTTTTAATGGGGCAGCATGACCAAAAAAAATTAAAATCATGATAAATGAAATAACAAAACTAACAATATTTTTATTATTAATAATTGAAAATGTATATTTTGATAATATATCAACTGAAGTAAACGAAAGTATTAAAACTAAAAATGAAGCAACAATATTGGAAAAATGTATATTCCTTTTATAAAAATAAGCAACAATCCATAAAATAACCCAAATAACCAATACCAATGGTGCTATAACAATTACTCCACCTGCTGCTGTTGATAAACCCCGTCCGCCTTTAAAATTTATCCAAATTGAAAAACAATGGCCAATAATTGCAGCAATCAATGCAATAGAAAGAGATGTAAAACTGCTGCTTATTAAAAATTTAGTTAATAAAACAACCACTAATCCCTTTAGAAAATCGATTAAAAAAACAGTAATACCTAATAATTTAGAATTTGTAACTTGATAGCAGTTCATTGCCCCAACGTTTTTGGAACCAACTAAAGTAATATCGTTTTGTCTAAATTTTTTAAGTAAAATATAAGCAGTTGGGAAAGAACCGATAAAATAGCCTATAAAAATTAAATATAAGTAAGTCATAAAAATATAAATTATTTAGTGTAAAAGTACTTAAAAAAAGTGAAAAATGCTAAATAGAGATAAAATTTAACACTGATTTTAAAATAAATGATAAATTTAGTTCCATTTGATAGTGTCAATTTTTATTTATATTTAAAAATAGTATTTTTTTTTTGGTATTTTTATTTTGTTTTAATAACTTTATAAGTTGCAATTGATATTTTTTTGAAAATTGCAATAAATTTAGAAAATTAATATGGAGCAAGAATGATAAATTTTGTTGGAACATTTAACGTAATTCCATCTTTACCAAAAAGTCTAGAACCATTAAGAGAAATTGTTTATAATGTATATTGGTCATGGAATCAAGACGCAATTAAACTATTCCGCCGAATGGATAGAAAACTTTGGGAAGATTCGCACCATAATCCTGTTATTTTACTTGGCAAAATCAGTCAAGAAAGATTAGAAGAATTAGCTAAAGATGATGGTTTTATATCGCACATGAATAGAATTTATGTGCAGTTGAATGTGTATCTACAGGAATTGACTTGGTATCAAAAAAATGTTAATTCTAACGATAAACCATATATTGCTTATTTTAGTGCTGAATTTGGTTTAACAGACTGTCTTCAAATTTATTCGGGTGGTTTAGGAATATTATCAGGTGATCATTTAAAAGCAGCCAGTGATTTGGGAATTCCTTTGATTGCTGTCGGTTTGTGTTATAAAGAAGGTTATTTTCAACAATATCTAACTGCAGATGGCTGGCAGCAAGAGAAATATGACTTGACCGATTTTTATGTTGAACCTATGACCCTGATAACCAATGAGGATAATCAATCAATAAAGATTCCATTAAAATTTCCGGGTAGAGATGTTTATTTCCAAATTTGGAAAATAGATGTTGGTCGTGTTCCATTATATTTGCTGGATACTAATTTAGAAGAAAATACAGAAGAAGATAGAAAAATTACACGTTCATTATATGGCGGTAATAATGAAACCCGAATACAGCAAGAAATATTGCTTGGAATAGGTGGAATAAGAGCATTAACAGCATTAAACATTCATCCTATTGTATGTCATATGAATGAAGGGCATAGTGCATTTATGGCCTTAGAAAAGATGAGGTTATTAATTGAAGAAAAAGGCCTTTCATTTGATGAAGCTAAACAAATAGGCTTTTATTCGAATGTGTTTACAACACATACTCCTGTACCGGCTGGTATTGATGTTTTTGCAAATGATTTAGTTGAACGATATTTTGGTTCATATTATAGAGAAAAATTAAAAATAAGTGATAAAGAGTTTTATAAACTTGGTACCATCATAAAAGATAAAGAACCATCCAACTTTAATATGGCTCATTTGGCAATGAATATGTCGGGGTATGTAAACGGTGTAAGTAAATTACACGGCAAAGTTTCCAAAAAAATGTGGGTTGCCGGATTTAAAGATGTTCCATTTGACGAGATACCAATTGATTATGTAACAAACGGGATACATATTCGTTCTCATCTTTCAAATGATATGCATGAATTATTATACAGATATCTTGGTGAAAAGTTTTTACAAAACCCTACTGATCCTGAAGACTGGGAAAGAATAGACGAAATACCTGATGAAGAATTATGGCGTACACATGAACGCAGAAGAGAAAGACTGGTTGCTTTTGCAAGAGCACGACTACGCAAACAAATTGTAGCACGTGGTGGATCCAAAGGTGATATTGAACAAGCAAAAGAAGTATTAAATGCCTCAGCACTTACAATTGGTTTTGCCCGTCGATTTGCAACATATAAACGCGGAACATTAATTACTAGAGATTTAGACCGATTGTCTGATTTATTATGTAATAAAGAATTTCCTGTTCAAATTATTATTGCCGGAAAAGCTCACCCAAGAGATGAAGAAGGAAAAAGACTAATTCAAGAATTGGTTGCTGTTGCAAAAGAAGATCATTTAAGGAAAAAAATAGTATTTTTAGAAAACTATGATATGAATATTGCTCGTTATATGGTTGAAGGATGCGATATTTGGCTAAATAACCCCAGAAGACCTTTAGAAGCAAGTGGTACTTCAGGTATGAAAATTATTGCAAATGGAGGACTTAATTTTAGCGTATTAGATGGTTGGTGGGATGAAGCTTATAATTCGGACTTAGGCTGGAAAATTGGAAGTGGTGAAGAATATGATAACCTTGAATATCAGGATGAGGTTGAATCTAGGTTAATTTATGAAACCTTGGAAAAAGAGATAATTCCTACATTCTATCAGCGTGGAGAAGACAAATTACCACGTAAATGGATTGCAATGATGAAGTCGTCTATGAAGAATTTAGGCCCTGTTTATAACACAACACGAATGGTTAGCGAATATTCGCACAAATTTTATTTTAAGGCAAATGAAAAATGGAAATATTTGATGGCAGATGATATGAAAAATGCCAAAGAAATTACTGTTTGGAAAAGTAAATTGATTGCCAATTGGGATAAGATAAAAATTCACAGTATTAACAAAGATGAAAGAAGAAATGAAATTGCAGTTGGACATAAATATGTTGTATCCGCCGAAGTTGAATTGGTTGATTTGACACCAAAAGATGTTGAAGTGCAAATATATTTTGGAAAAGTTGACGACCAAAATAAACCATATGCTAATTCATTTGTGAGTATGAGTTGTATTAATCCAATAAATGGAAAAAATGCATATTTGTATAAAGGCGAAATACCATGTGCAAGTACAGGAAATTTTGGATTTACAATGCGAATATTACCTAAACATCCTTTACTAATAAATCCTTTTGAATTAGGATTAATTAAGTGGGTATAATTTTGGAACTTTTATGTTGTTAGAAACGCTTGATGTTAAACGAAACGATGTATTGATATATTCTGAAAATGTTTTTGATTTTAATAATAATTTTAAAATAATCTTTAAAAAAGACAAAATTAAAAGAGCATATAAGATCAATTACTTTGATGTATGTGATTTTATTAATGAACCTACTTCTAAAAATATTATAGTATATAGGCTGCTTACTAATGTCAGCAGCCTTGATGCTTACAGTACTAAATATGGTTATTTTATAAAAACTCATTTGGGTATGGAGCTTATTTATTTAGATCCAATATATGCAATTAAAGATTTAAAGAACCTGAAGTTTGAATTGAACTTGAGTGATTTTAGATTTAAAATACAGCAAGTTGGTTTTACAACAATAACAGGTGGAAAAACTGGTGCTGATTTTTCTGAAATATTCAGCTGGGATATGCGGGCCGTTGAAGCACAAAATCAAAACGATAAAATTTTTGCTGACGCATTATTTCTATTTGACAAAAACTTTATTGATGAGAAAAATGAATTTAGCATTGAAGATAGACAAAGATTAAATATGCAGGATACTATTTCTGCAAATGTTAATAACCTAAGAGAAGAAACAAATGCAAAGCAGTTTGTAAATGTGATGGCTAAGGCAAGTTTTAACTCAACTAACTTTGAAGATCCGTCAAAAGAGCTTAAAAAAAATATGCTTAAACAAGCTTTAGGTATAAATGGGCATCAAAAAAACATTGAAGAAGAAAAAAATGTAAAAAGTTTTTCATCGTTTATTGATAAGTATAGAAATGAAGTTTATTCTAGGGAAGATTATGAAACACCAAATAGCTTGACTGAACTATTTAATAATAAATCAGAAAAGAATAAATTTAAAAATATTAATAAAGATTCTGTGGTTTTACGTTTTACAGATGAAAAATAATTGTGATTTATTTTAAAAATTAATTTATAAAAGAAATATAACAAAGTAATAAAAACTGCGAAATAAAATTTTTGCTTATAAGAAGGAGAAAAAATGAATTTAATATCCAAAATTAAAAACAAAAATGCCGTTATAGGTATTATAGGTTTAGGTTATGTTGGGTTACCTTTAGGACTTGAATTTGCTGAAAAAGATTTTTTTGTATTAGGATTTGATGTTGATGAAACTAAAATCCCTATTTTAAACAGTGGAAATAGTTATATTAAACATATTAAATCTGAAAGAATAAAAAAATCTGTTGATAATAAAAAATTTATAGCAACAAGTGACTTCAGCCGATTACCGGAAGTAGATGCAATAATTATTTGTGTGCCCACTCCTTTAGACGAGCATAGAGAACCAGATATAAGTTATATCGAAAATTCGGGAAAAATTATTGCTCAATATTTAAGAAGGGAACAAATTGTTGTTCTTGAATCTTCGACGTATCCGGGTACAACTGATGAGATATTGCTGCCATTATTTGAGAATGCCCCTTTTACTCAAAAATTGGAAGATGCAAAAAAATTAGTAGTTGGTGAAGATTTTTATTTGGCCTTTTCTCCGGAAAGGGAAGACCCTAACAACCCAAATTTTACTACTGCTACAATTCCAAAAGTTGTTGGAGGAGTGACCCCTAATTGTTTAGAAATTGCAGATGTCTTATATAGTGGTGTAATTATTAAAACTGTACTTGTTTCTTCAACAAGAGCTGCAGAAGCTACAAAATTATTGGAAAATATTTACAGATCAATTAATATTGCTTTAGTAAATGAACTTAAGATGGTTTTTGATAGGATGGGTATAGATGTTTGGGAAGTGATAAATGCCGCCGCCACAAAACCTTTTGGATTTAACGCTTTTTATCCCGGACCGGGATTAGGAGGACATTGTATTCCAATAGATCCATTTTATTTGACATGGAAAGCTCGTGAATTTGAAATAAACACAAAATTTATTGAATTAGCAGGCGAAATTAATACCTTTCAGCCTTATTACGTTGTTGAACGTACAATGGAATATTTGAATACCCTCAAAAAAACTGTAAATGGTTCAAAGGTTTTATTACTTGGTGCCGCTTATAAAAAAAATATTGATGATATGCGTGAATCGCCATCATTAAAACTAATTGAAATTTTGCGTGAAAAAGGGGCTGAAGTAGATTATAGCGATACTTACATTTCGGTATTACCCAAAACAAGAAAATATCAGTATAATATGAAATCAGTAGAGTTAACTAAAGAAAATATTTCAAAGTATGATGTGGTGTTGTTAAGCACCGACCATGATGATTTTGATTATAAATTGATTGCAGAAAATGCACAACTAATTGTAGATACAAGAAACGCTTTTGCTAAACATGGAATAAAATCAGATCGGATTTTTAAGGCTTAGAAATGATAAAAGTGAAAAAATGTTAGATAACAATTTAAAAATAGCAGTTATTGGTGCTGGTAGATGGGGTGTTAACCATGTTAAAACCGCAACATTATTAGTACCCAAATCTCACATTTGGGTTTGTGATAAAAGTAAAGAAACTGAAAAAAGAATTAAAGAGATTTCGGAAGAAATAAATTTTACAAATAGGTTGTCTGACATTTTAAATAATCTTGAAATTAATTGCATTATTGTAGCAACTCCTGCTGAAACACATTATAAAATTGCTAAAGAATGTATATTACAAAATAAAAATGTATTAGTGGAAAAACCAATTACATTATTCTTGGATGAAGCAGAAGAGTTAGAAAAGCTTGCTTCTAAAAAAAATGTTAAATTAATGGTTGGTCATGTTCTTTTATATCATCCTGCAATACTGGCTATTAAAAAAGGATTAAATGAGGGAATATTAGGCAAGCTTCAGTATATTTATAGTAATCGTTTAAATTTAGGCGCAATAAGGAAAGAAGAAAATATTTTATGGAGCTTTGCACCACATGATATTTCGATTATTCAATTTCTTATTGAAGATTATCCGCTGTCAATTTTTGCAAAAGGGGATACTTTTTTACAAAAAAATATTGAAGACACAACATTAACATACCTTCAATATCCTAAAAATATTTCAGCTCATGTTTTTGTTAGCTGGCTTCATCCTTTTAAAGAACAGCGTCTTGTTGTAATTGGTGAAAAAGGTATGTTTGTTTTTGAGGATACAGTTAAAGACGAAAAATTAAGATTTTATAAAAAAGGTTTTAAAAAAACCGATCTCGGGATTGAAAAATTTGATCAGAATTATGATGTTGTAAGTTTAGAAAGTGTAATGCCGCTTGAAGAAGAACAAAAACATTTTTATAATTCTGTGATTAATGACACAGAACCACGTACAAATGGAAAACACGCAGTTGACGTTCTAAAAATTTTAGTTAAAGCAACTGAAAGTTTAAAAGCTAATAAAATTGTTTAATGAGATAATTTATATGGAAACTAATGCTTATTATGTAAACGAACATGCAGTTGTTGATGATGGGGTTGAAATTGGTGAAGGAACCAAAATTTGGCACTTCTCACATGTTCAAAAAGGTTCAAAACTTGGTAAAAAATGTGTTTTAGGGCAAAATGTTAATATTGCTAATGATGTAATTATTGGAAATTATGTAAAAATCCAAAATAATGTTTCTGTTTACGAAGGTGTTGAACTGGAAGATTATGTGTTTTGTGGCCCGTCTATGGTTTTTACAAACATTTTGGATCCTCGTTGTAAATATCCTCAGGTAGGCAAAGAGTTTTATATCAAAACTCTTGTTAAAGAAGGTGCATCTTTAGGTGCAAATTCAACCATTGTTTGCGGGCATACAATTGGACGTTTTGCTTTTATTGGAGCAGGTGCAGTTGTTACAAAAAATATTCCGGATTTTGCACTTGCTGTTGGTAATCCGGCCAGAATAGTTGGCTGGGTGAGTGAAGCCGGAAAAAAATTAAAATTTGATATAAACGGATTTGCTTTTTGTGAAAAATCAAACAAAAAATACCAATTTGTTGATGGATTTGTGAAAGAAGTGGAATAATTTTTAATGCTAAATTCTTAATTCTCAATTTGTTGAATTTATGAGAGTTTTTATGAAAAATAATATTGTTCTTGATAAAAGTTTTATGTTTGCACTTAAAATAATCGATTTATACAAAAAGTTAATAAGTAATAAGGAATTCGTAATCTCAAATCAGTTACTAAAATCGGCAACCTCAATTGGTGCCAACATTAATGAAGCTACCGCGGCAGCATCAAGAAAAGACTTTGTAAATAAAATGGTTATTGCTTCAAAAGAAGCTCGTGAAACAAAATACTGGCTAGAATTATTAAATTATGCCAAATTTTATGAAACCGACTATTTTATTTTTCTAAATGATGTTAACGAACTTATTAAATTATTGACAGCGATAATTAAAACTTCTCAAAATGGCAGTGATTATCAGAATTAAGGTTAAGATTAAAAATTGTTCTTTTATTGATTAAATTAAGAATTAAAAATTAAAAATTGAGAATTAATATGAACGTTCCATTATTAGATTTAAAAGCACAGTACAAAACAATTAAAAAGGAAGTAGATGAAGCCCTAATTAGAGTTGCCGAATCGCAATATTTTATTTTAGGACCTGATGTTGAAAAACTTGAGGCTGATATTTGTAATTATACAGGTGCCAAATATGCAATTGGTGTTTCATCAGGGACAGATGCTTTATTATTAGCCTTAATGGCTTTAGATATTAAACCCGGTGATGAAGTAATTGTACCCTCTTATTCGTTTTTTGCAACCGCTGGTGTAGTTTCAAGGTTAAACGCAGTTCCGATTTTTGTAGATTCTGATCCTATAACATTTAATATTGATGTTAATCAGTTAGAAATTGTTATAACTGACAAAACAAAAGCAATTATCCCTGTTCATTTATATGGTCAAAGTGCTGATATGGACCCAATTATGGTTATTGCTAAAAAATATAATCTTAAAGTTGTTGAGGATGGTGCACAAGCAATTGGGGTACAATATAAAGATGGCAGGCAAGTTGGAACTATAGGAGATATTGGTTGTTTTTCGTTTTTCCCAAGCAAAAATCTTGGTGGTTTTGGTGATGGCGGTGTTGTTACAACAATGGATGAAACATTGGCAGAAAAACTAAAAATTATGCGTGTACATGGTGGACATCCTAAGTATCATCATAAAATAATTGGAGGAAACTTTAGATTAGATGCAATACAGGCTTCTATTTTAAGTATTAAGTTGCCACATCTGGATAGTTGGAGTGCAAAACGTCGGGTGAATGCTTCCTTATACAAAAAACTAATTATTGAAGTAGGTTTGGCAGAAATAGAAGGTAAACTGGCCTTTGATGAAAAAAATAGTGTGTTATTGCCTAAATCAATTTATAAAGGACTTAAGGGTGAAAACGGAGTTGAATTAAAAAATTATCATATATATAATCAGTTTATTATTTGTGTTGAAAAACGGGATGAATTAATTAACTTTTTAAGACAAAAAAGCATTGGTTGTGAAATCTATTACCCCATACCTTTCCACAAACAAGAATGTTTCCAATATTTAATGGATAATCCTATGTATAAAAAAATTGATTTTGTAAATGCCGAGAAATTTGCGGCTACATCTTTGGCTCTTCCTATATATCCTGAATTAAGTGACCAACAGATAAATTATGTTGTAGAGAGTATTAAAGAATTTATTGGATAAAATATTAATAATTCTTTAGACGGTATAGTATTTTTCGAAAAAGGGATAGCGTGTTATCCCTTTTCTCTACCTTTTGGCCATTTATTTGGAAAAAAATAAACCTTCAATGATTTTATTCCAAAATATTTTATGATTTTGAAAGATGTGATTTATATCACATCATTTTATAATAAAATTCCTAATTGAATTAAATTTTGTTTATATATCTAAAAAATGGTAAATTTAAAATTAAGGTTTTTTTAAGGAAGCATTGGAAAAAAAAACAGCTCTAAGATGTGGGTTTTGTTGCATAGCTTAAATCAAAAACAAGTAACGTATTAAAAATCAAAGAAGGTAAAACAGTGATTGTTTTGAAAAACTTAAAAAATAATTGTACAATTGTTAAAACAAACCAACGGATAATATGAAAGTTGCAATAATTGGCTGTGGTAATATGGGACTTACTTATGCTAAGTCTTTTTTAAGCTATAATAAAGTGGTGGCACGTGACTTAACTTTGGTAGCAAAAAATAAAGAGGGTATAAAACGATTAAAGTTGTTAGGATTTACTAATGTGGTTGATAAATTTAATGAAGATGTTTTATGTTCTGATGTAATTATTTTATCAGTAAAACCGCAAGATCTTTCAACAATATCAAAAAATCTTTATGGTAAAATTAAAGAAAACACTTTAGTAATCTCTATTCTTGCGGGAATTAAGCTTGAACGTTTAAGCAGTGAATTAAATCATAATGTTATTGTAAGGGCAATGCCAAATATGCCTTCTCAATTTGGTATGGGTATTACATGTTTTATCCCTCATAAAAATGTAAATATACATCAACTTTCTACGGTTGAAAATTTACTGAGTACAACCGGTCGAGTTGTTCTTTTGGATAACGAAGATTTGCTGGATGGTATAACTGCGTTAAGTGGTAGTGGGCCGGCATATTTTTATTATTTTATTAATGCTATGATTGAAGCCGGAATTAAAATGGGTTTAGATGAAGGATTAGCTGCTTTACTTGTTAAAGATACAATGATGGGGAGCTATCATGTTTTTAACAGCTCGAATTTAGAACTGGCTCAATTAATCAGCAAAGTAGCCTCAAAAGGGGGTACAACTGAAGCCGCATTAAGTGTTTTTAACTCTAATAATTTAAATGATATAATTAAAACCGCTATTTTAAGTGCTGCACAAAGATCTTTGGAATTGTCAAAAGTATAGGTGTTATTTAAGCAAAAATTATTTTTATTTTACAAGAAATCTTTATTATGAAAAAATATATTATTATTACCAGCATATTTGAACCTTCTGAGGCTATAAAATTGTTTTCTACAATGCAAGATTATCAACTGATTGTGGTTGGAGATAAAAAATCGCCAAAAGATTGGCAATGTGATAATGCAATTTATCTTTCTGTTTCTGACCAAAACGAAATGCATTTTGAAATACTAAAAAATCTACCTTATAATCATTATTGTAGAAAAATGACCGGTTATTTATATGCAATTCAGAATGGAGCTGAGTTGATAATTGATACGGATGATGATAATATACCAAAAAATAATTGGGCTTTTCCTGATTTTGAAGGAAAATTTGATTATATGGAGGGAAATAAAGGTTTTATCAACATTTATCAGCTTTATACTAACCAACAAATATGGCCCCGTGGATTACCTTTAAACTTGATTACAAGAGACTTTAATTTAGAAAATGAATTAGTGAAAAGAGATTGTAAAGTTGGGGTTTGGCAGGGATTAGCAGATGAAGATCCGGATGTTGATGCAATTTATAGATTGACCAATGATGCTCCTTGTATTTTTAATGAACGTGAACCTATTGTTTTGGGCAAGGGAACAATTAGTCCATTTAACACTCAAAATACAATAGTTAAAAAAGAATTGTTTACATTGTTGTATCTGCCAACTTACGTTACGTTTCGTTTTACGGATATCTTAAGGGGTTTAATAGCTCAACCGATCATGTGGTTATATAATTATCAATTGGGTTTTATTAATGCAACAGTTATACAAAAACGGAATCCACACGATTATATGAAAGATTTTTTGTCTGAAGTACCAATGTATCGGTATTCTGAAAAAGTTATTGAAATTGTTTCAAATGCAATAACTAAAAATGATAGTATTGAATCGAATTTATATAATTCGTACAATGCGTTATTAAAGGAAAATATTGTTTGTGACAAAGAAATGATAATATTAGATGCTTGGTTGAAAGATATTAACAAATTAAAATAGATAATTAATTACTTTGTATTTGCAATAAGTACTTAGAAAAAACACTATGAATAAAAAAATCAAATCCGTTGTTACGTGTAGAGAATATGTAAAACATCCATCGTATCATATTGTTTTTGAATGGGAAGATGTTTTTAAAGAACTATTGAATGTTAATTTTGAATCGAAAAATATATTGAAGCAGTTTTATTTTAATAAATTTACGGGTGGTTTGTTAAGTAATCTAAAAACAAAAAAATTTGCCATAAAGGATGAATTAAAAATTTTATTTCTGATGAATGCAACTTATGCACGTTATATGTTTGATAAAGGTAGTTATTTGCCAATTATTATAGATTTTTGGAAGCAAGATGAAAGTTTTTTAACATCATTTCCAAAAGATACTTTTTTTCTTATTAATAATTTAGAAGGTGTTAATTTACTACGTTCAAAAGGGTTTACAAAGTGCTTTTATTTCCCTTTATCCATTTCAGATAAATATCTTAATAAAACAATCCCCCCAAAAACAATTGATGTTATTCAAATTGGCAGAAAAAACCAAATGTTAACAAATTATATGCAAAAGTTTTTAATAGAAAATCCAAACATAGAATATTTAGAGCAAAAATTTATTGATAATAAATTTTATTATGTCTCATCAAAAAGTAATAAGTTGTTTGATGCGAATGATAGAAAAAAGTATATGGAATTAGTGGGTAAATCAAAAATTAGCTTGGTTAGTTCGCCGGGATGCGATTCAATAGATAGAACAGGTGGTTTTGACCCTTTGACGCCAAGATTTTTAGAGAGTGCTATCCAGTATTGTAGTATGTTAGGTCGTTATTCAAATAATGACGATTTTAATAATTTAAAAATTAGTTCGGTTTGTGAAAATATTAAATCTTATGAACAATTCGAATTTTCTTTATCAAAAAGATTAAAAGAAGACTTTGAACAAAAAGAAGTTTATGATACGTTTATAAATAATAACTTAACTTCTAAAAGAGTTGCCGAATTAAAGAAGCTTTTGGAAATTAACAGTAATTAATAATTAGTGATAAGTACAAATGATTTAAATTATTAATCGATATTAACAAATTATTAA
This sequence comes from bacterium, assembly GCA_043805435.1. Taxonomy (GTDB): domain Bacteria; phylum Bacteroidota; class Ignavibacteria; order Ignavibacteriales; family Melioribacteraceae; genus JAEXOD01. The sequence continues at coordinate 28,627 of JAZDHY010000033.1, forward strand.
TCATGACAATATCTGTTAAAATTACCAATTTCTAATTATTCTCCTATTGCTGGTTATCGGTTTTTTCCGTATTTTTATACTCTGAGTTTAAGACATATTAAATAAGAGTGAATATAAAATAAAATATCGAATACTGCGTAACGCTTTCCTTGTGATGTGAGTTACGTGGCGGAGCTATATTAAGGAGTAATTTGAGACTAGAAACTAGTGACTAGTAAAAAACAATAAATGCTTTTAGCTAATTTCTAATCACTAATCACTAATCACTAATCACTAATTACTTTTATGAGATTATCTCAATTACAAGTTGAAGTTATTAAACAATCTGTAAAAAAGATTTTTAATGATAATACCAAGGTTTTTTTGTTTGGAAGTCGGGTTGATAACAAAAAACGAGGAGGAGATATTGATTTATACATTGAAACCGATATACTGAATGATGTTTTCCAAAGAAAAATTAAACTTCTGGTTATGTTAGAGTTAACTTTAGGACAGCAGAAAATTGATGTTGTTATCAATAATTTTACAGATGATTTACCTATCTACAATGTAGCCAAAGACGAAGGAATATTATTGTGAATAAAATTGAATCTGCCTTTGATTTGAATTTTAGAAAAGCAGATAAGCATAAAACCAGAATTGAGATTGTAAGTAAAAAAATTATCGGGTTTATGCCTCTTGATGAAAACACAATTGTTAATTTAACCGATGAACAAATAGAAAAACTTGACCAATTTTTATTACGCTTTTCAAGTCTGCAAGATATTTTGGGGCGCAATCTATTTAAGCTTTCATTAATGCGTTTGGGAGAAGATGTTGCGCAAAAATCATTTATTGATGTTTTTAACCGTTTGGAACAACTTGGGATTATTAAAAACTACGAGTTATGGAGTGAATTAAGAACTATCCGTAATGAAGTTGCACATGATTACGAAGACAGCCCTAAACATAATGCCGAAAAATTGAACGGGATGTTTGCTAAGCGTTATGAGTTGTTACAATATTTTTATGATATAAAAAACTACTTTGGCTTGTAGAGTTTTAGTGATTAGTGATTAGTGATTAGTGATTAGTGATTAGTGATTAGTAATTAGTGATTAGTAATTAGTGATTAGTGATTAGTGATTAGTGATTAGTGATTAGTGATTAGTGATTAGTGATTAGTGATTAGTGATTAGTGATTAGTAAAAAAGTATAAATGCTTTTCTCGCAAATATGTAATTTCTAAAACCGGATTCAACAAAAAGTTTACGCAATTAATTATTTTTAGAAATCTAAATTATTTAGATGAACTTAACTTTAATACACTAGATACTAAAATAAATGATATTAGTAAAATGTTAAGTTGTTTAATAAAATCTGTTACTAATCACTAATTTCTAATTTCTAATCACTAATCACTAATTACTAATAATCAATGAAAAAAGATAAAAACAATTTATTAACTGATAAAATTTACGAAAAACGGCTTTTGCAAGCGTTAAATTTGTATTATAGTGCATGGGAACTAAAATTTGCATCTATTAAACATTTTAATCCCAATCTTACTGATGAAGAAATAACAAAAAAGGTTAAGGAAATTTTCTTTTATGCTGTTACCTAATTTGTTTGAAATATATATAAACATTTTGAATGAGAATAAAATTAATTATTTTGTTACCGGTTCAGTTGCTTCAATAGTTTATGGTGAACCTAGATTAACAAATGATATTGATTTAATTATTTCCGTGTTTGAAAGTCAAGTTGATGTTCTTATTAAAGCTTTTCCATTTGAAGAATTTTATATACCACCAAAAGAAATTATTATTACTGAATTAAGGCGTCCCAATCGTGGGCATATGAATATAATTCATCATAAAAGCGGATTTAAAGCCGATATATATTTTGTTGGGAAGGATGAATTTCAATTGTGGGCTTTAGAGAATAAAAAAGAAATAGTTTTTTTGAACACTATAATTCCTGTTGCTCCTGCTGAATATGTAATAATAAAAAAATTAGAGTTTTATAAAGAAGGTTTTTCTTCTAAACATATTACTGATATACAAAATATTTTAACTAATTCAAAAGCGTTAATTGATTTCGACTTTTTAGAGAATAATATTATAAAATATAATTTAACTAATGAGTGGAAGAAAGTTACTAGTAATTTGTGACTAGTGATTAGAGACTAGTGACTAGTAAAAACCTATAAATGCTTTTCTCGCAAATATGTAATTACTAATACCGGATACAACAAAAAGTTTACGCAATTAGTTATATGTAGAAATCTAAATTATTTAGATGTACTTAACTTTAATACACTAGATACTGAAATAAATGATATTAGTAAAATGTTAAGTTGTTTAATAAAATCTGTTACTAATCACTAGTTTCTAATCACTAATTACTGACTTGATGTGCAAAAAGTTAGATTAAACGAAAAATATATTAGCACAATAAAAATGTTGGCTGAAAAATATTTTGATACCAACGAAGTGCGAATCTTTGGATCGAGAGCAGATTTATTTAAAAAAGGTGGAGACATCGATATATTTATCCATACAAATAAAAGCGAAAATATTCTTAAATCTAAAATTGCATTTTTAAGGGATTTTGAAATTTTATTAGGCGAGCAAAAAGTTGATTTAGTTATTCAGTCGGGCAATAGTATTAAAAAGATATACCAAATTGCAGAAAAAGAAGGCATTTTAATTTGACTATTAATGATGTTTTTGATGAACTTGATGTACATTTTAAACGGGTTGATAAATTAATTCCCGAAATAAAAGGAATATTCCCTTTATCGAACAAAGATTTTGAATCAATAGAAGTAGTAAAAACAATTGATTCGTTTATATATCGGTTTATTAAAATTCAAGACAAAATGGGGGAGAAATTATTTCCATATTACTTAAGGTTAATTCAAGAATATAAAGAAAATTTAGCATTTATTGATATCCTAAATAAATTAGAAAAGTTTGGATTAATTGAAAGTTTTCAAGAATGGATTGACTTTAGAAAATTAAGAAATACTTTAACGCATGAATACCCCGGTAATGAAGAAGAAATAATTGAGTCAATAAAGTTGGCAGTTGAAGTTTATTCTCGAATTAATGAAATTTATCTAAGCATTAAGTCGGATGTATTAAAAAGAGGACTGTTGGGAGGAATAGAGACTAGTAATTAGTGACTAGAGATTAGTAATTAGTGACTAGAGATTAGAGACTAGTAAAAAAACTATAAATGTTTTTCTCGCAAATATGTAATTACTAATACCAGATACAACAAAGTGATTACACAATTTTATATTCCATTAGGTTCTGCACCAAAAGTAAACACACAATTAATTATATGTAGAAATCTATACTATTTAGATGACCTTACTTTTAATAACTTGAATGCTGAAATAAATGAAATCAGTAAAATGTTATGTGTTTTAATAAAATCTGTTACTAATCACTAATCACTAATCACTAATCACTAGGTTCTTATCACTAATCGCTTCTTTATGACAATAATTAATCAAATAAAAGATATTATTTTAAAGCATACTAAAACTGATAGAATTTATCTTTACGGTTCTTTTATTGATGATACAACCGAAAATTTTAGCGATATTGATATAGCCTTTGATGATAAGGATTTTACTAAATTAAGTATAATTACGGAAGAAATAAATAAATTAAATAGTCTAGTAAAAATTGACGTTAAAAATTTAGCTTTTGCAGAAGAAAGGTTTATAAATAGGGTAAAATTACAAGGTAAAATAATATATAGTGCATCTAAAAAGCTTAGAGCAGAAGATGGCTTATATAATTTTACTAAAGCAGTAAATCAGTTTGAAAAAATATTAAATGCAAAAGATACGCTTTATAAAGATGGTTACAACGATTTTTATTTAGATGTATTAGTCAAACGGTTTGAATTTACTTATGAAATGAGCTGGAAGGCTATAAAAAGATTTCTTGAATATAACGGAATTACTTGTAATTATCCCCGAAATTGTTTCAAAGAAGCTTATGCACAAAAGTTAATTACAGATGAAACTATTTGGCTTGAAATGATTGAATCAAGAAATTTAACTGCGCACGTTTACAACGAATTTGAAATTACTCCCATTTTGGATAGAGTTAGTTTATATCTTATAGCTTTTTTAGAATTAAAAAATAAACTGGAAGAAGTAAGCAGTGACTAGAGACTAGTAATTAGAGACTAGTAATTAGAGACTAGGGACTAGTAAACACAATAAATGCTTTTAGCTAATCACTAATATCTAATTTCTAATTACTAATTATTAGTAGAAATTTAGGTTTTTTGAATGAAACTGATTATACAATATTAAATAATGCAATTAGTGAAATAGGCAAGATGATTAAAGGATTAATTAATTCAATTACTAGTCACTAATTACTAGTCACTTTTTATTTATGAAAGATTTAATTAAAATAGAAAACGTACAAGACCTAATTATTGAAATTAGAAATTGTAGTGTTATTTTAGATAGTGATTTAGCAACTTTATATAGTGTAGAAACCAGAGATATCAATAAAGCTGTAAAAAATAATCCACAAAAATTTCCGGAAGGTTATTTATTTGAATTGAGTAAAAGTGAAAAGCAATAACTAGTGGAAAATTTCCACCGGTTCAATTTACTAAAGCATTCGAGTATAAATCCAAAAGCTTTTACTGAAAAAGGGTTATACATGTTGGCTACAATATTAAAAAGCCAAAAGGCAACAGAAACAACAATATCCATTATTGAAACATTTTCTAAAATACGTGAACTATCACGAAACATTAAAAGTGCAGCCGAAATTAAAGATACAAAAGAACGTAATCAAGTTTTACAAAAAAGCGGCGAAATTATTAGTGACATTTTTGATGATGATTTTAAAGTTACAGACCAAGAAACTACAATTGAATTAAATTTTGCTGTTCTTAAATTTAAGCATACAGTAAAAAAGAAAAAACAGTAAGTAGTAATTAGAGACAAGTGAATAGTAATTAGTAATCACTAAAAATGATGAAAATACATAAAGACTTTGTTGTGTGGCAAAAAAGTATTACTTTTGTTAGTGATATTTATTAAATTACACAAAGTTTCCCTAAAGAAAAGATATATAAAATTACTAATCAAATAAAACGTGCAGAATTATCAATCCCTTCATACATAAAAGAAGGTTCGGCACATAATCATGACAAAGAATTTATCCAGTTTATATACATTGCATTAGGTTCTGCATCAGAAGTAAATACACTATTAATTATTTGCAGAAATCTAAATTAGTTAGATGAGTTTAGCTTTAATACATTAGATACAGAAATAAATGAAATCAGTAAAATGTTATGTGTTTTAATAAAATCTGTTACTAATCACCAATCACAAATCACAAACTTATATGAAAAAAGCTCTAATTACTGGTATTACCGGACAAGACGGCAGTTATTTAACCGAACTATTGTTAGATAAAGGATACGAAGTTCACGGAATAATACGCCGCAGCAGTTCTTTTAATACCGGAAGAATTGATCATATATACAACAATAAGGAATATAACGACAGGTTCTTTTTGCATCATGGCGATGTTGTTGATACAAGCAATTTAAACAGACTGCTTGAAAAAATTGCGCCTGATGAAATATATAACCTTGCCGCGCAAAGCCATGTAAAAGTTTCGTTTGAAGTACCGGATTATACAGCACAAGTTGACGCGCTAGGAACATTAAGATTTTTAGACGCAATACGTGAAGTTGGGATTGAGAAACAGGCTAAATTTTACCAGGCTTCTACAAGCGAGCTTTTTGGAAAAGTGCAGGAGATACCACAAAAGGAAACTACTCCTTTTTATCCACGTTCACCTTATGCGGTTGCTAAATTGTATGCTTATTGGATAATAGTAAACTATCGTGAAGCTTATAATTTATTTGCTTGTAACGGTATTTTATTTAACCACGAGTCTCCGAGACGTGGCGAAACATTTGTAACCCGTAAAATAACGCGTGCAATTGCCCGCATTTTACATAATATGCAAGATACAATAACACTTGGAAACGTTGACAGTAAACGTGACTGGGGTTTTGCTCCTGAATATTGCGAAGGTATGTGGCGAATTTTACAACACAATACTGCAGAAGATTTTGTTCTTGCAACAGGTGAAACGCATACGATAAGAGAATTTTGTGAAAAAGCTTTTATTGCTGCAGGAATTGAAATAAATTGGCAGGGAAATGCGGAAAACGAAAAAGGCATTATTGCTAAAATAGATACCGAAAAGTTATTAGTTAATAATAATAACTTAAAAGCCGGTGATACTGTAATAACTGTTTCGCCAAAATATTATCGTCCAACTGAGGTAGAAATATTAATTGGCGATGCAACAAAAGCTAAAGAAAAACTTGGCTGGGTACCCAAAGTAAAATTTGAAGAGTTAGTTAAGTTGATGATTATTGCAGATGTTGAAAAAGTAGCTAAAAAGGGGTATTGATACTTAAATATATTCGAAAATATATAAAGTAAAAAGACTTCTCCTTTGAATAATTCTTTAAAATTCCGATATTTTTATTAAATATCTTTTTTAATGAAGTTTTTTAAATAATAAATACTAAATAATTCTTGTAAAAACAATTAATGATAAAGAGATTTAATTTGTTAAAAATAATTAAAGAATACTTAGTTACCAATTATTTTATTGTTGGTATTCGGCTTATTCCAGACATTTTTTTTGAATTTATAAATTTAGTTATAAATTTAGGCGAATCAAAGATGTTTTCGAATAAAAGTAAATTTGAAGCATTTATTAAAATGGAAACTCATGCTATTGAAAAGGGATTATCGTTACCAAAACCACGTGTTAATTTTAGGGAACAAAAGATTAATAATTTACTGCTTAAAATTAATTATTACCTTGCACAGTTTAACGATATTGAATTTATTACTTATCCGCTTGGAATTGTAAAAGAGTATATTGATTGTAATAATAGCCCTGCTGTTTTTTTTAATTACAATAAGATAATAGATACATACAAATTAGGAAATAGAATTCCTGAAAACATTGCTACAACTATAATAAAAAATAGTAGTAATACAATAATTACTACCAGCGGTTATGAACAATTTGTGTTAGAAAGACATTCGATTAGAAATTTTGCGGATAAAAAAGTTAACATAGAACTTATAAATAAAGCTTTATCAATTGCAAATAATTGCCCATCTGCATGTAACAGACAACCTTGGAAAACTTATATTTTTGTAAATCCTGACTCGAGGCAAGAAATTTTAGACCTACAGGGAGGTAGTAAAGGCTTTAATGAAAATATTCAGATTGCTTTATTAATTACTTCAAATTTAAATGATTATTTTTTGTCTGAACAACATCAAAGTTACATTGATGGCGGATTATTTGCAATGTCACTAATTTATGCTTTGCATTCATTGGGGTTAGGTACAATTCCATTGACATTAAGCTTAAAAAGGAAAAAAAATAAAGAAATTATGAAGAAATTTAACATACCCGCAAATGAATCATTAATAATGGTTATTGGGGTTGGTTATCCAAATTCAGATATTAAAGTTGCTCATTCATTAAAAAAAGTGTTTACAGAAAATACAATCTATCTTTAGGAGCTTGATATGAAAATAGGTGTTTTAACATATTTTGGAGATCTGAATGCCGGTACGAATTTACAAGCTTTGTGTACTCTTCAGAATCTAAAAAAATCGTTTATTAACGATGAAGTAGAAATAATAAATTTTCATAGTTGGAATAACAGAAACTTACCTTATTTAACTGGAGCAACATTTCATTCTCTTTTTAATGACTTAAAACGAATTAACAAATATAAATTATTTGTTAAAAATAATTTAGTGTTATCCAAATCGAAATTAGTATCTGCCAATTATTTTGAAGCTATCGAGTTTATTAAAAAACAAAATTATGATGCTATTTTTGTTGGAGCAGATACTTTACTTGAACTAACCAGAAATGAAAACGAAATTACAGCTTATTGGTTATCGGAAAAAATAAAATGTCGAAAGTTTTTAATTGCTGCTTCTTCCAGAAATTTAACATTTGAACATATTAATGATAAACAAAAAGAAATGATATCCTCAACAATAAATGATTTTTCGTTATTGGGTGTTAGAGATAAAATTACATTTAAGATATTAGAGCATTTTGTTGAAGATAAACAGAAAATAGAATTATTGCCCGATCCAACATTTACGATGGATATTAACTATAGTATTGTTGAAAAATATATTGCAAAAAAAAGAATTAACTTTAGCAAACCCATTATTGGTATGCATATTCATAAGATGGATTTTTGGGCAAAGGATGTTGCTAAGTATTTTAAAAGTATTGGTTTCCGGATAGCTTCAATAAGGCCATTTGGTGGTGAAGACTTTTTGTTGAATGATATGGGCCCAATGGAACATATGGGAATATTTAAATATTTTGATTTAATGATAACAAACAAATTTCACGATACAATCTTTTGTCTTAAAAATCGTACGCCTATGCTTACTTATCCATTTAATGACACTTATACAACATCTTATGGTGATTCGAAATATTATAACTTATTAGCCGATTTTAATTTAGTTAATAGCAATTATATGAAAATTAGGAAAGATATTACTGCAGAATATGTAATTAGTAAATATATTGAAGCAATTAATACGGTAAAAAATAGTAAACAAAATATTATAGAACAGGAAAAGAAATTTAAGCAACAATATATAGATTTTGTTGAAAAATGTAAAAAGCAAATATAGTATTAATTAACAAAGTTTTAAAAAGCATATTTAAAATAGCTAGTGAGATTTGAACAAATTTGAAATACTACTCAAAAATAATTTCTATTATCCATAATCATCGTACAATTATTGAAAATCTTTCATTTTTATCGATCTTACAAGTTTTTAATCTTATTTTACCATTATTAACTTACCCTTATCTTTTCCATGTTTTAGGGAAGAGTATTTATGGACTGGTCGTTTATGCGCAAGCTACTATGGCTCTTTTTGCAATTCTTATAAATTACGGATTCAATATTTCCGCAACACGTGATGTGTCTGTCAACAGAACAAACAATGAAAAATTGAATGAAATTGTAAGTGTTGTATATATTATTAAAACTTTACTATTAATTGTTTGTTTAGGGTTATTATATTTTATTGTTTCACTAATTCCTTTTTTTAATAAGTATTTTTTATTATATTTTTTTACATCAAGTATACTACTATATGAGACATTTTTCCCGATCTGGTTTTTCCAAGGTCTTGAAAAAATGAAATATATTACAATTATAAATTTAATTGCAAAAGGTTCCTTTACTGTTTTAATTTTTATCCTTGTAAAGGATAAAAATGATTATTTAATTATTCCTTTATTAAACGGTTTTGGGGCACTAATTAGCTCTGTTATTGCTTGTTATATTATATTTAGTGTACATAAAATAAAGTTCTTTTTCCCTAATTTAAGATTAATTAATTTAACATTAAAAGAGAGTTTTTCGTTTTTTCTTTCACGCTCAATTAGTGTTGCTGTAAATAAAATGAATACTTTTTTAATTGGATTATTTCTTACTTTTACCGATGTTGCTTATTATGATTTAGCAATTAAAATAAATGATCTTTGTAAAATACCAACTATTCTAATTAATCAAACAATTTATCCTGATATTGCACGTACAAAAAACATCAAATTTGTTTTAAAGGTAATAAAATATAATTTAATCCTTTCTATTATACTGTGGTTAACCATTTTCTTGTTCACTGATAAAATTATTATGTTCTTTGGAAGCGTTGGAGTTGTTAAACTAAAATATGTTATAAATTTATTGAATTTAACAACAATTATTTCCGGTATATCATATTTTTTAGGTAATACAATTTTGGTTGTTTTAGGTCATATGTATGAATTTAATATTAGTATTATTTATCAATCAATTTTATATTTTGTAATAATAGGATGTCTTTACTTTTTAAACCAAATAGGGCTGTATCAGTTGACTTTAACTATTGTTTTTATTACGTTTTTTGAAATGTTGTTTCGAATTATTAGTATCAAAAAACTCAAAATTGTATTTTAAATGGAATAATTAATGATTTATCACTTTATAATAATTTTTATTGTACTTAACGTAATTATTGATGGACTTGGGTTCTGGTTTGAATCTGGTGGGGTATTGGCATATATTCGTTTGATTATAATTATTGTCCCCTTTATTTATTTAATTTTAAAAAGAGAAATAACTTGGAAATTAAATATTCCAATATTTCTTTTTTGCCTTTATGTGTTTTTACAATTATATTTTGCTGAAAATTTTTTATATTCAGCACGTTTATCATTACAAGTTACTGTTCCATTATTGACTTTTTATATGGGTTTTGCTGTAATAAAAAGGTTTGAAGATTTTAAGAAGTATATTCGCCAATTATTTTATGTTTACATGTTTATTGTAGTGTATTCTGCCATTTCTTTGATTTTTAGTTTGGGGACATCTGATTATACAAAGGGTGGAGATTTTACATTAGGAAATTTTCGAGATAGTTATAATTTATTCACCTATTCGATATTTCTTTTCCCTTTATATTTTTCCTATGAAACTAGTAAAATAAAAAAAATACTAAGTATTTTATTTTTATGTGTTTTAATTATCCTTGTTGTTATTTCGTTAAAAAGAATATCAATTATTGGATTACTAATTGGGTTTCTTTTTTATCTATATTATTATGGTATTAATACTAAAAGTCTTTCAAAATTATTTAAACTCAGTATCATCCCATTAATGCTTCTTGTATTATCTTACCCGTTTTACAAAGAGCTTTTAATGAATAGAATAGAAACGCGTGAAAGTACGGGGAGATTTAATACCGACTTTTATGAGTCCGAACTTAGGTATATAGAAACATTTCTTTTGCTAGAAAAAATATCTTCATTTAAAAATCCTACTGAGGTAATATTTGGCTTAAAAGCATTCGACAGCCGAGGAGCCTTTAATGGTTTGTTAGGTGATAAAAGAATGGTTCATATTGATTACAATCTTATTACATATACAATTGGTCTATTTGGGTTACTTTTATATTTAACAATATATCTTTCAATATGGCGGAGATATGGTTCATTAAAAAAGTCAATTACAAATGTTACGGATAAGAAAATAATAATCATAGTTCCGGTTTTGTTCTTTTCCTCTATTTTAACATCATTTGCTGGGCAAATGTATTTAATTACATTTAGGATGATAATATTTATGACAATTGGGGTTGTTTTTAAAATTATCTTCATTAATAATCAAAAAAATAAAAACGAATTAAATTATGAAAGTATTAATAACCACTCCATCTGTTGATATTAATCAAAATGTTGGTGGTATTTCGAAATTTGTAAATACTGTAATTACAAATAATCTTAAAGTATGTTATTCCTTATTTGTTAGAGGACAAAGGGATAAAAGAGAAAAAGAGTATTTATGGTTATTAAATCAACCAATAGTATTGGTAAAATATTTTATGGATAATGTTAAAGGGCCCAAAATTGTACACATTAACATGCCAATGGAATCAATATCGATAATTAGAGATTCGTGTTTAGTGCTTATTTCTTTTATTTTGAGGAAAAAAGTTGTTATCCATATTCATGGCGGGCTTTTGAATTTAGATACTAAGGTTGCATTTATTGTTAAAAGCATTTTACTTCTTATTTTTACTTTAAGTTCAAAAGTTATTGTACTAAGCCAAAAAGAGGAATTATTTTATCATTCTTTTTATAAAATTAAAACTAGCAAACTAGCAATTATTAAAAATGCAATTAATCTGAATCCTGTAATTAATGACTTAAAAGATGAAAATATTCTAAATATTTTATATATTGGTAGATTAGATTTTAATAAGGGATTAAAATATATTGTTTTAGCATTGCAACAATTGATTGGGACTTTGGAATTTAATTTTTATATTGCAGGTGATGGAAAGGATAAAACCGCTTTCCTAGCACTATGTGAAAAACTGATACCATTTAACTATAAATATCTTGGGGTTGTTGATGGTACAATCAAAGAACAATTGTTTAGAAGTGCACACATTTTTGTTTTACCATCGCTATTTGAAGGTTTGCCATATTCATTAATTGAGGCAATGGCATACAAATTAGTACCAATTGTTACAGAAGTTGGCAGTATTCCAGAATTGGTTGTAGATAATTTTAATGGTTATTTTGTTCCACAAAAATCTTACGTTGAAATAAGTGAATGTATTAAAAAATTATCAAATAATAAAAAAATGATGTTTGAGATTGGCGAAAATGCCTATTCTACTATTAAAAACGAATACTGTTTGGAAGAAAGCATGACTAAATTGAATAACGTATATAAAGAATTATTTAATAAAAACGAGTCTTGTAGATGAAAGTTGTTATACTTGCTGGTGGTTTAGGAACCAGGTTGGCAGAAGAGACCTCTATTAAACCAAAACCGATGGTTGAAATAGGGGGGAAACCAATATTATGGCATATTATGAAAATATATTCAGCATATGGATTTAATGAATTTATAATCTGTCTTGGGTATAAAGGATATATAATAAAAGAATTTTTTGCAAATTATTTTTTGCACCAATCGGATATTACAATAGATATTGCAAAAAATAAAATGGAAGTACATAATAATTCGTCTGAACCATGGATTATATCCTTAATTGATACTGGAGAAAATACCATGACCGGCGGAAGGTTGTTACGTGTTAAAGAGTATACAAACAATCAATCTTTTATGCTTACTTATGGTGATGGAGTAGCAGATATTAATATTAAAAAATTAATTGAACATCATAAAAAATCCAAACAATTAGCAACAGTAACCGCAGCACAACCATCAGGCAGGTTTGGTGCTCTAAAAATTGATGAAAATAGTAAAGTGACAAGTTTCCAGGAAAAACCGGCTGGTGACGGAACTTGGGTTAATGCCGGATTTTTTATTTTAGAGCAGGAAATATTTGGCTATTTAACCGATGATTCAACAGTCTTTGAAAGAGAGCCTTTACAAAATCTTGCGCGGGAAAATAATTTAAATGCTTTTCATCACCAAGGATTTTGGATGCCAATGGATAAGCTTTCCGATAAGCAGGATTTAGAAAAACTTTGGGTATCAAATAAAGCCCCATGGAAGGTGTGGTAATGAAAATATTAAATTTGTTTAATAAAAGTTATAAAGGGAAAAAGGTACTTATTACCGGTGATAGTGGTTTTAAAGGTTCTTGGCTGGCTATTTGGTTAAAAGAACTTGGTGCTGATGTTTATGGTTATTCATTATCGCCTAAAACCGAAAAAGATAATTTTGTAATTGCCAAATTGAATGATAAGATTCATCATCAGGACGGAGATATTCGTGATTATCAGAAATTTTGTGAATATGTAAAATCAATTGAACCTACATTTGTATTTCATTTAGCAGCGCAACCATTAGTGCTCGATTCGTATCAAAACCCACGGTATACATTTGAAACAAATCTAATGGGAGTTGTTAATTTTTTTGAAGCAGTAAAATCTACACCTTCTGTTAAAGTAGCTGTTAATATTACAAGTGATAAATGCTACCAGAATAATGAATGGATTTGGGGCTATAGAGAACAAGATCCAATGGGGGGAAAAGATCCATATAGTGCTTCAAAAGGTTGTTCGGAATTAATTACAAATTCATATATTAGTTCTTTCTTTTCAAAAGAGAACTGTGCCTTTGTTGCAAGTGCCCGAGCCGGAAATGTAATTGGTGGAGGAGATTGGGCTGATTTTAGAATAGTACCTGATTTTTTTAGAGCTGTTGAAAATAAACAACCGCTAGTTTTGCGGTATCCTTATGCTACAAGGCCTTGGCAACACGTTCTTGAACCATTAGGGGGGTATTTACTTTTGGCTTCAAGATTATTTAACGAGGGTAATAAATTTTCTGGCGGATGGAATTTTGGACCTGGTGATTATAATAATTACTGCGTTAAGGATCTAATTGAAAAAATGATTCAACTTTCAAATGTCGGGAGCTTTGAATTATTAAATTCAAAAGAAATTAAGCATGAAGCTTCTTTATTAAAACTTGACATTTCTAAAGCACAGACTTTTCTTGAATGGAGTCCTGTTTTAAATTTTAACGAAACTGTAAAAATGACAGTTGATGGATATTTAAATGAAAACACTTACGAAAATAGAGTGAAACAAATTATTGAATATTTGAGTATTGCGCAAAGTAAAAATATCTTATGGGTTAAACAATCGTAATTTTTAATTAGTTATTAGGAAATAAATGAATAATCAAGATATAAGAAAACAAATACTTGAACTGACTAAAAAGTATTATATAAGCAAATATAGTAATGAAAACTTTGAAAAAGGTAAAACAAAAGTTAATTATGCAGGTAGAGTGTTTAACGAAGATGAATTAATGAATCTAGTTGATTCTTCTCTAGATTTTTGGCTAACCGAAGGTAGGTATTCTGAAAGTTTTGCAGAAAAAATATCAGAATTTTTAGGAATTGATAACGTTATTTTGGTAAATTCAGGCTCCTCCGCAAATTTAATTGCTTTTAGTGCCCTCACTTCCGATAAACTTGGAAGTAGGAAAATAAATCCTGGAGATGAAGTTATTTCTGTTTCTGCCGGTTTTCCTGCTACAGTAACACCTATTATTCAAAATAATTGTGTTCCTGTATTTGTTGATGTTGAAATACCAACTTATAATATTAATGTTGAAATGATGCAAAAGGCAATAACAGAAAAAACAAAATGTATCTTTTTGGCACACACGCTTGGTAACCCTTTTAATATTGATGCGGTACTAAAAGTTGCAAAAGAGAATAATCTTTGGGTGATTGAAGATAATTGTGACTCTTTTGGAAGCAAATATAATGGTAAATATACTGGTACATTTGGCGATATTTCGACAATATCATTTTATCCGGCGCATCATATTACTACAGGTGAGGGTGGTGCTGTATGTACTAATGATGAAAGGTTGGCAAAAATTATTAAATCGTTTAGAGATTGGGGCCGTGATTGTTATTGCGCCGGTGGTGAAAATAATACTTGCGGAAAAAGGTTTTCTCAACAATTTGGAAATCTTCCATTTGGGTACGATCACAAATATGTTTATTCGGAAATTGGATATAATTTAAAAATGACAGACATGCAGGCGGCAATTGGGGCTGCTCAAATTGAAAAACTCCCTTATTTCTGTGAAAGAAGGAAAGAAAACTTCAATCGTTATAAGAAAATATTTAATAAATATACAAATTATTTTATCTTACCTGAAGCAACAATTAATTCAGATCCCGCTTGGTTCTGTTATATAATTACTGTAAAAGAAGATGCTCCTTTTAATCGTGATGAGATTACGAAATATTTAAATGACAAATTAATTGAAACAAGAAATTTATTTGCTGGAAATATGGTTAAACAACCGGCCTTTATTAACAAAAAATTTGTTATAGCCGATCATCTAACAACTTCTGATCTAATTATGAATAATACTTTTTTCCTTGGAACTTTTCCCGGTAACACAACAGAGAAACTAGATTATATAGAAGAAACCATTGATGAATTTATTAAAAAATTTAAATAGTTACTACTTACTAAAACTATTTAGTAAATTTTAAGCTAATACATAAAAATTAATATAAATAAATAAAAATTAGATGGCGATAATAAAAAAATATAAATCGATTTTAAAAGAGATTGCTAATCCATTATCAGGAATATATACTTTAACATTTTCTAGTGAAAAAAAATTTAACTTTAGACCGGGTCAATTTTTACACCTTGCCTTGGATGAATATGACGGAATAGGACAATGGCCCGAATCGCGTTGTTTTTCAATGCAAAGTAATCCTGATGCTGCATTTATTAAAATAACCTTTGCTGTACAAGGGGTCTTTACTGCCAGAATGGTGAAGGAATTATACGAAGGAAAAGAAGTATGGTTAAAAATGCCTTACGGAGATTTGTTTGATCGAGGTAATTCAAAAGAAAATTGTGTATTTATTGCCGGCGGAACAGGTATAACACCGTTTTTATCGTTGTTTACTTATAAAACATTTGATGAATATATTAATCCAAAAATTTATCTGGGTTTTCGTAAACAAGAGTATAACCTTTATAATGATGAAATATCTAATATTAAAAATACTTCAAAATCGATTCAAATGATATATGAAAACGTTGATGGGATAATTAATATAGAAACCATTTATAAAAAAAACGACAAAAATAGCAGCTATTTTATCTCCGGTCCCCCAATTATGATTAAAAGCTTCAAAAATTATTTAATGCAACAATGTGTAGAAGAATCAAAAATATTTACAGATGATTGGGTGTAACTTATGGCTAATATATTAATTACAGGTATTAATGGCTTTTTAGGAAGTAATTTAGCAAAAAGATTACTTAAACAGCACAATGTTATTGGAATGGAATATTCTTTACATAATCTATTTAGAATAAACGATTTATCTTTATTGGTATATTCTTCAAATGAAAAAGAGTATACTGAAATATTGGATGACCATAAAATTGAAATTATTTTACATACGGCAACATTTTATGGCCGAAATAATGAAGAGATTTCTCAAGTATTTGATTCAAATTTGGTTATGCCTTTTAAATTACTTAATAGTGCATGTAAAAGTAAAACCAAATTATTTATTAATATTGACTCTGCGCTTGAAAAGTATGTAAGTCCTTATGCCCTTAGTAAAAAACAATTTAAAGACTGGTTATATATTCAACGTTTCAAAATTAGATCAATAAATATGCAATTAGAGCATTTTTATGGCTCGGGTTGCAATAATAGTAATTTTATTACTTATATAATTGAAAAATTAAAACAAAATGAACCAAGTATTGATTTTACTTTAGGTGAACAACAGAGAGATTTTATTTATTATACAGATGTAATAGATGCCTTTGAACTGCTTATTGATAAACACGAAGACCTTCAATCTAATTTTGAACATTTTGAAATTGGGACAAACAAACTAATCTCAATTAGGGATTTAGTGATTTTATTAAAAAATCTTACAAATAGTTCAAGTAAATTAAATTTTGGGGCTTTACCATACAGAGAAAATGAAATTATGCACTCTGAGGCTGATATAAGTAAACTGGTTAACATAGGGTGGAAACCCAAAATTAATTTAGAAGATGGATTGTTTAGAACAATTAATAATATAGGGTAATTTATGCGGTATTTAATTACAGGTGGATGCGGATTTGTTGGAAGTAACTTGGCTGCCCAAGTACTTAAAAATGGGGAAGAATTATATGTCTTTGATAACCTTTATAGAAATGGTAGTGAAAAAAATTTAATTTGGTTGCAAAATATAGGTGAATTTACATTTTACCATCGCGATATTCGAAATTATAACGATGTTGAAAACGTAATTAAAACACTTAAACCAGATGTCATTTTTCATCTTGCAGGTCAAGTTGCAATGACAACTTCTATTTCTGATCCCAGAATGGATTTTGAAGTTAACACAATGGGTACACACAATATCCTTGAATCGGTCAGAAAATATTCTCCTGAAACGGCTATTTTGTATTCTTCTACAAATAAGGTTTATGGTGATCTTGAAGAATTTTATTATAAAGAAAATGAAACCCGCTATGTTTGTGAAGAGTATCCTAACGGTTTTGATGAAAAAATACCATTAAATTTTCACTCACCATATGGCTGCTCTAAAGGTTCGGCAGATCAATATCTACTTGACTATTATAGAATATATGGTTTGAAAACTGTTGTTTTCAGACATTCTTCTATGTATGGAGGTAACCAACATCCTACATTTGACCAAGGTTGGGTTGGATGGTTTATGCAGAAAGCTATGGAAGTAAAAAAAGGTACACTAAAAGAGCCTTTTACAATTTCCGGTAATGGAAAACAAGTTCGTGATGTTTTATATGCAGATGATGTTGTAAGTTTATATTTTAATGCTTATAAAAATATTGAAAAATGCAAAGGAAACGCTTTTAATATTGGTGGTGGTATAAATAATAGTCTTTCATTACTTGAATTATTTGCATTATTAAATAAAGAGCTTGATATAAATATGATTTATAAGAAATTACCGGTACGCTCAAGTGATCAAAAAATATTTGTAGCTGATATTACAAAAATATATTCATTTACATCTTGGCAGCCATTAGTAGATCCTATTACGGGCATAAGAAAAGCAATTACACAAATTTGAAAAGGAATCTAATGCAGTATATTAATTTATTTGGTCTTAAGATTGCTAATGTTAATATGATTGAGACTATTAATTTAATTGATTTAAATTTGAAAAAAAAGGAATCTAATTATGTCGTATTTACGCCAAATACGGATTTTATTATCGAATCAGTTAGAAATAGCAATTTTAATAAAACATTAAATAGTGCTGATCTTTTAATACCTGATGGTATGCCGCTTGTTTGGACTTCAAAATTTATTGGAACACCATTAAAAGAAAAAGTATCGGGATCAACTTTATTTTATAAAATTTGCGAATTATCTCATAAAAATAATTACAGCATATATCTACTGGGCGGAAATGAAGGGGTTGCAGAAAAAGCCGCAAAAAAACTTTCACAAATTTATCCTAACATAAATATTGTGGGTATAAAATATGTTCCGTTTGGTTTTGAAGATGATATAGCTGCGAGTGATAAAATAATTGAAGAACTTAATATTATAAAACCTGATATTTTAATTGTAGGACTAGGTAGCGGACAAGGAGAACGGTGGATTGTAAAAAATAAAGATAAATATCATGCTTTTTTGAGTATTCAATTAGGTGCATCTTTATCTTTTGCAGCCGGTTATTATAAAATGCCTCCGGAATGGATAAAAAATATTGGATTTGCTTGGCTTTGGCAATTAATCGAACAACCAAGACGTCAATGGAAACGTCCATTACGTGGATTGAAAATATTTTTATATATGGCACAAGTCAAATATTTGAAAAAAGAATTCTATTCTTATCAAAAAAAATAATTTCTTAAAGGGATCTTTATGTGTGGAATATTCGGCGTAATAGCCAAAGAGCAAAGTTATAAACAAACAACACTATTAAATATATTAGAGAAAATAGCAAAACTATCTCAAGTAAGAGGTAAAGATTCCTCTGGTGTGGCTATTTTAAATAAAAATAATTACGAAATTAGTTTATTGCGAGGTCCGGTTTCGGTTGATAGTCTACTAATAACTAAAGAATACAAAAAATTAAAATATAAAGTACTAAATAATAATGAAGACCATGGTATTTTTGCAGGATTTGGTCATGCTCGTTTAGTAACAAATGGTTCACAATTAGAAGATGATAATAACCAACCCGTTCTAGTAGATGGAATAGTTGGTATTCATAATGGGATTATTGTAAATGTTGATGACTTATGGAAAAAACATTTCGATTTAAAACGGAAATATGAAATTGATACTGAAATTATTTATGCGTTGTTTAGAAAGAATTTAAACAACAATATTAATACAATTGATGCTTTAAATTTTACAAATATGGATCTTAAAGGGACTGTTTCGACCTGTTTTTATGATACAGATAGAGAAGAATTTATTACTTATACAAACAATGGTTCATTGTACACTCTAACAAATAATAAGGACTTATTTGTTTGCTCCTCCGAAAAATATATTCTTACACAATTAATGAAAATTTTTTCTAATGTATTTAACAATGAGTTTGTTGTTAATCATGTTACAACAAACAATGGAGTATTATTAAAATTAAGAAATTTTGAAATTATTAATTTTAATATGTCAATAAATAATAGTTATAAATGTGATGATTTCAATAAAATTAAGTACAAGATTAATATTATTAACCATCATACAAATACCAAACAGTTAAGTGTTTTAATTGATAGTAAAAAATTTAATAATGAAAGACCTTCAATTAATAAGTATGGTTTGTTAGAAAATAATTATGATAAAATTTCGAAAATTAAAAGATGCACTAAATGTTTATTACCGGAAACATTTCCTTATATTAGCTTTGACGATAAAGGAATTTGTAATATTTGTAATAATTATACACCTAAAAATCAAGTTAAACCTATTAAAGATTTATACAATTTAATTGAGCCATACAGAAAGAATAATGAACCCGATTGCCTAATTCCTCTTAGTGGCGGAAGAGACAGCTCGTATATTATTCATTTTGTAAAAAAAGAATTAGGATTAAATCCAATTACATTTACTTATGATTGGGGAATGGTAACTGATTTGGCTCGTCGAAACATTGCTCGGATGTGTGGTCAGTTGGGTGTAGAAAATATAATTGTTTCAGCCAATATTCATAAAAAACGTGAATATATTCGTAAAAATATTTTAGCTTGGTTAAAATATCCTCATTTGGGTATGATTCCATTGTTTATGGCGGGAGATAAGTATTTCTTTTATTATGCAAATCAAATTAGAAAACAGACAGGTTTAAAGTTGCAATTGTGGGGAATTAATAGCCTTGAAAATACAGATTTTAAAGTGGGTTTTGCCGGAATAAAACCAAATTTTAATAAAAAACTAATTTATTCTATGAAGGTTATGGATCAAATGAAATTATTTGGATTTGTTGCAAAAAACCTTTTAAGTTCACCCGGATATATAAATAATTCAATTCCAGATACTTTAGGATCATTCTTTTCTAGGTATCTTAATGCACAAGAAGATTATTATCATTTTTTTGATTACGTTAAGTGGGATGAAAAGACTATTGAAGATACTCTTATAAATGAATATAATTGGGAAACGGCAGATGATATTAAATCAACATGGCGTATAGGGGATGGAACTGCTAGTTTTTATAATTATATTTATTATACTGTTGCTGGATTTTCAGAGTTTGATACTTTTAGAAGCAATCAAATTAGAGAAGGTATGTTAGATAGGGAGACAGCACTTTCATTAGTCAACTCCGAAAATCAACCAAGATATGAGTCGTTACGTTGGTATTTTGAGATTCTGGGTCTAGATTTTGAAAGTGTAATAAAAATTATCAATAATATTCCTAAATTGTACTGATTCTTTGTAAAACAAAATATTGTGGTTATCCATTTTACAAAACAATATTGTTTAATTTTTTTTAAAATTTAATATAGAACATTAAATTGCATAATACAAACAGTCGCCCAAAAAATAATAGATGCTTTTTATGCCAAATTGCATTTAACCTTATTATATATATTATCTCCTTCCCGCTTATTCATTTAATATATAGGCAGCACCTATTTATTGAAGAAAAGTATTTCTCGTTTTTTGAAATATATTTATTTAGTTGGGCTATCTCTTCGCTGCTATCCAGAAAATTTAGACATAAGGAAGGCGAAAGTTATTTTATTTCTGCTCGTCCGTATTTTATTTCATTTTTTTTAATGATTGGTCTTCTTGCAATTAGCATTAATTGGTTTGATTACACTTTTTCGCGCATACTTGTTAGTGGTTCTTTAATTATTGCTTTTGCAATTGAACTTCTTGTACTGCGAATTGTTTCTAAAATTAAAATAACTCTTGTTGATATCAAAGGCCTAATTCACTCCAAAAGTTCTTTTGTGATAGAACTTTTAAGTTTTAGCTGGATTTTGTTTTTTACAATGTTTGCAAAAATGGATTTGGCAAAACCGGTCGAGTTTTATATAATTTTAGTTCTGGGTTCTTATATAATATGGTTTATTTCATCAATATTAACACATAACTTTACAAATTTTAATTTTGTTAAATCCTATTATGAAATATTTTGGAACTATTTGGCGTCATATGTGATTATTTTATCATTAGTTTCATTTTTCTTGTTTTTATTAGATATTAAAACCTCAAATAAAATTACATATATTTCGGGAATGATGATATACTCGTTTTGGTCATTGGGTATCTTTTCGTTACGATATTTATATAAAACCCCCAAAGAAACTGATGAAATAAGTCCTAGTCTCTTTAATGCTCCCGTGTTGGAATATGGCGACGACAATAATAAAGAAATTGAAAAGAAAATTAAGTCTATTATACAGTATTCTTTTACTCAATTTGTGGAAACGAATGAGTTACTGAGAGAAAAGTTTAATAATGTTTATTTCAAAACATTTCCAAACATATTTAATTTTTTAGAAAGTTCTTTATTATTATCAAAATTTGATATTGCCCATACAATAGTTTTAAGATCAGCGGACCCATATAATGTTGAGATATTACCCAATGATAGTTTACAAATGTTTGTTAATTTGCATGAATTAAATGATATACGAAGATTAACCGTTTATTTTAATGAAATTAATAATAAACTACAAACAGGTGGTGTTTTTGTTGGAAAATTGGAACCACTTAAATATAGAAGAATAAGGTTTTTGCAAAAATATCCGTTTTTTATAGCTAAATTGTTTTATTTTATGGATTTTATTTGGCGGAGAGTATCCCCTAAACTTCCGGTTATTAAAAAAGTATATTTTACTTTAACAAAAGGAAAAGACCGGGCACTTAGTATGGCAGAGTGTTTTGGACGGCTATATTATTGTGGTTTTGAAATAATTAACACCCACGAAGAAAACAATTTTACTTATTTTATTGTAAATAAAGTTAAAAAACCATCTGATGATCAAAATGCATCTTATGGGTTACTCTTCAAAATGAAGAGGGTTGGAAAGGCTGGCAAAGAAATATTTGTGTATAAATTAAGAACAATGCATCCTTATTCGGAATATTTACAAAAATACATGTTTGAAAATTACGGAAGTTCTTCCGGCGATAAAGTAGATAATGATTTCAGAATTACGTATTGGGGAAAAATAATGCGGAAAATTTGGCTTGATGAATTCCCAATGTTTATAAATTTCTTTAAAGGGGAACTAAAATTAGTTGGTGTACGCCCATTAAGTTTCCATAAATTTGAGATGTATCCCAAATGGTTGCAGGAAAAAAGAATAAAAACAAAACCCGGTTTAGTTCCACCTTATTACGCCCATATGCCAAATAATTTTGAAGAATTATTAGAGTCTGAAAATAAATATTTAGATGAATATTTTGAAAAACCGATTTTAACTGATATAAAATACTTTTTTAAAGCTTTTTATAATATTATTTTTAAAAAAGCCCGTAGTGCTTAGTTTATAATAGCTTAATACTTTCTTTTATTTCTCTATCTCTATTACTTAAAAATACAAAACCTATCCAAAACATCCCTTGCGATGGAATATCTTTAGAAAAACAAGCCAACCATAACATTATTGTAAAATAAACAATCAATTCTAAGCTATATCTTTTCATTCCCTTATAAAGTTCCCAAATTAAAAGCAAAAATACAATTAAGCCCACTATTCCAAATTCGGTAATGTATTCTAAAAATATATTATGAGGATACTTAATGTTCAAACTTAAATCTCTATTATTATAAGCATGTTTAAATCCGCCAAAACCAACTCCAAGTATTGGATTTTGTACTATTATTTCTCTTGAAATTCTAAAGGCTTCAAATCGGGCATAAATTGGAGAATCATCTCCAAAATTTGAATCGTATTTAGAAAATAAATTTGTGAATCTTTCTTCTGCAGGTTTGTTTTTAACGGGGAATAAATAAATCATAATAAAAGTTAAAGCAAGCGTACCTACAAAATATGTAAAATTAAGTTTATCATATTTCTTTTTAAAAATTTGTATGGTAATTATTAAAAAATAAAATAAGATAATTGCCAGTGTACTTGCCCTATGTGCAGAAAAATAAATAGAGTAATTTAAAATAATAATTGTTAAGAAAGTAAAAATATTATAATATTTGTGCTTTGCAAATAAAAGTATTAAACCAAAAATAACACAAAAACCGGTTAAAAATCTACCAATTAGCACATGACTCCACCGGTTGATTTTAAATGCGTAACTCCTATCTTGAAGAAGTGGATTAAATAATAGAATTGAAAATGAAACTATAATAGCAATAATTGAAATGGAAATAAAAAATGCTTTAATTCTATCTTTTGTTAAAGAATGTAATAAATGATATGCAAATAAAATTACTGGAATAAGTCCAATAATAAGCTGTACTAACTTCTCAAATCCAAATATTCTATTATTTGAATAACTTAAAGAAATAAGTGGTAAAAAAATTAAACTACATAAAAATAATATAAATTTTTTTTCTTCAAAATATCTAAAATTTATATATTTGTCTCTTTCCAAATATATAATTCCAAAACATAAAACTGCTGAAAAGGATTTAATGTAATAAGAATAAGCCAAATAATTTGAAATTGTATTAATAAACAAACAAAGTATAAAAGAATTAACAATAAAATATTCTTTGTAATCAATACCTAAAATTGTTTTTGTGGCAATCATAAAATTCTTTCCATAGTTAAAATAAATCAATATATAAAATAAAAAAATAAATTATCTTTATTAATTAAATAATATTAATTAGGTAAATAGAACATGAAAAAAACACTTTTTATCTTAGCAATCTTTTATTTCCTTAGTCTAAATTTATTAAGCCAAACTATATACACTCCAATAAATGATAAAATCTATAATTATCTGGATAGACTTGCTTTAAAAAAAATCATTTCAATTAATGATGAATTTAAACCTTTTACAAGAATTACAATAGCAAGATTATTAAATGAAGTAAAAATAAAATCAGAAAAATTAAATAAAATCGAAAAGGAAGAATTATGCTGGTTTAGTGAAGAATATTTATACGAACTAGGGGATACATTAAACACTCGATGGAGACTAATAAATATCGAGGACTCAAATTATCAAATAAAAGTTTCACCATTGCTTGGGTATGGTATTTCAACATATGGTGATAACTCAGGTCATACACGCTGGAGTGGTCTAAGAATCTTTGGCTCTTATGATAAATGGTTTTCTGCACATTTTGAATATATTGATATTGGTGAATTTGGAGATAATGTTGATAAAAAAAGAAATAATACGTCATTAACAGGACATAATTACAAAACAGCTCCAAATGGAATTGAATTTAGTGATGTAAAAGGAAGCATTGGTTTTAACTGGTCATGGGGTTCTGTATCCCTTATTAAAGATTATTCAAAATGGGGACATGGCAGATTTGGTCAAGTATTTATTTCCGATAAACCTGCATCTTATCCTCAAATCCGATTTGTAATTAAACCAAACGACTGGATTAGATTTTATTATATGCATGGTTGGTTAAATTCACTAATTCCTGATTCCAATGCGTTTTATTATAATCATACCGAAAGCGAATATCCCTTTTTAAGAAGACATTATGTACCAAAGCACATTGTTGCTAATATGCTTACTGTTGAACCAATTAGTTGGTTAAGTCTATCAATTGGTAATTCGTATGTTTATAGCGGTGATTTAAGACCTGAAATGTTTATCCCATTTATGTATTACAAAGTAATGGACCATAATACAGGTAGGGAAGGCTGGGATGATGGAAATGGACAGCTGTTTTTTGATGTTAAGTGTAATTATTTAAAAAATACTTCAGTCTATTCCTCACTTTTAATTGATGTTTTGGAAATAAGGGATATATTAAAAAATACTTGGTGGACTTCATGGTTTGGGTACACAGTTGGAGCAAAACACGTGGATTTATTTACGCCTAATTTAGATATTACTCTGGAATATACAAAAACCAATCCTTGGGTATATGAAAATAATGACGAATCATCTTCATATAAACATCTAAATTATTCTCTGGGTCATTGGATTGGACAAAATGCAGACCATTTGAGATTACAATTTGATTACAAATTTTACAAAAAGTTGGATTTGTCCTTGTTTTTTGAAAGAGTTAGAAATGGCGGATTAAAAGATGTTATTAAATATGCCTATGAAGATTTGGAAAATTTAGACTTTTTATATTCGCCATTACGCAAAGAAACTTCTATCGGTTTTTCAGCAACTTACGAATTTTTACACGAGTTATTTGCAAAATTAGATTATAAATACACAGATATTACAGATGAAGATATTAAACGAACACCAGACTATTTGCTTGGCAAAAACCATGCTTTTAGTTTTGTTGTTTATTATGGAATGTAAAATTAAGGTTAAATGCTTAAGGCTAAAGTTTAAGTTAATAACTCAATAATTTATCTTTAAATCAATTAATTAATGACTAAATCAATAAAATCTTCCAAAGCTGATTATTTGATTGTTGGCACCGGATTTGCTGGTGCCACATTTGCACGCTGCGCTGCAGACGCAGGTTATACAGCTCTTGTAATTGATAAACGAGAACATATTGCAGGTAATTCATTTTCCTATGCAGATAAGGAAACAGGCATTGAAATACATAAATATGGCCCGCATATATTCCATACAAATTCCAAAGATATTTGGGATTTTATAAACAGATTTACTACTTTTAATAATTACACTCATAGGGTAAAAGCTGTATTTAATAATTCCATCTATGGACTACCAATCAATTTACATACTATTAATCAGTTTTTTCATAAAACCTTCAATCCAAAAGAAGCACAAGCTTTTATAGAAAAAATAAGGATTGATAAAAAAGAGATTAATAATTTTGAAGATTTTATCGTATCCTCGTTAGGAGAAGAATTGTATATTGCTTTTTTTAGAGATTATACAATCAAACAGTGGGGGAAAGACCCAAAAGAAATTTCGGTATCCACGGCTAAAAGACTTCCAATACGATTTTATTACGATGATAATTATTTTAATGATATTTATCAAGGAATTCCAACCGAAGGTTATACTCAAATATTTAATAGAATGTTGGATCACCCAAATATTAAAGTAAAACTTAATACTAGTTTTGATGAATATAAAACAACATGGAAAGATAATTATAAAAAATTAGTTTTTACAGGTTCAATTGATGAATACTTTAACTATGAATTTGGCTGTTTACCATATAGAACTGTAAGATTTAGGGAAATAAGAGATACGGATATTATAGGAACAGCGCAATTAAATTTTACAGATAAAAGTGAAAAATTTACCAGGATTAGTGAACATAAATGGTTTACGCCTTACAAAATCTTTTCACAATCGGTGGCATTTGAGGAATATTCCGATTTTACGGATAGTAAAAATGAACCATATTATCCAATTCGTGATGTCCAAAGTGAAATTTTGTTTAACAAATATAATAATTTGACGAAAAAAGAAAAGGATGTTATATTTATTGGTAGGCTTGCCGAGTTTAAGTATTATGATATGCATCAAGTGATAGGTTCGGCAATTGCAAAATTTAGAGCTTTGGAAAAATAATATTGGCGTAAGCTGTAAAGAAAATTTCGTTTTTTATTACACAAGCTTTAAAATAAAAAATCCCGCATTTGCGGGATTTTTTTGTGGGCCTGCACGGTATCGAACCGCGGACCCTCTGATTATGAGTCAGATGCTCTAACCAACTGAGCTACAGGCCCCTCAAAAATAGACTGTAAATTTAATATTAATTTTAGTTTAAAGCAAGCAAAAAACAATTTTTAATTCTAAATTTTTAATTTTTAATTTATAAACAAAATAAATGTGCTTGCGTATCCTTATTGCTGCAAATTATAAAAAAGTAGAATATTTTTGTTATAATTTGGTAATAATGAAAAATAATTAAAAATTGAGAATTAAAAATTAAGAATTATCTTGCATTTATTAACTGAGTATTGTATGTTTACAGTCTAAATATTTGTTCTTAAAATTTTTGTTATAAATATTAAATTATTGTTGCAAAACAAATAATAAAAAGCTATATTTGTATCTCGTATTTTTGCCGGGGTGGCGGAATAGGTAGACGCACAGGACTTAAAATCCTGTGGGTGGTTACACCCGTGCCGGTTCGAGTCCGGCCCTCGGTACTTATCTCGAGCTAAGATAGAAACTTTCGGGTTCTTAGCTCAGCTGGTTAGAGCGTCTGTTTGACGTACAGAAGGCCAGAGGTTCGAATCCTCTAGAACCCACATCAATCGGAGTCAGCTCCGTTTTTTTTTAAATATGAGTTAATATGGAAACGATAAAAATAACATTTCCTGATAATAGCGTAAAGGAATTTGAATGTGGGATTTCAGCATTGGAAATTGCAAAATCCATATCATCACGTCTTGCCGATGAAACTTTGGTTGCCAAAGTAAACAATAAAAAAATCGACTTAAACCAATCTATAACTACCAATTCTAATATACAATTATTTACTTTTGATAGCCCTGAAGGTAAAGAAACCTATTGGCATTCAACATCACATTTAATGGCTCATGCTATTACTGCTTTATATCCTGAAGCTAAATTTGGAGTTGGACCGGCAATTGAGACAGGGTTTTATTACGATATTGATATTAATGCTCAATTAACTGAAGAAGATTTAGTAAAAATTGAAAACAAAATGATGGAGATATCTAAAGAAGATACCTCATTTTGTCGTAAAGAATTAAGCAAAGAAGATGCCCTGAAGTTTTTTACCGAAAAAGGGGACGAATATAAATTAGAATTGATAAATGGACTTGATGAATCGAAAGATGCAATCAGTATTTATCAAGAAGGAAATTTTACGGATTTGTGTTTAGGCCCGCATTTGCCATCAACGGGCAAAATTAAATTTGTAAAATTATTAAGTGTTTCCGGTTCTTACTGGCGCGGTGACGAAAAAAATAAACGTATGCAGCGTATATACGGTATTTCTTTTCCTAAAAAGAAAATGTTGGATGAATATTTAACATTTTTAGAAGAAGCTAAAAAACGTGATCATAGAAAACTTGGTAAACAATTAGATTTATTTAGTATACATGATGAAGCCGGTGCAGGATTAGTTTATTGGCATCCTAAGGGAGCCCGAATCCGTCACGAAATAGAAAAATTTTGGAAAGAAGCGCATTTTAATAATGGCTACGAACTTGTATATTCTCCTCATGTAGGAAAAAGTTGGCTTTGGGAAACCAGTGGTCACTTAGTTAATTATAAAGAAAATATGTATGCTCCTATAACTATAGATGAACAGGATTATTATATAAAACCGATGAACTGTCCGTTCCATATTCTTATGTACAAGACGGATAAACGCTCTTATCGTGATTTACCTTTACGCTGGGCTGAACTTGGTACTGTTTACCGTTACGAAAAAAGCGGTGTATTACATGGTTTATTACGTGTACGCGGATTTACTCAAGACGATGCTCACATTTTCTGTACACAAGAACAAATTGAAGATGAAATTATTGAAGTAATACGTTTTTGTATGTATATGTGGAATTCTTTTGGTTTTGAAAATCTAAAATTTTATGTAGCAACAAAGCCGGAAAAAGCAGTTGGTGAAGATAGTCTTTGGGAAAAAGCAACAGCTTCATTAATTAATGCTCTTAATAAAGAAAATTTGCCATACGAGCTTGATGAAGCCGGTGGAGCTTTTTATGGTCCTAAGATAGATATTAAAATTAAAGATGCAATCAATCGTGAATGGCAGATGAGTACAATTCAATTCGATTTTAATTTGCCTGAAAGATTTGACATGTCTTATATAGGTGAAGACGGCAAAGAACATAGACCATTTATGGTTCATAGAGCTTTGTTAGGATCGCTTGAAAGATTTTTTGGCGTTTTGGTTGAACATTATGGCGGTTCTTTTCCTATGTGGTTAGCTCCAATACAAGTAGCCGTAGTGCCAATTTCACAAAACTATTTTGAATATGCCGAAAAAGTAACAAACGAATTGAAAAAGTCAAATATTCGTGTTACATTAGATAAGCGAAATGAAAAAATAGGTTATAAAATACGTGATTGGGAAACTCAAAAAGTTCCTTATATGTTAGTATTAGGAGAAAAAGAGCAATCCGGTAACTTTATTTCGGTTCGCAAGCATAAAGAAGGCGATAAAGGAGCATTAAGTTTAGAAGAATTTATTAATAACATAAATAAACAGATAGAGAACAAGTCTAATAACAATTAGTGAGGTAGTTCATTAGTCAACAAAAATACCGTGTTAATCAGGAAATAAAAACCCCGCAAATAAGATTGATTGATGCCGACGGTACACAATTAGGGGTTGTAACAGTTAGAGAAGCTTTAATGAAAGCTGAAGAGAGAAAACTTGATTTGGTTGAAATAGCACCACAAGCAGTTCCTCCGGTTTGCAAAATAATTGATTTCGGAAAGTTCACTTATGAACTTCAAAAGAAAGAGAAAATTTTAAAGAAGAAGCAGCATGTAACTGTTTTAAAAGAGATTAGACTACATCCTAATACGGATACTCATGATTTTGACTTTAAAACTCGTCACGCATTAAATTTTTTAGAAGACGGAGATAAAGTTAAAGTTTCTGTTATATTTAAAGGAAGAGAATTAGCATATACACAACACGGCGAAAAACTTTTACGTGCCTTTATAGAAGTTGTTAAAGATGATGCAAAGGTTGAGCAGGACGTTAAATTTGAAGGCAAAATAATGCATATTATTTTGTCTCCGCAGAAATCAAAGAAGAAAAAATAGAGGATATTTAAATGCCAAAGATGAAAAGCAACAGAGGAGCAGCAAAAACTTTTAAGTTAACTGCATCCGGAAAAGTTAAAAGACATAAAGCATATAGTGCTCATATATTAACAAAAAAGACTACAAAAAGAAAAAGAAACTTACGCAAATCCACTTTAGTTAGTGATTCTGATGCGCGTAGAGTTAAAATAATGATCCAATAATCTTAATAGGAAAGAATAATGCCAAGATCAAAAAACAAAGTAGCCTCTAAACAGAGAAGAAAAAAGCTACTTAAGATGGCGAAGGGCTATTGGGGCGCCCGTAACAACGTACTTACCGTTGCCAAGCACCATATTGATAAAGGTCTTCAACATGCTTACAGAGACCGTAAAGCCAAAAAACGTACTTACAGACAATTATGGATTGTAAGAATTAATGCTGCTGCAAGAGAAAACGGTACAACGTATTCAAAGTTAATTAATGCTCTAAATATTAAAGGTTTAGAAATTAACCGTAAAGTTCTTGCTAATTTAGCTACTGAAAATCCAAAAGCGTTTACAGATATAGTAAAATTTGTAATGAACTAATTTTTTTTACCCCTAAACAGAATTTATTATAAATGTTTAGGGGTATTATTATTTTAAATATCTGTGAGAATTTTAATGCGAGAAAGAATATTACAAACCGAATCCGAATTTGATGGCGAAATTAAAAACGTAAAAACCTTCAAACAATTAGAAGACTTTAGAATAAAATTTTTAGGCCGAAAAGGTCTTGTTTCTCAGCTATTTGAAGATTTTAAAGAAGTCACCCCGGAAGTTAAAAGAGAAGTAGGTAAATCACTTAACGCTCTTAAAAATAAATGTAATCAAACATTTGAAGAAACCAAATTAAATATTGAAACGGCTGAACAGTCTAATGGTTCAAGTATCGATCTTTCGTTGCCTGAATATAAAAAAGAAACCGGTTCTCTTCATCTTATAATTCAAACCATGAACGAAATTAAAACCATCTTTAAAGGATTAGGTTTTTCAATTTATGAAGGTCCCGAATTAGAGTCGGATTACAATAATTTTGAGGCTCTTAATTTTCCGCCTGATCATCCGGCTAGAGACATGCAGGATACGTTTTTTATAAATGAAAGTTTTTTACTTAGAACACATACATCTCCCGTTCAAATACGATTAATGAAATCGAAGAAACCCCCTTTGCGTGCAATAATGCCCGGTAAAGTATATAGAAACGAAGCTATAAGCGCAAAAAGTTACTGCTTGTTTCATCAGGTGGAGGGACTTTATATTGATAAAGACGTTACCTTCACTGAACTTAAAGGTACATTGGTATATTTTGCCAAACAGTTATATGGACAGGATTTAGTATATAGATTTAGACCAAGTTTTTTCCCGTTTACTGAACCAAGTGCCGAGATGGATATATGGTGGGAACCAAAAGGAAAAGAAGGGCGTTGGCTTGAGATATTGGGTTGTGGGATGGTTGATCCAAATGTATTAATTAATGTTGGAATTGATCCTGAGGTTTACACCGGTTACGCTTTTGGTATGGGTGTGGATAGAATGTGTCTTAGAAAATATGGTATTTCTGACATTAGAACATTATTCGATAATGATCTTCGCTTTCTAAAGCAATTTTAATTAGGAGAAGAAAATTGAAAGTTTCGCTTAAATGGTTAAATGAGTATATAGATATTAAAAATATTCCTGCTGATGATATTGCGGAAAAGCTTTCTAAATGCGGGTTAGAAGTTGAGGAAATGATTGATAATTCCTCAAAATTTAATAATATTGTGGTTGGGTATGTTAAAGAAAATAAAAAACACCCAAATGCCGATAAATTAAGTTTATGTGTTGTTACAGATGGTAATGAAGATTTTAATGTAGTTTGCGGAGCCCCAAATGTAGCAGCGGGTCAAAAAGTAGCTTTTGCAAAGCTTGGAGCAATAATTCCTAATGGTAATTTTGAAATAAAAAAAGCCAAAATACGTGGTGAAGTATCAGTTGGAATGATTTGTGCCGAAGACGAGCTTGGTTTAAGTGATAATCATGCCGGTATTATGGTACTTGATGAAAATACCGAAATTGGTATTCCAATTGCCAAAGCTTTAGGGCTTGATGATGTTTTAATTGAAATATCAATAACACCTAACAGATCGGATGCTTTAAGCCATTTTGGTGTTGCGCGCGATTTGGCAGCTTTATACAATCTGGAATTTAGTCTTCCTGAAGTTAAACAAGCAGTTTCGGGTAAAAGTATAGATAATGCTGCAAAAGTTGTTGTGGAAGACCACATTGCTTGTCCACGATACGTTGCTAAGGTAATTGAAGGAATTGAAATAAAAGACTCTCCGGAGTGGTTAAAAAATAGACTAAAATCAATTGGGCTGCGTCCAATTAACAATGTTGTTGATGTTACTAATTATATTTTGTATGAAATTGGACAGCCATTACACGCTTTTGATTTAGATATGTTAGCCAATAAAACAATTGTTGTTAAAAAAGCAGGCAATATTAATAAATTTGTTACGCTAGATTCTAAAGAAAGAAATTTGTTACCTGAAGATTTATTAATTTGTGATACACAAAAACCTGTTGCAATTGCAGGTGTTATGGGTGGCCAAAACTCGGAAGTAACCATAAACACAAAAAATATTTTAATTGAAAGTGCTTATTTTAATTCATCCTCAGTACGTAAAACTTCAAAAAAACTTGGTTTATCAACTGATGCATCATATAGATTTGAAAGAGGCTGCAATCCAAATATTTCCTTATATGCAGCAGAACGTGCCGCATATTTAATAAATCAAGTAGCCGGTGGGGTAGTTTTAGACGGTGTTATTGATGTATATCCCCAAATTATTGAAGCCAAAAAAACATCTTTACGATATGAAAGAGTAAATAAAATATTAGGTTTTGCCGTAACTAAAAACGAAGTAGATAATATTTTAACAAAATTAGGTTTTATAATATTAAGTAAAAACGAAGAAAAAATTGAAGTAGAAATTCCTACTTTTAGACCTGATGTTGAGAGAGAAATAGATTTAATTGAAGAAGTTGGAAGAATTTATGGTTATGATAATATTCCGGTAATTCAAAAAATAAGTGTTATTTTGGATGAAAAAATTGACCAATCTGAATATAATAATTCATTAAGAAATTTTTTGTGTGGTTACGGATTTTATGAGATAATTACTAACTCGTTGTTAAGTGAAACTATTTCAGAAAAATTTGGTAATGCAATAAAAATGTTGAATCCGCAAAGTTATGAAATGTCTCATTTAAGAACATCTTTGTTGCCGGGTGGATTATTTACAATTTCAAGAAATATTAAAGTACGCGAGAAAAATTTAAAACTATTTGAAATTGGTCACGTTTTTGAAAAAATAACTACTGGCAGCATAAAAGACTTTTCCGATTTTACTGAAATTGATAAAGTTAATATTTTGTTATCAGGCAAAAGTAACGATTCTGTTTGGTACGATAAAGATAAATTTTATGATTTTTATGACTTAAAAGGATATTTAAAATCATTTTTCAATAAATACTCACTTGATAATTTCGAAAATGATTCGTATTATTTTACTAACGAATTATTATGGGAATATGGATTTAAACTTCAAAGAGAAGGTGTAGTTTACGGAATTGGTGGAAAGGTAAAAAAAGATATTCTAAATATGTTTGAAATAGAGCAGGACGTATTTAATTTTGAAATAAATATAGATTATTTAAAGAAAATAACTTCAAAAGAGAGATCTTTTAAAGAATTAATTAAGTTTCCGTCAGTTTTGCGTGATTTTGCATTTGTAGTAGATAAAAATATTGAATATATTACAATTATTAATACAATATTTAAAGGTAGTTCGAAACTTTTAAAGGATGTAAAATTGTTTGATATATTTGAGAGTGAAACTTTAGGTGAAAATAAAAGAAGTTTGGCTTTTCAACTAGAGTATTTTAATGAAGAAAGGACTTTAACTGAAGAAGAAATTGAAAAAGATTTTTGGAATGCTATTGAATATGTTAAATCAAATTTAAATGCAGAATTAAGAGGAAAATAAATTGGCTGAACTTACCAAATATGATTCCTTTTTTGATGAACTTGCCGCTCTTGAAAAACAAGTTTATTTTTTCAAGCGTAAGCATGATGAGTTGAAGCAATTTAAAGATGAGAATAAATCAAAATTAGCCGATTTAGAAAAAGACAATATAAATTTAAAAAATAGGGTCGAAGATTTAGAAAAAAAGATCCAAACCGGCGATTTTGTAAATGGGCAATATATTGGGGATTTGTTCAGCGATATGGAAGAAAAAGGTAAACTAAAGAAAAAAATTGAAGATTTGATTAAAAAAGTGGATAACCACTTAAGTTCTTAAACAAATTGACGGTACGATAGTTCAGGTTAAAAATGACTGATAAAAAGAAGCTTCAAGTAAAAATTTTTGAGAAAGAATACGCTCTTTTAGTTGAGAATGAAGAGATAGCACTTGAATTGGCTAAATATGTTAATACGATTATGGATGATACAAAAAGAGATTTGTCTGACCAACCAAGAGAAACGATTGCAGTAATTGCAGCATTGAATATAGCTTATGATTTGTTCATTGAAAAAAATAAATACAGAGAATTCAAGGTGCAGGCAATTGATAAGATTAAAAAAATTAAGCTTCTTCTAACCGAGTCAAATAGCACACCTGAGACTTCGTAAAAATTTTGAACCGTACCAGTATTGCATTTTATTAAGAGCTGTTAAAATAAGATAAAATGGGTTTTTGACTTACGGTACGTTTGCAGGCCAAAACCTTAATTGGTTTGCTTATGCAACATTGGAAGTAAAAAGTACTGGGCAATTTCCCACATTGTTCAAAAAGGGTTCTTTTTAATTATGCAATGTGGTACGGTTATAATATTATGCTTTTATGGAGGAAAAATGGATCCTGTTATTGTAATGTTGATACTGGTTGTATCAATAGTTTTGTTCTTTTTTTTAGGATGGTTACTTAGTTCAAAAATTGGTATAAATAAAGTCAAAAATGCTGAAGAAAGAGCTAAACTAATTCTTGAAGATGCCGAAAAAGAATCAAAGAACATAAAAAAAGAAAAATTACTTGAAGTTAAAGACGAGTGGTTAAAAAAGAAACAAGAATTTGATATTGAAGTTAATCAAAGAAAACAGAAAATTTCAAATACTGAAAAATTAATTGAAAAGCGTGAAGAAGTTGCTGATAAAAAACAAGAGATAGCTTTACAAAAAGAAAAAGAAAACGCTAGAATTGAAAGAGAGTTACTTTCTAAAAAAGAAGAATTAGCAAATAAACAGTCTAACCTTGAAAAATTAGTTCAAGAAGAAAATACAAGATTAGAAAAAATTGCCTCCTTAACATCTGACGAAGCAAAAAAGATGTTAATGGATAATATGCTTAGTAAAGCTAAATCCGATTCTGCTCAGCAGTTAAAAGATATCCGCGATCATTATAAGTTAGAAGCTAAAAAAGAAGCCCAAAAAATTATTATTCAAGCTATACAACGTACTGCTGTTGATCATTCGGTTGAATCTACTGTTTCTGTTGTGCAGATTCAAAATGATGAAATGAAGGGTAGAATTATTGGCAGGGAAGGCAGAAATATCCGCGCTTTTGAAGCTGCTACGGGTGTTGATGTTATTGTTGATGATACTCCTGAAGCTGTTATATTATCCGCATTTGATCAGTTTAGACGTGAAATTGCTCGTATTTCGTTAGAAAGATTAATTGCCGATGGTAGAATACACCCTGCAAGAATTGAAGAAATTGTTCAAAAGGTTCAAGCTGAACTTGAAGAAGAAATTCTACGTGAAGGCGAAAACACTTTAATTCAACTTGGTTT
Source organism: bacterium (assembly GCA_043805435.1). Lineage (GTDB taxonomy): Bacteria > Bacteroidota > Ignavibacteria > Ignavibacteriales > Melioribacteraceae > JAEXOD01. The sequence continues at coordinate 64,924 of JAZDHY010000033.1, forward strand.
ACATGGTATGCACCCCGAATTAGTTAAACATGTTGGTAAAATGAAATACCGTTCAAGTTACGGTCAAAATCTTTTACAGCATAGTATTGAAGTTGCTTATTTGACCGGTGTTTTAGCTTCTGAAGTTGGATTAGATCCTCAAATTGCTAAAAAAGCAGGTTTATTGCACGATATTGGCAAAACGCTTGATAAAGCTGTTGAAGGACCACACGCTTTGCTTGGTTACGAATTATGTAAAAAATATAAAGAACATCCAATAGTAATTAATGCCGTAGGAAGTCATCACGAAGATATTGAAATGGAACATCCTATCTCTGCATTAGTTCAAGCCGCAGATGCAATAAGCGGTGCACGTCCCGGCGCAAGAAGAGAACCTCTTGAAAGTTATGTAAAACGTCTTGAAAATTTGGAGACACTTGCAAAATCTTTTGAAGGTGTTGCAAAAACATACGCTATTCAAGCAGGAAGGGAAATACGTGTTGTTGTTGAACCGGATAAAATTGATGATGTTGTAGCCGATCAATTAGCTTACGATATTGCTCAAAAAATTCAGGAAGAAATGGAATATCCGGGGCAAATTAAAGTTACGGTTATTCGTGAAGTTAGGAAAATATCTTACGCAAAATAAATAGATGTAGACAAATTTAAGGGTGATTTTTTAATCACCCTTTTTTATTTTAAACAAACTGAGTGTAGTATGAAAAAATTAAAAATTGGTGTTACAGGCGGTATTGGTTCGGGTAAAAGCAAGTTTTGTGAGGCTGCAAAAAAACTTGGATACGATGTTATTTTAGCCGATGAAATATCAAAAAATATTTTAACAGCTGATTATAATGTAAAACAACAAATTATTGAAGCATTTGGAAAAAATGCATTTGTTGATAACTTACCTAATAAAAAGTTTTTAGCTGACGTGGTTTTTTCTAATGCGGATAATTTAGTAAAAATTAACAGCATTTTACATCCGCCTACATTAAAAAAAATTAATAACTTAATGTCTGCTTCACTTAAAGAAAAAGATATGGTATTTGTTGAATCGGCAATAATATTTGAAATAGAAATTGAAGAAATGTTTGATTATGTTGTGTTAATAACCGCTAGTGAAGAAATTCGCATAAAAAGAACTATGGAACGCAGCAAACTTACACGTGATGAAATTATTACACGTATAAATAATCAGTTGCCCGATGAAAACAAAAAAGGATTAGCTGATTTTACAATTGAAAATAATACTACACTTGAAGATCTTGAAAAAAAATGCGGTTTTATTATCAACTTATTAAAAAATATGGGAGCAATGGGCTGATAAAACTTAATTATGAATTATGAATTGTGAATTATGAATTATGAATTGTGAATTATGAATTGTGAATTATGAATTGTGAATTATGAATTATGAATTATGAATTATGAATTATGAATTATGAATTATGAATTATGAATTATGAATTATGAATTAAAATCAATAATATGGGAATAGCGGGATTTTTATTATTTGTAAATTATTAGATTTTAACCCGAAACGGGTGACATAGTGAATTACCTGCTAAATATTTAGTGCCTTACCAAAACCCACAACCGCTTTTTAACTGCCTAAACGAAGGTGGCACATCGCTGATGTGCTGATGTTTTTGGGGGATTTTGTGATTACAAACGTTCCACCTCGCTGAGGTGGGTTTGAGCAATAATTATAAACTGAAAAACAGCTTAATGTCTGCAACAAGTACAAAACACATACCACGTAAAACAGACTAATAACGTTGTAAAGTACCTATTTAGAGTGTCTTAAACTATTTAATGTATTGTTTTTGGTTGAGAAGAGTTTGATAATACTTTTAATTGTTATATATTACAAAATTAAGTACAAAAAATTATGAACCAAACAGAAGCACTTGAAATAGCCGAAAAATATTTAATGTTTATTAAGGCCAATAAATTTAATTACGAAAAGGCATATCTATTCGGTTCATATGCAAGAGGTACTTTTACCGAAGATAGTGATATTGATATTGCGATAGTCATTAAAAACTTAAAAGAGAGGTTTAATTCACAGGTTAATCTTCTTAAACTGACTTATAACATAGATACTCGTATTGAACCTTTTCCTTTAGATTTTGCTGTTTTTGACAATAATGATTCTTTGAGCAGAGAAATACTTAAGTATGGAATTGAAATAAAATAAATTATTTGACTGCCGACTATGGGCCTGATGCATATGATTTTGCAAAGGGGAAACCGATTACTCTATTGAGTGGTTCGAATTTACTTTTTTTGTTAGAAAAACATGGTTATCATGCTAAAATAGATTTAAGAGAAGCTAAACGAATTTTAAGTGAACAAAAAAATTAAAGCGTTATAGCCTTTACAAACCATTCGGTAATAAGTGTAGGGCGGGTAATAGCACTGCCAACAACAATTGCGTAAGCACCGGCATTAATAACTTTATTAGCAAATTCAGGTGTGTTTATTCGGCCTTCGGCAAAAAGGGGAATGTTAATTGATTTTGCTAATTCGTAAACTAAAGCGTAATCGGGTTCGTTGGTTTTTTTATTTTGCGTATAAGGTGTATAACCGCTTAAAGTTGTGGAAACACAATCGGCACCGTTTTGGGCGCACAAAACACCTTCATTGTACGTTGAAATATCAGCCATTATAAGGCATTTGTAACGTTTCTTTAACTCTGAAATGAATTGATGGCCTTGCAGGCCTTCACGCTCTCTTATTGTGCCGTCAACGGCAATAATGGGACAATTTATTGATAATAATTGTTCAACTTCTTTAAAACTTCCTGTTATACGAACATATCCGTCTTCAAAAGTATTTTTTACCAGTCCAATTACAGGAACATTTATATTATTTATAATATTTTGGGTTTTTTCTATTCCTTCACTTCTAATTCCTGCGGCACCGCCTAAAACAGCGGCTTTTGCAAACATTAAAATACCCTCAGGATTATTAAAAGGGGAGATGCCTTCGGCTTGGCACGATACAATTAATTTTTTTTCTAAAATTCTAAAAATTTCGTTCATTTAATAAACTCGTAACATTTTTCAACTAATATACTTCTTTCAATTAAAGATATAAAACTACCGCTTTTATATTCATAAATCGGCTCGAATTTTGGTGATTGGTAATCCTCATTAAATTTAGACATTAAAAAGGTTTCAACGGGCAGCAGTTCAATTCTGTAATTATTTTGAATAAGAATTGGTGTGATAATATTCATTAGGTCATGCGCAGTATTTTCAACAGTTAAAACATCGTCAAAATTTATTATCAAATTAATTAAATATCGGTTATCACCAATTTGTGTAACGTCCGCATTAGGAACTAATTTTTTAAGTTTATCTTTATCATTACCAACTACAACAAAATTATAAAAACCGTGAGTGTAGTTAATATTACCGTCTAAAAAATATAAATAAAAATTATCACTGCAGTCAATTATCTTATTCCCTTCAATAATAATTTTTCCTTCTTTACCCATCAAAACAAGTTTATTGTCTTTAACCGGTTCAACGGCTTTAACATGATACAATAAATTAACATTATGTTTAACCAATAAATCCTGCAAAACAAATTTTAACTGTTCATGATTAACAAAATATTCATAAACATGTTGATAAATATTGGTTTTATAACAATTTTTTTCACCTAAAGTATCAAGTATTAATTTATTAAATTTATGAATATTCATACTGTAAATATCCTGCAATAAACATAAATTTTCGGTAATACCACCGCCTAAAAATCCATATTTATTTACAAGTAAAACATCTGCGCCTTTGGATTTATAAAACAAAGCATAAAATACACCGGTTATACTTCCGCCGTAAATAATGTAATCGTATTTTTTATTATATAAATGTTCCATTTTATTCCTTTTGCGACGCTAATAAAATAATAGTTTCATCGCTGTTTGTTTTAGAAATTTCGGAATCCAATAAAGCTAAAATTTGCGATTGATTTATTAATCCGCAATAGTCAATAATTCTTGGGCCTATTACCACATATATATCCGGCATTAAAGCACCGGCATCCCCAAAAGTTGTAAGTTTATCAACAACATCGGTAACAATATTTTTTAACAAATTTTTGTTTGTAATATATGTAAAAGCTTTATTAATTTGAAGACGTATTGTCCCTTCTTTATCAATAATTCTAACTTTTCTTATTTCTTTTTTTATTAATCCAAAAAGAATTTTTTTAATTCCGTTATAATTAACAGCATAAAGGTGTGATGTTGACCCTGTAATAACAAGTTTTTCTTTTTCTTCTTTCATCGATTTTGCACAAATATCCAGCAGTTCGTTTTCCGTAAGTATTTTTTGTACTAAATCTTTTGTTCGTAATTCGCTATTTCCCATTGCAGTGGCAATAACCTTTTTGTTTTTGCTGTCAATTTCAATAGTAACTTCAATAGATTCCGGTATAGCACCCATTTCAACTACGGAATCGTAGGCTTCTTTTTGAAGTTGTAAAATATCCGATTCAGTAGGGGACAACATATTTTTTTCAATCGAATCGCGTATCATTCCAAGAGCAGCACCAATTGCTGAAATTACTTCTGTATTTTCTGCAATTTTGTAGGGGATTTTTAGATATTTGGAAGTAAAAGGAACAATAGCCGAAGCACCACCACCGCCGCCAAGGAATTCAATTAAATCGGGATCTAATTTATATTCGCGGGTAAGTTGTTTTATTATGGGTTTTATTTTTTCAGCCGATATAGTCAAAATATCTTTGGCAATATCATTTGCTTTATGGTTTAATTTTTTTTCTAATGTATTAAAACAAGATTTAACTGCATTTATATTTGCTTGTCCGTGTCCAACTTCATTTACCAAATCAAGCATGTAAGATGCTTCGGTTGGTGTAACACAATAGTTCTTATCATTTGTTTTTATAGCCATATAATCGGCAGGATCAGATGATTTAGGCTGGATTTTTTCAATTTCAAAATCATCAAAATCTTTAATATTTTCAGAATATGCCGCATAAGTTAGATTTGCAATATGTGCACTACGCGGGCCTACATCAATAATTTTATTACCGGAAATTCGTGGGATGGAACCACCGGCAATCCCAATAGTTCTAACATCCAAAGTACGTAAATATAAACGATTACCGCCAATTTGTGCCGACTTGATTTGAGGTTTGCCATTTTTAATAACAGAAATATCGGTTGATGTGCCGCCGACCTCCAAAAATATTCCGTCTGATACTTTTGCATACATCATTGCAGCTGCAACACCGGCAGCCGGCCCGGAAAGCATTGTTAAAATAGGACGTTTCCTCATTTCGTTAATGCTCATTATACCGCCGTCGCTGCGCATTACCATTAAAGGTGCATTAATACCGCTTTTGCGTACGGCTTCTTCGGTTAAATTTGCAGTTTCAAGCATTTTGGGCATCATACTGGCGTTAATAATTGCTGTTCTTGTTCTAACACGCAAACCGTATAAACGACTTATTTTACAAGCCGCTGTTGCTTGAATATCCATAGATTCCGCAACCGATACAACTAATTCTTCATTTTCAGGATGATCTACACTAAAAGCTTCACTGGCAACAATAACATCGGCACCTTCATCAAGTAAAAAATTAATACTTTCTTCAATCTTTGATCTTTCCAATGGAAGGGAAGTATCTAAAAATACATACTTTACCGGTAATATTTTATTTGGGGCTAGCTGAATATCGTTAAGATTTGTTTCTTTTTGTACCCTGTTTTTTTCAAGTCCTTTTCCCATTCCAATAACACCAACTGAGGCAACATCTCCTTCTAAAAGTGCATTTGTTGCCTGTGTAGTAGAATGTGCAATTAGTATTACTTCATCAGGATAAATATCATGTTTTTCAATAAGTATATGCATGGAATTTACCACACCTCGTGCAACACCTTCTAAAGCATTGTGTGTGGTTGGCACACAAGCTTTACCTAAAATCGAAAAATCCGCAATATCAATAGCAACCGCATGTGTAAACGTTCCGCCAACATCTATTCCAATTTTAATTTTTCTATTCAAAAATTTACTCCAAAATAATCATTTAATAACACCAAAAAATTTTGTTACATTTTAATTAAAACAATATTCCCAACTTAAGCAATAAAAAAAATAGTACACTCCTTTAAGTGTGTTTTGTATCAAAGGGGTTTAGTTGTTTTTACAATTAAGGAGGGTAACTGCCCCTCTTTATTAATTTACGAATAACAAATAATAATAATATAAAAAGTTATTCTTTTAAGCAGTCACATTTTTCCGGGTATGTTTTGTAAAATTTATATTGTTCTGACAAATATTTCATATTTAATTCATCTAAAAAACCATTTAATAATTACATTATAGAATATACTATAATTTGTTGTTTAAATTTGTAGTTTTTTATATTTCGGCATATTTAATTGTAAAAATTAAAAAAATATTTTTAATAATTCAAATTTTACATAAAAAGATAAGCAGAAAATAAAAGACCTACAATGGCAGCAATCCAGGTATAAGGCAATGTATTCCATAATACCTTTTGAACATCCACCCGCATTTCGTTGGCTAACCAAACATTATGAGTATTTGTAGGGTCACTTATTCCCTGTATCTGTCCAACGGACAATAAAAGTCCCATTACGGCAGCAGGATTTAACCCCGAAGCTAAAAATACAGCTGCAATTCCATATCCCATTCCCCAAACATTTAAGGGTCCACGGTATAAAGCTAACGGAGCTGCTAAAGCAAAAATTAACACATAGCTAAATCCGTTAGCCGGTACAATAACTTCTAAAAGAGGTTTTAATAAGTGAAGAACCGGCCATGTTCCTGCATAATCTTTTGGTCCCATAATAGCAACAAGAAGCATCCCGATTCCAAACATTAAAATAACAGCCGGCATAACTACTCCGCCGCCTTCAAATATAGATCTGATAAATAAATTTAGTCTTTTCTTTTTATAAGTTACAATAAAAGCATATAATAACCCAACCACAAAAGCGGCAATAAAATCAAAACTAAACATAAGAATTAAAAGAAGTGGAATTATTGGAGTAAAATAAGAAATCCAATGAACATCGTTTTTGTTTTCATTTAGTCCCATTATAGCGCGCACAACGGCAGTAATAAATAATAATACTATTAACAATGCGGTTAAATAATAAATTCCGGTCACTATAATAGAATAAACTTGCATTATGCCATTTTTTAATTCTATTGGTAAAAGATAATTAAAAGTAAAAATCCCACCTCCAATAATAACCAATGCTACTATTGAACGATAAAATATTCGTTTAAATTTAATTTCAACGCCGTCTTTGTACAATTGAAATGTGATATAAATTATTGCAATAACAAAAGTTATACTGAACATTATTAAAGCAAAAGATAATATCTGGTCTTGGCTTAGTTTCATTACCTCGCGGTAAACAGCCCAATTGCCTACATTTAGGGTACCGCCTATACTTAACCCAAATAAAAATATTCCTACTGTTGTTAAAGGGCCTATGCCAACAGATGCCATAATAGGTAAAACGATGGTTGCTACCATAATAATTGCGCCTAATCCACCTAATGTAGAAAATAACAAGATTATTAATGAAAGCATTAATACCGCAATTAGCCATGGGTTATCACCGGATAGTTCTGCTCCTTTTTTTATAAAACTTTCTGCAACACCGGTTTTTTGTAACACAACACTAAGCATACTTCCAAACATTGCTATAGTGTAGGCAGAGCTAAGCTTTAAAGTGCCTTCACCAATTACATATTTAATAATATCGTTAAAATTTACACCTGCAAATACAGGAATAACAACTGCCATTAAAGGAAGTGCTATTATTGCGGGGATTTTTCTCAAAAACATTAAAAAAGCTATTGATAAAAAAGACAGGATAATTAAAATAGTTTGCAATATTTCCATAAAAATTCGTAATTTATTACCTTATATAAAAAATTATTAAACTAAAAATAAGAAAGAATTATATTTATTTCTAAAAGAATTTAAATTATTAATATATTTGTATCTTAATTCCCTATAAAATATGAGGTAAGAATGTTAAATTATGTATGGCTTGGATTATTATTACTAGGAATTGGTGTTGCATTAAGTACTGATATTGTTGAACAGAGCAATAATAAGTATATGAATGGGAAAGAATTAAAAGTCACCGCTGTTTTTAATGAACCGTTTGATGCAAAAATTGCCAAAAGTTACGATGTAAAAATATCAATTGATAAGCAGGAGTTTAATTCCTTTTATAATGTAAAGGAAAAAACATCAATTGAACAAACGGTAAAAGTTACTGTTGTTCCTGATAAGAAAAAAAATCTAATCTTTTTACAAACAGATGGAAATACGCCTGAAATTTTAAAAAATATGGCAAAAATTACGGGCAAAGAAGATGATATTACAGGTGTATTAAAAATATCATCTTTCAGCAATTCTACAACCGCCAATGCAAAAATAGTATGGGAAGAAATTACTTTTGCACGTATGAAAGAAGTTACAAGCAGTGCTTTAAATTATGCAGCTACGGCAGTTAACATTGCAATGGGGTTAATTGGTATTATGGCCCTTTGGTTAGGCATTATGAAAATTGCCGAAGAAGCAGGATTAATTAGAATTATTGCACGTATAATGAGTCCGGTAACAAAATTATTATTTCCCGAGGTTCCGCCCGAACATCCTGCAATGGGTGCAATGATTATGAATATGTCTGCAAATATGCTTGGTCTTGGAAATGCAGCTACTCCATTTGGATTAAAAGCAATGGAAGAATTAGACAAACTTAATCCAACCAAAGGTACAGCTTCTAACGCTATGTGTACTTTTTTAGCTATAAATACTTCGGGATTAATGCTGATACCTGCACAAGCAATAGCAGTAAGAGCAGCATCGGGAAGTGCCGACCCGGCAATTATTATTGGAACTACAATGTTTGGAGCTTTTTTTGCTTTTGTGTTTGGCGTTACAAGTGCCAAAATTATGGAAAAATTTTCCGGCGAAAAAGGGGAGTTGTTAGCCTGGTTCAAATCTAATATTAAATTTTATGCGGGTTTTTTTGGTATAGTTGCTTTGCTTGTTGTTTTATCATTAACAGGTGCCCTAAGTAAAATTGGTTCCTTATTTAGCTTTTTAAGCCTCGAAGGATTTAAATCCGTAATTCAAGTAGTATCAATTTTAGCAATTCCTGCAATAATTTTTTCTTTTGTTACTTATGGTTTTTTTAAGAAAGTAAAAATATACGAAACATTTATTGAAGGTGCTAAGGAAGGATTTAATGTTGCTATAAGAATTATTCCTTATTTGGTTGCAATGCTTGTTGCTATTGGTGTTTTTAGAGCAGGCGGAGCAATGGACTTTTTAACAATGGTTTTACAACCGGTAACAAGTTTAATAGGTATGCCGGCAGAAGCTCTTCCGATGGCTTTAATGCGCCCACTCTCAGGTAGCGGTTCACTTGGTGTTATGGCTGAAATTATGAAAGTTCATGGACCGGATTCATTTATTGGTATATTGGTTTCTACATTATTTGGCAGCAGCGAAACAACCTTTTATGTAATTGCGGTTTATTTTGGTTCGGTAAATATTAGAAAAACCAGACATGCTTTACCTGCCGGATTATTTGCTGATTTAGGCGGCACGTTAGCAGCAATATTTATTGTAAGATTATTATTCGGATCGTTATGAGAATTTTTTTAACAAGAGAATTACCTGAAGCAGCTTTAAATTTATTGCTTAAAAATGGTTTTGAAGTTGATGTTTATGCTAAAAATAAACAAATAAGCCAAGCCGAATTAATTAAGTTTGGTAAGGACGCTGATGGTATTCTTTCGTGTTTGCCCGATAAATTTACACCTGAAGTTATTAACGAATTAGCTAATTGTAAAATTATTGCAAATTATGCTGTTGGATATAATAATATTGACATAAAATATGCAAAATCAAAAAATATTATTGTTACAAACACTCCGGGTGTTTTAACCAATTCAACTGCCGATTTGGCAGTATCTTTAGTTTTAGCTTGTGCCCGTAATGTAATTGCCGGTCACGAGATGGTTAGTAACGGTAAATTTAAAGGCTGGGCTCCTAAATTATTGCTTGGGTACGAACTTGCCGGCAAAACTGTTGGAATTATTGGTGCAGGAAGAATTGGAACTGAAACGGCAATAAGATTAAAATCGTTTGGCACACATATTATTTATTATAACAGAAGTAAAAAGAAAGATTTTGAAGAAAAAACGGGTGCAAAAAAAGTTAATTTGGATACTTTATTAAAAAAGGCCGATATTGTTTCGCTGCATATACCGCTTAATAATGATACGCTTAATTTAATTTCAAAAGAAAAACTTGAACTTCTAAAACCTAATGCTATTGTTGTTAATACTGCAAGAGGTGAAATAATTGATGAAGCTGCTTTAATTGAATTATTAAAAGAAAATAAAATTTTTGCAGCCGGTTTTGATGTTTATCAAAATGAACCTGATGTTAATAAAGATTTATTAAAACTAAAAAATGTTGTTCTTCTTCCTCATATTGGAAGTGCTTCTTTTGAAGCACGTACAAAAATGGCAGAAATGGCAGCTTTAAATATTATTAATGTCTTAAAAGGTGAAAAAGCTTTAAATCAGGTTAATTAAACAAATATTATCTTAAATATATTTTTAAACCCCAATTGAGTTGACGTTAATAATAAATACGCTGCCCTTTGGGGTTTTTTGTTTTGGGGATGTAATACCTTATACCAAACAGATAACAAGATAGTTGGAAAAACAGTTGTTTGGCAATATTGCAATTCGGTTTTTTAATACAAATATTTCTTTGCTTCTAAAGTTAAACAAACCGTGTAAAAATTTGGGTAAAAATAAAGAATGGCCATTTTGTTAACAAAAACAATGTCACCCTTTCAGGGTTTTGCGTTTATTTTTCTGCTTTTGCTATAATCATGTCATCCCTTCGGGATTGCGTAATACCACATAACATATTATTATATGAGGCATTAACGTGTATTTATTACACGGCAGTACAGACGAGTCGCGCAAAGTTTGTAACAACTCGTAACGCCACAAAAACCAGAATTCCGGCAGTGTTCAACTTATAAGGATATTATTTTACGACTTTTCATAAAATCCTCAATTATATCACAGTCTGGTTTTCCATCCGGCTTGATATAAACCTAAATATAACTCCTAACTTGATGTCTGTTTAGTATTACATAATATTGACTTCACTAGGTTAGGCTTTTTTTTTGATTATTTGTGTTTATTGTAAATTAGTCGGCGGGGAATATATACTTTTAAAATAACCTTTTTTATATTAATCCTACCAATTATTTATATTCGGGATATAATTTATCTTTATTAACAACCCATTTATGGGTGGAATGTATATAGAAAATCAATTCAACCAACAGCGGTATTTAGCTCCAGCGGAGCGACATTGATATACCTATAACATGTTGTTTTGCAATGTATTATGTCTCGCCCCGATGGGGCTTGTGAGCGGTTTTTAGGGGGTTTATTTCTCAATAAACATTTCGTTCCGCAAAGGCCGGGCTGATACCTGCAAATATATAATTCTCAGCATATATTCACCCAATATTTTTGCAGATAAGTTACTTGTTATTTCCAATCAATCAGCTTCTTTTTATTAGTTTGGGATAATATTAACCCTATAATACTTGTCGTATTTTTTTTGTTTAATTTTGTTTATATAAAAATAACCATAAAAAAATGAAATAATAGCATTTTTTCATTACTTTAAGACTTTCAAATTAAAGAGTTATTTAAATATCATGTGGTTAATTTTTGCATTATTAAATCCGTTAAGTGAGGCAATACGTAGTTTAATTTCTAAAAAGACTTCAAAAACAGTTGATCCTTTGATAATTGCATGGACAAATTATGTTTTTCCTTTTTTTGTTTTTTTACCCGGTCTTTTTTTTATAGAATTAAAATTCAGTTTGCAGTTTTGGGTTGCAGTTTCAATAACAGCTTTTATAAATTTATTAGCAACAATTTTTTATAATAAAGCTTTGGCTTATGGCGATATATCTTCCGTAATGCCTATGTTAAGTTTTACACCGTTATTTTTATTAATAACTTCGCCAATATTAATTGGTGAATTTCCTAATATATATGGTTTGCTGGGTGTGTTATTAATTGTTATAGGTTCTTATTTATTAAATATCAAAACAAATAAAAAAGGATTTTTTGAACCATTTAAATCCTTAATAAAAAATAAAGGCACTAGGTATATGTTATTTGTGTCGTTTATTTGGAGCATATCGGCAAATTTTGATAAAATATCAATAAACAGTTCTTCAGTTTACCAACACCTTATTATAATAAATATATTAATATTTACATCTTTAACTGCTTTTACGGCTTATAAGAAAAAATTTAATAAACAAAATCTTTTTGAAAATAAAAAACCTTTAATGCTTATAAGCTCTCTTGCAGTAGGCTCCTTTATTTTTCATATGGCAGCACTTTCGTTAACATTAGTAGCATATGTTATTGCCTTAAAAAGGTTGTCAGGTCTTCTTTCGGTGTTTTTTGGTTTTTATTTTTTAAAGGAAGCAGATATAAAAAGCAGGATGTTGGGTGCTTTAATTATGTTTTTAGGAGTTGTGTTAATTGTTTTAGCATAAAATATTCACAAATTAAACTTTAAAAGGCTTATTAAAGTTTATATATTATTAGATCAGATTTATAAAGGGAATATATGTCAAAACGGTACAATATTGCAATTTTAGGAGGCGGGCCCGGTGGTTACGTTGCCGCTATAAGGGCTGCTCAGCTAGGTTTTAGCACAGTAGTTATAGACAAAGAGAATTTGGGAGGCATTTGTTTAAATTGGGGATGCATTCCTACAAAATCTTTACTTAAAAATGCCGAACTTTATGATAACATGAAAAATCATGCAAAAGAATTCGGTATCAAGGTAGAAGGTCTTAGTTTTGATTTTGAAGCAATTATTAAAAGAAGCAGAGGGATTTCCGAAAAAATCTCCAAAAATGTTGAATTACTTATCAAAAAAAACAAAATTGATAGAATTAGAGGGTTTGGTAAACTTACAGCTCAAAAAACAATTATAGTTACAAAAGAAGATAACTCCTCCGAAGAAATATTTGCCGATAAAATTATTATTGCTACCGGTGCACGCCCGCGTTTTGTTCCAAACATACCTGTGGATAGGAAAAATATTATTACAAGCACAGAGGCAATGAGTTTAAAAGAACAACCCAAAGAACTTATAATAATTGGTGCGGGAGCAATTGGAGTTGAATTTGCTTATTTTTATAATGCATTAGGCACAAAAGTTACAATTGTTGAAATGTTGGATAATATTTTACCGATTGAAGATAAAGAAATATCGGATACTCTGGCAAAAAGTTTTAAAAAACGTGGAATTGAAATTTATACAAGCACAAAGGTTATTAGTGCCGTAACTGAAAACGATGGTGTTTCCGTTATTATTGAAAAAGATGGAACAACAAAAGAATTAAAAGCCGAAAAAGTTTTAAGTTCAATTGGGGTTATTGGTAATATTGAAGGCATTGGATTAGAAACTCTTGGTGTGGATACATTCAAAAACAGTATAGTGGTTGACAGAGAAAACTATAATACAAATATTGAAGGTATTTATGCTGTTGGTGATGTAATTGGTGCTCCTTGGCTTGCACATGTTGCAAGTGCCGAAGGAATTACCTGTATTGAAAAAATAAAAGGTCTAAAAATTTCAAGTGTTGATTATAATTCAATTCCCGGTTGTACTTATTGCCAGCCGCAAGTAGCAAGCATTGGTTTTACCGAAGAAAAAGCAAAAGAAAAAGGATATGAGATAAAAATTGGAAAATTTCCTTTTATGGCAAGCGGTAAGGCTTTTGCTGTTGGTGAAAGGGAAGGTTTTGTAAAACTTATTTTTGACGCAAAATACGGTGAACTTTTAGGAGCGCATATTATTGGAAGTGAAGCTACTGAATTAATTGCCGAACTTGGTTTAGCAAAAACTTTAGAAGCAACACCGGAATCTATAATTAAAACAATTCACGCACATCCAACTTTATCAGAATCAATAATGGAAGCAGCAGCTAACGCTTATGGAGAATCAATTCACATCTAAAACACTTGATTATTGTAATTTGGGCTTAATTGATTACAAAAAAGCTTGGGATTTACAACATAATGTTTTTGCAAAAAGAGTAGATAATAAAATAAATGATACATTTTTTATGCTGGAACATCCAAATACATACACACTTGGAAAAGTAGCCAGTAAAGATAATTTAATTGGAAGCGAGGAATATCTTAAATCTAAAGGCATTTCTGTTTATGAAATTGATAGAGGGGGAGATATAACCTATCACGGACCCGGCCAAATAGTCGGTTATCCAATTATTGACCTTAAAAATTGGAAACAGGATACTCACCTTTATTTAAGAAACCTTGAAGAGGTAATTATTCAAGTCTGTAACAATTACGGTTTAATTGCCGGCCGAAAAAAAGAATATACGGGTGTTTGGATTGGCGAAAAAAAAATTTGTGCAATTGGAATTAAAATTAGCAGGTGGGTTACAATGCATGGTTTTGCTTTTAATGTAAATACAGACCTAAAACTATTTGACGGTATTGTTCCTTGTGGAATTAAAGATAAAGAAGTTACATCGTTATCAAAAGAACTAAACAGAAACTTAGATATTGAAGAAGTGAAAAGAAAAATTTTAGAAAAATTTATTAAGATGTTTGAATATAATGAATTTAATATTACAAATCCTGATGTTTATAACTTAGAAAACAACAACTAAGGGGAAATTATGGAAGGAAAAAAAATAGATGAACTTGAAATAAATATAAATGATATAATAAACAAAAAAACACCCATAGGTAAAAAAGATTTTTTTGGCGGATTAACAAAAAACGAATTGATGAATGTTTTACGTTTAATGTACCTTTCCAGACAAATAGATCATAAAGTAATGAACCTGCTTAAGCAGGGTAAAGCATTTTTCCATATGGGGGCTGCTGGACATGAAGCAGCACAAATAGCTTTTGGTTTGGCAATGAATAAAAAAGTTGATTGGGCTTTCCCTTATTACCGCGATTTATCTTTTATGCTTGCACTTGGAACAAAGCCCGAAGAGATATTTTTACAGGCTTTAGCCAAAGAAGCCGATTTAATGACAGGTGGACGGCAAATGCCTTGTCATTGGGCGTCAAAAGAGCTAAATGTGCCAACACAATCAAGTCCTACGGGTACGCAGTTTTTGCAGGCAGTCGGCGTTGCTTTGGCAAATAAAAAAATGGGTAACAACTCGGTTGTGTATGTCAGCAGCGGTGAAGGAACTACCAGCCAAGGGGAATTTCACGAGGCGGTTAACTGGGCCAGCCGCGAAAAACTTCCTGTTATTTTTGTAATTCAAAATAATCAATGGGCAATCTCCGTTCATGTTGAAGAGCAGACAGGCGGCAAAAATGCATCAGTAGTTGAGATGATGAAAGGATACAACAATTTATTACGGTTAAAAGTTGACGGTACTGATTTTCTTGCCGCAAATACCGCCGCCCTTGCTGCATTTAAATATGCCAGACAAGGGAAAGGTCCGGCACTTATTGAAGCAGAAGTAGTAAGATTGTTTTCTCATTCTTCCTCAGATGACCAAAAAAAATACAGGCCTAAGGAATCAATTGAAGATGACCAAAAAAAAGATCCGCTTGAGTATTTCAGCAGTCTTTTAATTAAAAAAGGCGTGTTGACGGATTTGGCGTATGACGAATTAAAAAAAGAAATAAATAATCATATAAATGAAAGTGCCGATTGGGCATTAAAACAGACCGAACCAAAAGCCGAAACTGCAGAATTATATGTTTTAGACGAAAGCGGTAAAAAAGATAAACTTGAATATTTTAAGGGTGAAAAAAACGGTAAACCGATTGTTATGGTTGATTCTATTAATCATGCTTTGCGTGAGGAAATGGAATATAACGAAAAAATCTATTTATTTGGTGAAGATGTTGCTGATGGCAAAGGGGGAGTATTTACATCAACTAAAGGACTTTCTACAAAGTTTGGTAAAAATAGAGTATTTAATTCGCCATTGGCAGAAGCTAGTATTGCCGGTGTGGCTATTGGTATGAGTTTGGCGGGATTAAAACCATGTACAGAAATTCAGTTTGGTGATTATATTTTTCCTGCTTTTCAACAAATAAGGAATGAACTAATTAATTTTAGATATCGTTCCAACAATTTGTTTGAAACACCCGTTGTAATAAGGGTTGCAATTGGTGGATTTATTCATGGCGGTTTGTATCATAGTCAAAATATTGAAGCGTTTTTTGCGCATATGCCCGGTTTGTTAATTGCTTATCCTTCTAATGCCGCAGACGCAAAAGGATTATTAAAAACTGCTTTACGTCTTAACGATCCGGTATTATTTTTAGAGCATAAAGGATTATACAGACAAGGTTATGCTATGTCTGCTGAACCGGACAGCGAATATCTAATTCCTTTTGGTAAAGGCAATATAATAAAAGAAGGTAACGATTTAACTGTTGTTACATACGGCGCAATGGTGCACGAATCCATGTTTGCTATTAATAAATTGGAAGCGGAAGGGTATTCGATAGAATTAATTGATATAAGAACAATTTTTCCGCTTGATGAAGAAACAATATTTAATTCTATAAAAAAAACAGGTAAAGTAATAATTGTACACGAAGATACATTAACCGCCGGTTTTGGAGCAGAAATTGCAGCCCGAATTGCTGAAAAGGGATTTGAATATTTAGATGGTCCTGTACAAAGAATTGCGGCAAAAGATACTCCAATTCCTTATCATCCAAATTTGGAATATGCTATTTTGCCTACAAGGGAAAAAGTTTACAATGGATTTAAAAAATTATTAGATTACTAATTTTAAGCAAAGAGGAATTTGTATGAAAGTAAATGTTGTAATGCCTAAAATGGGCGAAAGTATTAATGAAGGTACCATTATTAAATGGCATAAAAAAACCGGTGATATTGTTAAAAAAGATGAAATTATTTATGAAATTAGTACTGATAAAGTTGATACGGAAATTCCATGTTCAGAAAATGGAATTTTAATTGAGATAAATGTTCTGGAACAGGAAACGGTTGAAGTTGGTACTGTTGTAGCTGTTATTGAAACTGAACCGGGTAAGGAATCGGAACAGATAAAAGAAGCTATAGTTGACGAAAAACTTGTTTTTGCCCCATCAACAGAACAGGTTGGCGGTGAATTGATTGATATTCCAATGCCCAAAATGGGTGAGTCGATAATGGAAGGTACAGTTATAAAATGGTACAAACAAGTTGGTGACATTATTAAACTTGACGAGACTATTTTTGAAATAAGTACCGATAAAGTTGATACCGAAGTTCCTTCACCTGTTGAAGGCATAATGACTGAAATATTGGTTGGTGAAAACTCTACCGTGCCGGTTGGAACTGTTGTTGCCCGAATTAAAACAAATACGGGGATAGTTCGTAAACCCATTGTTAAAGAAGAAAGCAAACTTGCAATTAAAGAAAATATTGTAAATATTGAAGAACCAAAAGTTGATAAAATAAAAAATGAAAAAACAGACATAAATAGTTTCTTTTCACCATTGGTTTTAAGTATAGCGAATAAAGAAAATATCCCTTTTGATGAATTGCAAAAAATTGCCGGAACCGGAATTAAAAACAGAGTAACTAAAAATGATATTTTGAATTATTTAAAATACAGAACTGATATTATTGAAATAAAAACAAATATGGAAAAACCGTCACCGGTAATTAGTCCTAAAATTGTTTCATATTCCAACACGAACTCGGATATTGAAGTAATACCGATGAATAATATCAGACAAAAAATAATGACTCACATGCTTAACAGCCGCGATACTTCCGTACATGTAAGTGCCGTTATTGAAGTTGATATGTTAAAAATTCATAATTATATTCAGCAAAATAAAGCGTCTATTTTACAAAAAGAGGGCATTAAAATAACTTATCTTCCGTTTATTGCTTATGCGGTTATAAAAGCACTTAAAGAATTTCCATTTATTAATGCGTCAATTAACGGAAAAGATATTATTTTAAAGAAGTATATTAATTTGGGTATTGCAGTTGCAGTTGAGCCCAACGGACTGATTGTTCCAAATATTAAAAATGCAGATGAAAAAAATATAAGAGGACTTTCTAAAAGTATTACCGAATTAAGTACAAAAGCCCGCAGTAAAGGTTTGGTGCCCGATGATATTATGAACGGTACTTTTACAATTACTAATTACGGTGTTTTTGGTTCATTGTTTGGTACTCCTATTATAAATCAGCCCGAAGTGGCTATTTTAGGAGTTGGCACTATTACTAAAAAACCGGTTGTTGTTGAAATTGAAGGAATGGATACAATTGCAATAAAGCCAATGATGTATTTATCATTAAGTCATGACCATAGATTGGTAGATGGAATGTTGGGTGGTAAATTTTTAAAATATATAAAAGACACTTTGGAAAATTTTGATACAAATATTGTTTAACATATAAATTTGATAGGTAACTAAATTGATTATTAATGAACATCAAAGAAAATTTAAAGAAGAAGCTGAACAGAAAAAAGGTGAATTAGGTAAACGCCCTGATTGGTTAAAAGTAAAATTACCAAGTGGACAAAATTATAAAGACGTACTTTCTTTAATGCGTAACAGTAAATTAAATACTGTTTGTGAAGAAGCAAAATGCCCCAATATGGGCGAATGCTGGAATAATAGAACTGCAACGTTTATGATACTTGGTGATACCTGTACAAGAAGTTGCGGGTTTTGTAATATTAAAGTAGGTATGCCAAACGAACTTGATTTGGATGAACCAAGAAGAGTTGCAGAATCGGTTGAGCAGCTTAATTTGCGTCATGTTGTAATTACTTCGGTTAATCGTGATGAATTAAAAGACGGGGGAGCTTCTATTTTTTCTGAATCCATACGCCTGATAAGAGAAAAAATGAAAGATTGTACAATTGAAATTTTGATTCCCGATTTTAAGGGTGATGAAAATGCATTTAATATTATTATGCAAAACCCGCCGGATATATTAAATCATAATCTGGAAACCGTAAAAAAATTATACCATGCCGTAAGGCCTCAGGCAAAATATGAAAGGAGTTTGGAATTAATTAACTGGTTCAAACAAAAAGGATTGCGCACAAAAAGCGGTATAATGGTTGGAATAGGTGAGGCTTACGACGAAGTTATTGAACTAATGCACGACCTTCGCAATCATAATTGCGATATTTTAACAATAGGCCAATATTTGCAGCCTACCCGCCAGCATTTACCGGTAGATAGATATGTTACTTTAGAAGAATTTGCATTATATAAAGAAGAGGGACTAAAAATGGGCTTCCGTGCAGTTGAATCCGCTCCTTTGGTGCGTAGTTCATATCATGCCGATAAACACGCAAGGTGAAAATAAGTTTAAGTGTTTAAGGTTAAAGTTTAAGTGGGAAAAGAATTTTGAGTTTTTAATTCTCAATTTTTAATTAAAAAATAAAACAAATTTAAATTTAAGTTTGAGTGTTTAAGGTTAAAGTTTAAGTGAAAAGAATTTTGAATTTTAAATTATCAAAACCCTTCTTCTGTTTTATCCAAAATATGATAAGTATGCCTAATTGTAAAACGAGCTTCAGCTCGTTTAGGTTTTTAATAATGTTTGCAATTCAAAAATTGGATGTCGGAGCATCTTAGCAAAACTAGTTCTATCAATTTACTGAAAAATAAAAATACAAATTTGCTAATCAAAGAGAATCCATTTTATTTTAATAATAATATATTCATATCCAAAATTATTTTTATAACACACTTCTCCATTTACTAATATATAAATAATTTTCCCAGAATTTTTTTAATTCGAAATGTGACTTAGAAGTTGGGTGCTCTGCAAAGCTCCAAAAATCATTTGGATGATTTTTTAATGACTCTAATGATCTAATAAAAACATCGGAACTTCTTATCTCAATATTTGTTTCTTTGTTGTAATCAATTCTCCATTTTTTTGCATCATTACTGTCCCAATTTTGTTTATCACCAGCAACAAGTATAAAACGAAAACGTGCGACAGCTCCAAAAATTCTTTTTTTTGCGTCTGGATTTTCATCAAAATATCGGCGCCAAGATTTTATTTGTTCAATTGCATGGTTTAATTCAAACGAAGGGTCGTTGTTTTTTATAAAAATTTTCATTTTTGGTCTTTCAATTTCAACTAAAACCCACTCTGGACCATCAGAATTATCATTTAACCATGCGAAATCACACCTCAACTTTCCATCAAAATTGATTTCATGAAAGACAGGTGGTATTCCACTTTTACGAAAGTATAATTCATAAAATAAAAACGAATTATTTTTTAAGACATTTAGAAGTTCTGATTCGGAATTATTTTCAAATGCAGATTCTAAATCTTTGCTAACTTTTTCAATGTCCCATGGTGAGAACATCTCTTCTAAATTCATTAATGTTGTCCTTAGTAAAATTATAAAAAGAAAGATAGTAAAAAACAATAATAAAATAAATTCTTGATGACGAATTATTTTCTTGTTAATTCAAAATCACAAAGTAATTTAATGAAATATAGTATAAGCCATTTAGTAAGGTTTATATATTTATATCATAGGTAAAGAACATATTAGCTTTATTTACTTTTATTATAAAATAACACAATGTTATATAATATTAAATAGTTGTCAACAAGGGGAAAATATTGCTTAAGATAATTAAAGAATTTATATCCTTTGATTCAAAGAAATAATTAATTATTTTATAATTTAAATGCAGGTGAAAATAGTATTTTCTAAATATTGCAGGAATATTTTTTGTTAATTAATTAACACTTAAAGAGATGGATAATGGTAAGAGGAAAAGCTGAGAAAATTGAAAACTTTGTTGAACAAATACAGTTTTTAGAAAAATCTTGTCGTGAATATGACAATGGAGAAATTAACGAAATAAAGAGAATATCGGTTCATTTAAGAAATTTATTGAAAGATTCAAAAAGTGTTAAGTCAGCGTTAGAACACCTAGAAGAAAAGACAAATCTCAAGTATTGGGATTCTTCCACAAAAAATTTTGGTTTTTGTAATTATAAAATTAATAACATGCAACACTGTACTGTTTTTGATGTAGGTGTATATATGGGACTAGTAATGAAAGAAATTTCAGGAATAAATGGTTCGTATACATATCATTTTTCCCCCTTATTTAGGGAACCTGATTGGCAAAATCAAGGTTATTTAGATTTTTCGAGGTGGTATTCACAAGTGATTTATTTTGATCCCAAAGGTTCAAAAATAACTAGAGAAAAACTAATCCTAACGGTCGCTGAACAAGATGGAGGCAGTCATTTTGACTTAAAAGTCAATGATCATTATTACAAATTTAAACAGAAGGATTCCTTAAGTTTGATAGTTAACGGTAAAAAAGTTGTTTTTGAAAATAATCCTGCTTTTGCTTCATTACGACAAATTGCTCATGAATTGCTAGTAAGTATTAAAAACAGCGAATTGTCTAAATTAATTGAGGAATCTGTAAATTAATAAATTTTCGTAATTAAGATTAAATCTGATAAAATTATAATATTAAGCGATCATTTAATCAGACTTGGTGCTTTTAATTAAGAATCGAAAACTAAAAAATCAAAATAGCCATTCACCTTTATCCTTTAATTAAAAAATGTTATATTTAAAGTTCGCAAATTTATATGTTGGTAAATTTATTAATTGATAAACTTTAATAATAAAAAAGTATTAATTATTCGTTTCAGTTCGCTTGGTGATGTTTTATTAACAACACCAATATTGCGTGCTTTAAAAAAATCATACCCGACTGTTACAATTCACTATTTAATAAAAAATGAAGTTAAAGAAGCTATTTTATTTAATCCTTATATAGATAAAATTATTGTATTTAATAAAACTGATAAACTGACTGATTTGCGAAGTAGTATCAGGCTGGAAAAATATGATTATATTATAGATTTGCACGATAATTTACGCAGTATGTATATAACAAAAGGATTAAATGTTTTTAGAATAAAAAAACCTACGCTTAAAAAATATCTTTTAGTAAAATTTAAAATCAATCTGCTTAAACAAAATAAATCGGTTGTTGAAATGTATGCTGCCGCAATTCCGGAATTTAAGCTTGACAACTTAGGGCTTGAATTATTTTTGAATAAAGGGGAGAATGTACCCTGTGTTGAAAATAAAACAATAGGAATTTGTCCCGGAGCAAAACATTACACAAAAAGATGGGAATATAACAGCTACAAAGAGTTGATTTTATTATTAACAAATTCGGGTTACAAAGTATTACTTTTTGGCGGTACGTACGATATGGAAATGTGTAAACATCTTGCCGATAATAACAAAAATGTTGAAAATATAAGCACTGATAATGATCTTATTGCAATGGGCAAAAACATGCTTAGATGTAAATTAATTGTTGGTAATGATAGCGGGCTTATGCATACGGCAAGTGCATTAAAAGTTCCTGTAATTGTAATATTTACAGCAACGGTTAAAGAATTTGGTTTTGCCCCTTATAAAGCAAAATCTATTATTATAGAAAATAATAAAATTACCTGCCGTCCTTGCAGTCATATTGGTAAATCGGTTTGCCCAAAAAGACATTTTAATTGCAGCAAAACTATTACTCCGTTATTAGTATTTAATAAACTACAAAAATTTTATGATGGACTATGAAAATATTAAATTATTTATTTTATAATTATGTTGTTCTTCCTTTACTTTATCTGTTTTTTCAGTTATTGCAAATTTTTAATAAAAAAGTAAAATCGGCAATAAGTGATAGAAAGCTGCTGTTTTTAACCTTGCCTGATAAAATTAATAATCTGAAACAGGGCAATAAAATTATTTGGTTCCATTCATCCTCAATGGGTGAATTTGAACAGGCTAAGCCTATTATTGAAAAATTAAAGCAAAATGATAAAATAAGTATATTTGTGTCATTTTTTTCTCCTTCGGGTTATAACAATTCGTTAAAGTATTCATTTGCAGATGCAATTTCTTACATCCCTTTTGACACTGTTTGGAATATGAAAAGGTTTATTAACATGGTTAAACCCGATTTGGCTATTTTTATGCGTTATGATATATGGCCAAATACAATTTGGGAATTAAAAAAAAATAATATCCCTTCCTTTATTGTTGATGCTACAATGCGTGCCGATTCAAAACGTAAACTTCCGTTTTCAAAGGGCTTTCATGTCGATTTGTATTCTGCTATTACACTTATTTTAACCGTATCAGAAGCGGATAAAAAAAACTTTGAAGATTTTGAAATCAGCAGCCAAAAAGTAACTGCTGTTGGTGATACCCGTTTTGATAGAGTATATCAAAAAAGTTTACAAGCCAAAGATAAAAAACTGTTTTGGGATGGTATGTTTGCAAATAAAAAAGTGGTAGTACTTGGCAGCAGCTGGGAAGCCGATGAGGAAGTAATAATTCCCGCTTTCCTTAAACTATGCAAATATGATAAAGACGTTATTTTAATAATTGTACCTCACGAACCAACTATTGAACATCTTGAAAGAACCGAAAGTGTTTTGGGCAATCAAGTAAAACATATTCGTTTTTCTTATCTAAATAATTATACAGATGAACAGATTATTATAATTGATTCGATAGGAATATTGTTAACATTATACTTTTATGCAGATATTGCTTATGTTGGAGGCAGCTTTAAACAAGGAATTCATAACGTGTTAGAGCCTGCTGTATATGGAATTCCGGTAATGTTTGGCCCTAAAATACAAACAAGTCAGGAAGCACAAATTTTAGTACAAAAAGGTGCCGGAATTTTAGTCAGGGATAAAATGGAAGCATATAAAGCTTTACGCAAATTGCTAACCGATAAAACTTATTGCGAAAGTTTAGGTAAAATTGCCGGCCGGTATGTTTCAAGCAATATAGGTGCTACCGATAAGATAATCCATGAAGTTTATAAGGTTTTGGATAAATAACGGTTTATTTTCCACATGAGGAAAAGTTTTTCTAATTTATTATGGGAACACGGAATTACAATCGAAGTATTGGTGGCACTTCTCTGAAGTGCTAGGGATTTTGGGGTGGTATTTGGTTACAAACATGGCACAGCTCTGCCGTGCTTTTCCAGTTTGTCTTCGATAATTATAAACACCATCATGAATTTATTTATTATATCATGTTATTCATATTAATCCCAAAAATCATAGTCCATACAATTTATTTCATCATATTTGAAATCAAAAAATCAAATTGAACAAAAATATTAAACAAGTTTAAATTGCCATTGTCTTCAGTATATTTAATATATCTTACTCCGCCAACCAATCTGCCAAAATCGTCAAACGATTTATGCAAACCCGCCGAAAATGAATGTGCGGTGGAGGATAATTCAAAACTTCCCAAGTCGCTAAATGAATGATACTCGGGTTCAAAATTAAAAATTGTCTGCCAGCCGATTGTGTAATTAAAAAAGCAATTAATAGGCCAGTCTGCACGCCTGGAATTTAATGTAAAACTGATATATGGAGTTACATAGTTGTCTTTTTTGTCTTGGGTATAAAAATATACTTTTCGTGTTTGGTGATTGTTCAAATTTATATCTTCAATTTCGGCATAGTCGGCTTTATAATAAATTTCTTGAAATATAAAACCGATATCAAATCGCGTTGCCCATGTCTCTTTTTCGTTATAAAAGCCAAGTGCCACATTTTGACTCCAATAATCTTTATTATTAATTTTGCTATAATTAAAACCGCCTGTAAAAACAAAACTATTAGAAATTGCTAAATCCAAATCGCCCGAAACAGCATATTCAGGAGTGTTCCATCGTAAATTGTCCCCGATATATTCATTTGTGTTTACACCGCTTCTTTCAATATAGTATGTTTCATTTGGAACAGATTCAACAATAAATAATCCGTTATTATTAACCTTGGAGTGACCTTCAACATTTGTGTTTAAAGTTGGAGTATTGTTTTTAAGATAATTAAAATGAAGTTCAAAAGTACCGGCTGTTTTATTTTCCGTAATTCTAATTGGCAAATTCACAATAGTACCGTCAACTTCAATGTTTTGTAATGAAGTTTTTGTTGTTGTGCAGCCGGTCAAATTATAGATTAAAACTGCAATAAATAATAATTTTAAATAGTTCATATTGTTATCACTAAATAATTAAAAATATTAATTAACCAAATATAAAACTATTTGTAAAACAAAAGTAGTGATTTAAATCACAACAATTTTTAAAATTGATTGGTACACTTCCGATCAAATTAGTGTGATTGATGCTGTTTAAGTTAGTTTGAGGCTAGTTATGTTATTGTTTGACAAAATATTTTTTCCCAACAAAAACCTGTTTAATTAAATCTTTTGCATTAAAAAATACATTAGGGTTTAGAGAGGAATTAATAATTGATTTGTCTTTATTTATGAAGCCATATAAAGTGTATGTTTTATTATTATCTGTTTCAATTGTTAATGTTAATTTTGTTAACTTGTTAAAATCAATAAGGTTTTTATTCACAATGTCGGTACCGGATAAATTTGCTGTTTGGGCAAGGTAACTTTCCATATTGTCGGTATTAATACCGGCATCATCTATCTGCCAAATATCTGTAACCTTAATTATTTGAAAAGATGTATCCGCAGGATAAACAAAAGAAAGTTTATTAAATGTAGAAAAATCGGCTTTAATTAAGGTTGTATTTCTAAAATTGTTAATGCTTACATTTCCAAAAGTGGTTTCTAAAAAACCCTCGGTAATAAATACTTCTTTTTTATCATTTAAGCGTACATTTGTAAAAATTGAACTGGGTTGTTTAAAGGAAAATCGGCCGATAATTAAATCAAGGATTAAATCATAGTCTTCAAATATTTTTACTTTTGTACCGGAGGTGTCAACCATTAAGTCTTTGTATTTTTTAGCGTCACGTGTAACAAGGCTTAGCGGTTTAATGGAAAGCAGCTGATTAAAAATGTTTGTAATTTTTTCGGCCGGTACATTTTCGGCAATATTATTATTTAATTTAACCTTCCAAATATTACCGGATTTAAACAAACATATTTCTTTATGACCATTTGAATGAGGATAAATTAATATTTTGGTTACATCTGTTGTATCAATATTAACAATATCCTTATTAAAAGATCTTTCGTTGCGGGGGATGGCTATTAACAAAATAACCGCCAATAATAAAACCCCAAAAATGGATAATAAAAATTTTGTTGAGATGTTGGTTAACATAATATATAGAATGTTTTTTATTTATTAAATGTGTTATATAATATCTATCAAAATTAATGAAAATGTTGCACGGCTCTGCCGTGCTGGTTTTAGGGCGGGGATCCCCTGATTACAAACATAGCGAGGCTGTCTCAAAAGTAACAAAACAGGGCAGATGCTCAAAATCTAAATTTTATAAATCCCCACTATAAAGCCATGTTGATTTACAAAATATTTATATGGTATAAGAATTCATCAATATATTCCCCCTCTATTTTTAAGAGAGGGGGTCATGGGGCAGTGCCCGGCTCGTTATAGACGGGTGAGTTCCTATATGCAATATTTTGACTTTTGAGACGGCCTCGCAAAACCGGTTCGTATTTGTAAAAACAAATTATATCTTAACGTTAGTAAAATTAAATCAATATACTAATCACAAAAATTACAGTTAGGACAATTTACCCAATATTAATATTCATTAATTGGTTTCTGATTTTTCGTTTGCTTTGGAATCTAACAAATCCATAAACCATAATAATTGCAATTGGGAACAGGAAGTTAATATATTTTAATAAAGTTTTAGTCGAATCTTCAAGTGTTTGGTCAATTGGTCGGGCAGTAACGCCTTTTGTGCGTAATTCAATTAAGCCTGCATCATCACTAAGCCAATCAACCGCATTAACAAATAAATTAAGATTATCGGGTTGAAGCTGTTGGGCTTGTTGACCTTCTCCGTTTACTGCAAAATCACCATCACCAAAAACAACAATTTTAGAATTTGTATCACCTGTTAATTTTCCTTCCAAAACAGCAGCAACGGGTAAATTACTGCTTAAAAAATCTGCGGTAGTCCATTCTTTGTTTATATCGTACGCAACAGGTGGTTTTTGTACACCCGATTTTTGTGATGTAAAGGCAATTGGTGTTATTTTGATATTTTGTTGTTTTGTATTAATTTTCAGCGGACTAGCAAAAGGTAATAATACAGCTTCCAAACCTTTAACAATAGGATGATCCGCAAATTTTGCAATTACCGGAAGGTATGGAAATTTAACCGGAGTACGCATTGTAAACGAGCCTTGCTGCTGCTGCATAAGAATATTTCCGCAGCTTATATCAATAATAAATTCAGGTAAAATTTCAACTCCTTTTGATTTTAACCATTCGGAAAACCCTGTATTTATTACTATCCCGTTTCCGGCATTTAAATTCCCGTTTACTTCATTAATAGCTAATAAAAGTCTGCCGCCGCTAGATAAAAATTGATCTAAATAACTAAAAACATAAGGTTTTACTGTATCGGCAGGGGCAACAATTGCAACAGTTTTATATTCTGCCGGAATTCCATTTGCGGAATCAATTGTTACATTAGTTACTCCATAAGTAATAGATAATGTTTGATATACTTCCTGCATTGCAGATAAAGAAGCCTCGCCATTGCCTTGTAAAAAGGCAATGGTTGGTTTATCGGTAACGGTAATTTTTTTAATACTTGTGGATAGTGCATATTCCATTGATGTTCCCGGTTGAATAACCGGAATAACATCCTTATTGCTGCCGCACTGAATTACAGCACCCAGATAAGCACGCTGTTGTTTCATTTGGTCACGCTCTCTAACATTTATCATAACAGGGGAAATACCGTTTTGCTGAGCTGTATTTTCCGATTGTTCGTTTACATTAGGATTAATAAACTCATAAACAACATTCCCTTTTGAAATTTCCGAATATTCAATTAACATGTCCTTAAATTCATTTCGTACTTGTTCAACATTGGGAGGTAAATTTTCGGAAAAATAAGCAGTTATTGTTACAGGTTCTTTTAAATTTTTTAAAATATTTTTTGTGGCATTACTTAAACTATATCTTTGGTCTTCTGTAAAATCCAACCTAAACGAAAAATAATTTACCAAAATATTTATTAAAACAATAATGCAAAATACTAATAATAACGAAATTTGAATTTTTCTTTTATTTAACATAATATTTTAATCCGCAAAATTTCTTTTTGATAATGAAAATTCAGCAAGCAGTAAAGTAAAAAATGAAATTGAAACAAAATATATTATATCTTTTAAATCAATCACTCCTCTGGAAATAGATTCGTAATGAGTTGATAAACTTAAATAATTAAAAATATTTCCAATCACTCCGGTAAAACTGCCGGCAAGTACTTCAAAAATTATTAAAAAAAACATACCAATAAATAGGGAAGTTAAAAAAGCAACAATTTGGTTGTTTGTAATGCTGCTGGCAAAAATTCCTATACTTAAATAGGTCATACTCATTAATAAAGTACCTAAATAACCTGTCCAAACGGCACCATTATCAATAGACCCTATTGACATAATGGTAAAATAATAAGGCAGTGTTAAAAGTAAAGCTATTGCAATTAATATAAAACCGGCAAAAAATTTGCCTAAAACAACTTGTCTGTCTGTAACAGCTTTAGTAAGCAGCATTTCAATTGTACCGCTCTTTTTTTCTTCTGCAAGCATACGCATGGTTAATGCAGGAATAAAGAAAAACAGAGTCCAATACGCAACCGAAAAAAACGGCTGCATTGTAGCTTGTCCAATTAAAAAAATATCTGAGCCGTACAGCCATGTAAAAAATCCGCTTAAACCTAAAAATGCAATAATTAAAATGTACGCAATTAGCGAATCGAAAAAGCTGTTAAGCTCTCTTTTAGCAATAATCCAAATTTTTTTCATAATTAATTTATAGTTAAATTTCTAAAAATATCTTCTAATGATGTTTCAACCGGTATTAACTGAGTTAAAAACCAGTTTTTTTTGACGCATAAAGTAAATATATTTTTGCACGAACTTTCACCTTCTTTTGATGTAATCATAAAAGTAAAATCTTCCATTGAAACAGGATCCACAATTGAGACAGAATCGATTTTTTGCAAAGAAGTAATAACATCATCAATGTTATCGGCTTCTTTTATTTGTATCTTAATTACTTCTTGACCTTGTGACTTTTTTCTTAAAGATTCAGGAGTTCCGTCAGCAACAATTTTACCATTATTAATAATTAAAATTCTATCGCAGGTTGCTTCTACTTCAGGTAAAATATGTGTGCTTAATATTACAGTTTTTTCTTTACCCAAATCTCTAATTAATTTACGAATTTCTACAATCTGATTTGGATCTAATCCTGTTGTCGGTTCGTCTAAAATTAAAATTTCAGGATCGTGAATCATTGCTTGAGCTAATCCTACACGCTGTCTAAACCCTTTTGAAAGTTCACCTATTTTTTTATGCTTTTCGGAATTTAATCCGCAAACATGAACCATTTTGGCAATTCTTTCTTTAATCTTTTCCCTTGGTACTTCCTGAAGTTCTGCCACATATTGAAGATACTCTAAAACGGGCATATCGGGATATAAAGGATTGTTTTCCGGCAAATAACCTAGTTTTTGTTTAATTTTCAAATGGTCATTTAAAACCGAAAAATCACCAATTGTTATATCACCGCTTGTTGGTGCTAAAAAACAAGTAATCATTTTCATTGTTGTTGTTTTACCGGCTCCGTTTGGCCCCAAAAACCCTAATATTTCTCCTTGTTTTACTTCAAAAGAGATATTATCAACAGCGTTTTGTACACCGTATTTTTTAGTAATGTTATTTACAATTATACTCATAAGTAAACGTATTCAATTATTTTTTAAAACACGTGTATTATACTTGTTATCTATTTTTATGGTTCCAAACTTTTATAAAAATATATATTTTTTCTACAACTGAAATTATTTAATTTTAATTATTATTGCCTTAAAATTGATAATATCTAAAAATGAGGTCGTATTTTTGTTGTTTTTATTCCGTTTTTCTATTCACAAACAATAAAATGGTTGAATAATTTTGCAATATGTCGTATTTTAAAAAAGTTCCACACTAAACAACGCGGGGAATGATATATTCAAGCAATTTTACTAATTATTTTTATTCAAATTTTATAGGTGAAAAATGAAAAAATTAATAAGCTTCTGCATAATATTCTTGTTCGTTTCTATTGTTTTTGCTCAAGAAGGGTGGAATATCCAAAGTTCCGGATATGCCTCCGATATTTTTTTTGTTTCTAACAATGTTGGTTATGCAGCAGGAAATAATTATTCTATTTTAAAAACCGAAGATGGCGGCGAAACATGGGAAGGGTTAAATACCGGATTTCCTCTTAATGGTAATCTTAATGCGGGAGGTGCCGGTGCTCTTTATTTTATTGATGCTCAAAGAGGATGGTATATTAACGGTCATAACACTATTTTAAAAACTTCAAATGGTGGCACTTCTTGGAATTCATTAACTTCCGGTGTTGTTTTAACTCCAAGTCAATTTGTTCATTTTACTAATTTATTTTTCCTTGATTCTCAGAATGGATGGGTAGTAGGGTACATTGCCAATATTAACGGTGCAGATTATTCAGGTATTATTCTAAAAACAACAGATGGCGGTGATACTTGGACAAATCAAATTTTTGGAGTTGTTTTGTATTCGGTGAATTTTGCTACAGCGCAAAAGGGATGGCTTGTTGGTGCAGCAGGAACTCTATTATACTCAAGTGATGGCGGAACAAATTGGTCTTCGCAATATAACGGTATTCAATGGGGCTTTAGGGATGTAAAATTTAGAGATGAAAATTTTGGGATAGTTGTTGGAAATGCCGGGAAAATATTTGTTACAACAAATGGCGGAATAAATTGGGAGGATAAAAATTTTCCTTTTACATATAATTTAAATTCATTATCTCTTACTCAATCCGGTATTTGTTATGTAATGGGCCAGGGCAAGCTTTATAAGAGCAATAACTCAGGTGAAACATGGTCTCTTGTATATGAATACCCTGATTATATGGAGGCAAAAATCTTTTTTGAAAACAATAATATGGGATGGTATGCCGGAAATAGAGGAATTGCAAAAACTACCGACGGCGGCAATACATGGATACAGCAGACATTCACCAATACAATAAATAAAATATTTGCATTAAAAAGTCCGATAAAATTGTGGGGTGTGCAGGATAAAGGAATTGTACGTTCTTCGGATGGTAAAAAATGGAGGTTTACTCCTAACGACCAAATTTCTAACATCTCAGATATGTATTTTAGAGATGAATATAATGGTTGGTTAGTAGGTGGTTATAACCTTTCTACAAAACTATTTAGAACAACAGATGCAGGTAATACCTGGACAAATCAAACAGTTAATGTTAACCAAAATTTACAATCAATATTTTTTGTTGATCAAACTTATGGCTGGATTGCAGGAACCAACGGTACAATACTTCAAACTCTTGACAGCGGTTCAACATGGGGCTCTCAAGTTACGCCTACAGTTGCACATCTTAATGATATAGCATTTTATGACACCCAGTTGGGATATGCTGTTGGGAAAGGCACATACGGAGTTCATACTGGACAAAATGTAATTCTTAAAACATATAACAGCGGGTTGTTGTGGAATGTGATTTATGCCGAAACAGCGAATGACCAATTTGGACACGTTTTTTGTTTTGACGAAAATACATTCTTAGTAATATCTAATAAAAAAGTATATAAAAGTAGTGATGGCGGTACAACACTTAATACTCTTTTTGTTAATACTCAGAGTAGCTTTAGTATTACTTCAGCCGAGTTTTTTGGCCCGGCAAATGGATATTTAGCAACTACTGAGGGTATTTATAGAACTTTAGATGGCGGATCAACTTGGAATTCAAATATCAATTTAAGCTGCCAGTCGCTAACTTTTATTTCTCCTACGGAAGGATGGGGGGCCTCATCGTCTTATGGTATTATTCATACCAAAAATGGAGGAGTATCTTCGGTTGAAACAATTGAAAATGGAGATTTTATACCTGATGGTTATTCTTTAGAGCAAAATTTTCCTAATCCTTTTAATCCAAGTACTACAATATTATTTAATTTACCTCAAAATGAGTTTGTTACACTAAAAATTTATGACATTTTGGGTAAAGAAATTACCACACTTATAAATCAGCAGCTAAATGCCGGCAGTTATAAAAATTTATGGAGCCCTTCAAATTTAGCAAGCGGTATCTATTTTTATAGTTTACAAGCCGGAAAGTTTAACCAAACACGCAAAATGATTTTTTTGAAGTAATTATTTTTTGAAATTATCTTTTGGCACCCTTTTATTTGGGTGCCGCTTAAATAAGTTGTTTTAGATTTTAATCGGTTTAAATGAATTAAAGGTGGTGTAGCTTCCTGAAATAGGCTGCCTTTGCTATTTTTTTCGAGTTTGCTTTTTTCAGGACTATACAGGGTTGCTTAACTGTTATAATTTAAGTTTAATTTTTAACAAGGATACCATCTTTTGTGGCAACAATAAGTGTATTACATAAATTAACAAATAGGCCATGTTCTACAATCCCGGCTCGGTTATTAAGTCTTTCTGCTAATTCTGCCGGTTTTTCAATAATACCAAAATTGCAGTCTAAAATGTTATTTCCTTCATCGGTAATAAACAATTCATTTGCCTTAACTCGTGGAGTAATAACTGCTCCAAGACTTTCGATAAACTTTTTTTCAACGTTTAGCGCAAAAGGTACTACTTCAACCGGTAAAGCCCATTTTTGCCCTAAATATTTGGATACTTTGCTTTCATCAACCATTATAATTTCAACTTTGCTTGCTTGAGCTAAAATTTTTTCTCTCAAT
The DNA here is from genome assembly GCA_043805435.1 of bacterium. Taxonomy (GTDB): domain Bacteria; phylum Bacteroidota; class Ignavibacteria; order Ignavibacteriales; family Melioribacteraceae; genus JAEXOD01. The sequence continues at coordinate 97,876 of JAZDHY010000033.1, forward strand.
AAAGCACCGCCGCCACCCTTTATTAAACATTTGTTTTCATCAACTTCATCTGCACCGTCTAATGTTATATCAATTATAGGGTTATCAAAAAAAGTTGTTAATGGTATATTTAATTCAACTGCCAATTTTTCAGAGCCGATAGAGCTTGGAATGCCTTTTATGTTTTTTAATTCGCCTGCATTTAACTTTTCGGCAATTATCTTTATTGCATAATTAGATGTTGAGCCGGTTCCAAGGCCAACAATCATGCCCGATTTAATAAATTTAACTGCTTCTTGTGCCGCAGCAAGTTTTAATTTTTCAGCTTCGTCCATTTTTTATCCTTTAATCAAAAATCAATATTGTAAAAATAAAAGATATTAAGAGAATACAAAATAGTTTTCTTTTGATTAAAAAAATATGTATAATATACATTGTAAATTTTAAAATTTACTTGAAAAAGATTGATTTGTATATAAAAATAGATCGGTTGGGTTCTCATAAATAATAATAAATCTTTTGTTAAAATCTTTTTGATTTTGATATAGATAATTAAAGTTTTTAACCTAAAAATATTTTGGAGTATTAATGCAACATTTTGGCGATTATCTTTTTGATTCCGAAGAAAACTTTAGTGAAGAGGAAGAGGTAATTTCTAAGGTAAAATTATGCAGAGAATATGTTATGGAAGACCAGACATATTCGCATATTGATGCAATTGAAGAAGTCGTATTGCTTTGTATAGATCATGGTTATAACGACGATGGTATGTTTTTTACTGAGGCAGTACTTGAAATTTTACCTTATAATGCGGAATTTTGGCAGTTTAGAGGTGTGTTTTGTAACAACCTTTTCCGCTTTGAAAAAGCCTACGAATGTTTTAATAAAGCTATTTCTTTAAATCCTAACGATATTGAAACTTTGCTTAATAAAGCAATTACAGAAGAAAATTTGGATATGTCGAATGACGCTATTGTTACATTAAAGCGCGCTTTGGCAGTAGAACCTTATAATGAAGAAATTTATTATAATTTGGGTACTGTGTATTCCAAATTAGAAAATTACCAGTCGGCAATTGACTATTTTCAACAAGCATTCAATTATGATGAAGATTATACTGAAGCACTTTTTGAAATAGCTTTTTGTTACGAAAATTTGGAAAAATTTGACGAAGCTATTGCAATCTATGACCGTTTAATAGAATTGGAAAGTGGTAATGCCAATACGTATTATAACAAAGGTATATTGTATATCCGTTTAGAAGAATTTGATAAAGCTATTGAATGTTTTAAATCTGCAATATTTTATTTTAAGGAATTTGGAAATGCTTGGTTTAATTTAGGTGTTTCGTATGCAAAATTAAATAATTTTAAAGAAGCCGAAAAAGCTTTTAGAGAAGTTGTTAAAATTGATCCTTACGATGAAATGGGATTTTTTAGTTTGGCTCAAAGTCTTGAAGATATGGGAAAAATTAATGAGGCTATGGTTTATTACGAAAAAGCCTTAGACATTGATGAAACTTTTGCCGATGCTTATTACAATAGAGGACATATCTATTTAGAGCAGGGAAATAATTATAAAGCATTAATTGAATTAAAAAAAGCTATTAATTACGACGATGAAATTGTTGATGCTTACGTTGAAAAAGGGGATGCGGAATTTAATCTTGGCAGATTTAAAGATTCTGCAATAAGTTATGGAACTGCCATACAACATGGTGATACCTCGTACGAAACATGGTTTAAACTTGGAGTAATACATTCTTCTGCCGGAGAAGTTGTACGTGCAATAAACTTTTTTGATGAAACTATACAGCGTAATCCTGATTTTGCGTATGCTTATTATGAAAAAGCAAAAGCTCTATTTTCGATAAGTCGTTCGGATGAAGTTATTGAAAATTTACGGATTGCTATTAAACAATCTCCCGAATTTCGTAATAATATTGAAAGAGATTTTAAAGGGATTAAATCCCTTGATTTATATAAACAATTGTTTGATAAAAAATAGTACTGATATATGAATTTAATGAACAAATTTACACATAATACAAAAATTATTGGAATAATTGGTCACCCGATCAAGCATTCTTATTCCCCGTTTATGCATAATTTGGCGTTTGACCTTTCAGATTTGGATTATGTTTATTTACCTTTTGATGTTCCTTCGGAAAGCTTAAAGGATGCTATTAAAGGACTTATTGCTTTAAATATCAGGGGTTTTAATATTACATTACCTCATAAAGAAAGAATTGCACCTTTTTTAAATGTTATTTCGGAAGAAGCTAGTATTATTGGGGCCGTTAATACCGTTGTAAATGAAAACGGAAAATTACACGGTTATAATACGGATGTAAATGGTGTTTATGAATCTTTAGCCCCTTTTAAAGATGAAATAACTAATGGTAATGTTACAATTATTGGTGCCGGCGGTGCTGCCCGTAGTGTTATTTATACAATAATTAGACATTTTAAATGTGAACGTATTAATATTGTAAATAGAACCGAACAAGTTGCCGAATCGATGAAAGAATATTTTACCGCTAAAATGATGTACAATGGTATTAAAGCTTACGAACTTTTTCCACCCGATTTAGTTCCGATTTTACAGGATTCTAAACTGATTATTAATACTACTTCAATTGGAATGTTTCCTGAAATTGATGATGCCCCTACTACAATTAAAGAATCTTTTCACAAAGATCAAATTGTTTTTGATATTGTTTATAATCCGATTAAAACAAAATTACTTACATTGGCCGAAAGCCAAGGAGCACGGATAGTTACCGGCTTAAATATGTTTATCGAGCAGGGCGCAAAATCTTACGAACTTTGGACAAATCAGGAAATGCCTAAAGAAAAAATATATCAAGCTATTAAATCGTATCTTGAAAATTAGAAAAAATTATATAAGTTTTGAAAGAGCCGTTTGAATTAATTCAGCGGCTTTTTTTATTTTGGTTTTATCTATTGTATAAGCAATACGTATATATCCTTCTACACCAAACGCACTTCCGGGAACAATGGCAACTTTTACGGTTTCCAAAATATATTTACATAAATCGGAAGAGTTGTTTATTTTATACTGATTATAAGATGTTCCAAAATATTTACTTACATTTGGAAAAAGATAAAATGCACCTTCGGAAATTTGGATTTCCAATTTTTCATTTTTCTTTAGCTCCTGATAAAATAAATTTCTCCTTTGTTCAAATTCCTTTACCATATAACCCATTTGGGTTGATTGGAACTTGTAAGCATTATATGCCGCATACTGCGAAATTGTTGAAGCATTTGAAGTTGTTTGGCTTTGCAATTTATTCATTGCGCTAATTATTTCTTTTGGTGCTGCCGCAAATCCCATTCTCCATCCTGTCATTGCAAAAGATTTTGATGCACCATTTACAAGTATTGTATATTCTTTTAATCTTTTATCAATAGTAGGAAAGCTGATAAATTGTTTGTTGTCGTAAACTAATTTTTCATAAATCTCATCAATTAAAACATATACCTTGTTTTTAATAATAATTTCGGCAATTTCTTCCAGTTCGGTTTTTGAAAAAACCGCACCGGTTGGATTATTTGGATTACACAAAATGAGCATTTTTGTTTTAGAGGTTATTGCCTTAGCTATATCTTCACTTTTGGGTTTTAGCTGATTTGATGGGTCACCATGTATAATAACAGATTTTCCTTCGGCAATATTAACAATTTCGGGATACGAGACATAATAAGGAGCAGGAATAATTACTTCATCGCCGGGATTAACTAAAGACATTACAGCGTTAAATATTGCTTGTTTTGCGCCGTTTGACACAATAATTTCATTTATGTTATAATCTATTCCGTTTTCTTTTTTCAACTTGTTGCAAATTTCTTGTCTTAACTCAGTTGTTCCGGCATTAATTGTGTATTTTGTATTATTATTGGTAATGGCAGAGATACCGGCTTCTTTAATTAAATCAGGAGTAGGTAAATCCGGCTCGCCAATATTTAATTCTATTATTTCATGTCCTTCAGCTTTTAACCTTTTTACAATTTCAGTCAATTTAATTGTCGGCGATTCGGAAATTGCCTCTATTCTTTTTGCAATCAAGTAAACCTCTAAAATAAAATTATTTAATGTGTAAATATAAAAAAATGAAAATTAGTTTTAGGATTTATTTAAATAATATTAAAAACATTGGTTTTGTTATAACATTGAAATATAAAAAATAAAATATTTTTCAAAAGTATAATTGACCACTTGTTTTTATATTTTATTTGTCTTAGATTAACAAAAATCATTCTGGTGCCTTTGATTTTAGAATCTTAGTGCAAATATTTTGCTGTTTAATTTATAGATATAACAACAAATTGTTTTTATAAATTGGAGGTTATAATATGTTGAGGTTATTATTTTTATTGGTTTTTATCTTTGGACAAGTGGAAATAATTCCGCAAAGTTCAACTTTAAAAAGTGCAAGTATTATTTTTGCTGACGGTCAATTAAAATCGAAACCGATACGTGTTGTTTTACCGGATTTTAATATGGCAAAAATCGATTCGATAAAACTGATTTTATTTCCTTCCGATGAAAGTACAATTGAAAAGGATCCAAAAACTAACGGATTACTTTTTAATCCTGTTCTTGCTGCCGATAACCAAACATGTTTTGTAGAAAAGAACGGGGAAAAAATAGCTGCAACAGGTACTATATTAATTTTTAATTTAAAAAAAATATATATCCCGTTATATCAATCGGGTAAAAGATTTTTACCCATTATTGCATATTATCCTAAAGCCGATAGTACTAATAAAATAAGCGAAAAACCAAAATACATTATTGCCCCTGCCAGAGTGTTAATTGCTAATCAAATAGGAGCTCTTTTTGTTTCAACGGTAATTTGTTTGCTTATTCTTTTGATTATATTTGTTCTAATTAAAATTGGCGGTGGATCGTTTATTGATCTATTGTTTACGTTTGGATGTAAAACTTCTTTATCCTTAACTCAAATGGCTTTATGGACACTAGCCGTTGGTGTTATTGTGTTAACCTATGGATTAATGCAGGTAAACATTCCCGATATACCAAATTCTTTAATTTGGCTGATGGGTTTATCTATTGTAACAAGCGCAATTGGGCTGACCCAATCTAACATTTATGATGATGAACGAAAAAAAACCAATAAGGCAGCCGCGCCTGATCCTAATAAAAAAATCGGTTTTGCTGATGCCCTTAAGTCCTTAATTTCAGTAGAAATTGATGGTAAAGAATACCCCTCGGTAGCCAAAGCTCAGTTTTTATTTTGGACGCTAATTACTATTATCATTTTTGTTTATAAAAGTCTTATTGAAGGATTAATATGGGCTGTCCCTGAAGAATTGGTTTTTTTGATGGGCTTAAGTCAAACAAGTTATTTAATTCGCAAACAGCAGGCTATAAGTTCAGAGAGAAATTTAAGCGGAACTCAAGCAGCAGAAGGAAATATTACGCCTGCAACTACTGGAAATGTTGCGGCCCAAACCGAAAATAAAAATGCACCATCATCTTCTGTTGGTAGTTAAGGTGCTGCACCTTAAGCATAAAATGTATTGAATAATTATAAATTGGCATATAAGCCTTAAAAATAATTTTTTTATTAGTAAATCGAAATAACTAAAAATTAATTCAAGTAGTTTAAGGAGGTAAAATGAACATATCATTTCATTATTTTGTGGTGCGGATTTTAGCCGAAAAAGCAGGATTTAATGCAAACGAAGCGCAAATAATTGCTTACGCTTCGCAATATACTGATGACTCAGTTGCTCATAAGGAAATAACTATCAATAATATTCCCACACAACTTTTTGATGTTTCTTTTGTTAGCAGAAGAATTAAAGGAAATTTGTTTAATCCTATCTGTTCGGCTCATAGAGATATTGAATATCTTAGTTACGAAAAAATAGGAGTTCAGCGGGGCGTTTATACCTCGTTCCATTTTCTGCCTGCCGAGTTGTATAAAGGTCAGACTGATTATAATTATGTAGTTTTACCAAACGGAAATTTTGCCCGTTCTGTTATTGCAAAAGCTAAGGAGGCTTTGGTTAAACAAAAAAATGAAAAGAATTTAATTAAATTGGGTATTGCCCTTCACACATTTGCCGATAATTGGGCACATCAAGGTTTTTCGGGAAGGCACAATGACGAAAATGATGTTGATAGATTGTGGAAGCTTGATGGGAATAGTACAAAAGAAATCACCCCGTTAAATATTGCCCCCGATGTTGGTCATGCCGAAGCATTAACTTTTCCCGATAAAACAAATTTGTTGTGGATGATTCAATATGCAAATAACAGTAAAATTAAAATGAGAAACAATCCGTTTTCATTCCTTGATTCTGCAAAAACAATTTATGGCGAATTGATTAGTATTACCGGAGCTGAAAACACATGGGATGTTTTTTCTGAAAAAATTAAAACTTTCCTTGAGCAGCCAAAGGGGAATGACTCGTATCCCGAATCTTTTGCGGCCTCAAGTTTACTTTTCCCGGATATTAGTTTCGGTTATGACGAAAATGAATGGAAAAAATTAGCAATTACAGGAAATGTTTATGACTGGAAAGGAAAACACTTTGAAAGAGATATGCAAAACGAGATTTTTAATTTTAATGGCGATCTTAAGTGGTTCTTTTTCCACGAAGCTGCCTTGGAACAAAGGGATTATGTTTATAACAATATAAATGTTAATTTAAATTAGTTTTAAGGGAGAAAATAATGAAAATTGATATGCATTGCCATGTTTTGGGAAATGGCAAAGATATTAACAATATTAATAATGATATTTATTATAATATTTCCGATAATTCACTCGGAAATTCATTTAATGCAAAAAAATATTTTGTCAGGTATATTGTAACCAAAATGTTGGAAGATTTTATTAAAAAAGAAGGCGGAAATATCTTAAATCACGAAATTTCTGCAGATGATTATTTCAATTTGATATATAAATTATTAACCGATTCAACAGAAATTGATTCAATTGTTTTATTGGCGATGGATGGGATATATAGTAATACAGGTAACCATGAATTGCTAATACAGGAAACCGAATTATTTGCTTCTAATCGGTTTGTTTATAAAAAAGTTTGTGAATTAAATGATCGGCTTAAAAATTCAACCGATGAAAATATTAAAAACAAAAAATTTCTGTTTGGTGCTTCTGTTAGTCCAAATAGACTTGATTGGGAAAATGAATTAAAATATGTTTGTGAAGACACTGAAGCGGTATTATTAAAGTGGATTCCATCTGCCATGCATATTGAGGTTTGGAATAAAGAACATGAAAATTTTTACAAGTCTTTGGTTAAATATGATTTACCTTTATTATGTCATGTTGGGCCCGAATATGCTTTTATTGAAGGAGTAAGCAAATCAAGTTATGATAATTTTAAGTATTTGGATACTCCTCTAAGTTACGGAGTAAAAGTAATTGCGGCACATTGTGCTACTCCGCTTTTACCAGTTGATAGAAATGATTTGAATGATTTTATTAAATATCTAAACTTTTGGAATGCAAACGAAATTAAACTTTGGGCCGATACTTCAGCACTAAATACTACTACCAGATTATCGTTGCTGCCAAAAATTGTTAATAATATTAATAGTAAATTTTTAGTACATGGCTCCGATTTCCCTGTTCCTATTTCGGGTATTGAACATTTACCTTATATTACACACAATATGACTTTAAACGAGTATCAGGAAATTCTTGGTACAAAAAATCCATTTGACCTTGATGTTAAGCTAAAAAGGGCACACGGATTTAAAGATAATATTTTAACAAATGCAGAAAGTATTTTGCGGTTGCCAAAAAATTAGATTTTTTAGGTGACCCTATAATAAACATAATATATGTATCTCTCAATTCATTGGGCTGATTAAAAACAGCCCAATGTAAAATATTATATTTATTATTAAAAAAGCTAAACAATATTATCAATTAACTTCAATAAATTTATCAAATTTTAGGATTTAGTCATTAATACTAACAGAATTAATTTTCCGCTATAATAAATAACCGGTTTTCCAATCGGATAACTGAATTATTATGCTTAAAATATTTTTGTTTTTAACAATATTTAGGGTTTCCTTATAATCTTATAATATATTATATTATATACAACAATAGATTAAACCCGGATTTTGCATTAGATATTATTATATCCTGTAATCTCTTTATTGATAAAAGGTTATGGAAAATTTAATTGCATTTATTATATACAGGTAAATAAAATTACTTTGGGCAAAATAATTTAATAATAATATTTATCAACTCAGGCCTAAAGGCCATGTAGTGTAGTTATTATTCCTCATGTCCTAAAAGACGTGGTTTTTCAAAATTCTTTTATATTATTATAAGTAAACTATTTATGTTATTATTTATCCCCGTTTTAATAACCCTAACCTAAACAGGCTGTGTTAAAATTGGGGATAAATATCAAATTACGTCTATTTGGTTATAAAAAATTATGTCACCCCGATGGGGTTTTTACGATTGTTTTTTTGCTTGTGCTATAAACATGTCATCCCTCCGGGATTAAAAACATATAGCAACATATTACAAAACAATGCGTTAACGTATATATTGCACATAAGCACGGCAAAGAAGTGCCATGTTTGTAACCAAACGTACCGCCACCAATTCCCTTATGTTTTATCAAATTACTGCTGCTTTTTTAATTTTCACACAGTTTGTAAAGTTCGCACTACAAAAAAAGATACCTGTTAATTGTAGAGAATTTAGCAATAGCAGAAATCTCGCAAGCAGTTTTAGAGACTTCTATTGCAGTGCCGAATTTTTCAGCTTGTATGCCTAATTGTAGCGCAAGCTTCAGCTTGCAAGCAGTTTTTTATATGTCTGCAGGGAAAAGATATAAGTTTGCGAACAATGTTAAAATTGGGGATAAATATCAAATTATGTTTATTTGGCATAAAAAATCATGTCACCCCGATGGGGTTTTTTCGATTGTTTTTTCGTTTTTGCTATAATCATGTCATCCCTCCGGGATTAAAAACACATAGTAACATATAACAATACAGTACTTTAGCATACAATTATTCCTCTAAAGCACGGCAGAGCCGTGCCATGTCGTGCGCCTGACATGATAGGTAACTAAGGGATGAAAGTTCCCAACGAGCCTTGATAGTAGGAATCATTAGCTGAACGGCAAGGGTGTCCATCGTGAGGTGGAATCTGAAGGAAGCCGCAGGCAAAGTCTCGGTCTGACGAACAGAAATTGCATATGAGGCAGGTACAGATGGGTGAGTTTGCGACTCAAAACGAAGCCCGATACTATCCGAAATCTGTAAATGTATATGCAGCAGATAGATGAGACGAAAGTTATTTAGCTTACTCAGGGAGGTCTGTGGAAAAGTCTCGCCGTCATGGGACGAAAGTCTGACATTAAGAGACAACCTGCATAGCGATATGCAATTGACACCGCAGAAGTCAGCAGAGGTCATAGTACTCAGAACCTAACGGTTCGAGGAAGGACTGAACGGAAAACAGTCA
>JAZDHY010000034.1:0-17713 GCA_043805435.1 bacterium
CGGCGGAGAAAATTGGCAAGTGGGCAGTCAACATAATATTACTTGGACAGATAACGGATTATGGTTTGTTACTTTAAGATATTCAACTGATAGCGGAAATAACTGGATTACAATTGCTTCAAATATAGCAAATCAACATTCCTACGGATGGACAATTCCCGCTACTGCTTCTTTATCCTGCAAAGTAAAAGTTGAAGATGCGGCAAACAGTTCCGTATATGATATTAGCAATAGCAACTTTTCAATTTCAGGTTCGGCGGTAACTGTAACCTCCCCTAACGGAGGCGAAAATTGGCAGGTGGGCAGTCAACATAATATAACTTGGACAGATAACGGATTATGGTTTGTTACTTTAAGATATTCAACCGATAGCGGAAGTAATTGGATAACAATTGCTTCAAATATCGCAAATCAACATTCCTACGGATGGACAATTCCCGCTACTGCTTCATTATCCTGTAAAGTAAAAGTTGAAGATGCGGCAAACAGTTCCGTATATGATATCAGCGACAATAATTTTATAATTAGCAATAATAATAATACTGTAAAAATAATAGGTATTCTTCAAAATGCACACAATAATCCTACGGTACCTATTGGTTTTAGTATAGTTGTTAAGGTATTAAGTAACAATCCAATAAACGAGGTTAAACTTTATTGGGATAATTTAGATGATTATATTCCATTTAATCCGCTTCTTCCGCAAGATTTTTCTTCTTCAGGTGAGAGCTGTTACAAAATTACTATTACTGAAGCACTTCCATGGATTCAATTTTTACCAAATGACAGGATAATGTGGCGTGTACAAGCAAAAGATAATCAGAACACAAATTATTATTATCCGGCATATCAAGATCCTTTATTATACGACACAACATCGGTTTATAGTTATGCTCAACTAAATGGGAATTTACAGGTCAGTAATAGCATACCCGGCTTTGTAAGAGCCGACATTATTAATAACAATTCCATCTCAATAAAAAATAATAAAGCAGTAAATTTATCTTTTTATCAACTTGATGGGACACAAGTTCAATTTTCAGGTGATTATCTTGCTCAATGGGCTAATATTTTGTCTGCAAAAAGTTTTCCATTTGGATTTATTGATCCGCCTCAATTAACAGTTAATAATTTGAATTCAATTACTGATAATTCGTCAATAAAAATAGCATTTTCAAAATTTGGTAATCCAAACGGAGAAATAATATCACAAAATATTGCGGTACTTATGACATTTGCAGATTTTTTGACATCGGTCTCAGGATTAGCCGGTAAAGTTCCAAGTTTAAAAAAAGCAGAAGTTATTTTTACTTTTTTTGAAGTGGCCAAGGATATTGTTCTCCCTATTATAACTAATCCGAATTTTGATGGTTGGTCTACTGCTGAAAAATTTGCAAATTTAACCGGAAAATTAGCTGATGAATTTAGTCTTAATTCACTATATTGGAGCGGTGTATTAGGCACTAAATTATTGGATAGAGGGTTGGGGTATGAACTTTCTAATATTATTGCATCCACTTTAATGGAAACTTTAATACCAATTGCAGGTGGTCTTTCAAAAGCAAGCAGCTTAGTGAATGCGGGTTTGATTTTAACGGATTTCGGATTGCCGCCTTATTACCAAGACACAGTTACGGTTAAAAAAGGACGGGGTCATTTTATTGAAATTACGCCGCTAACATTGCCGGGAGTTACAGGAATCAATCCCTTACCTATTGGTACAAACACTAATTTTGCTTTTAAATTAACTAACATCTCAAATCAAAGATTATACAATGTTTGGTTAGGTTTAGATATTTGGGTTTGGGATTACGCTCAAAATAAATATATAAAAGTTGAAAATACAAAAACCGATTTTGCGGATCCCGAAACAGGACATATTGGCTTGATAGACTTTAGTACAAGTCAAGGAAAAAACATTAATAAAGGTGCATCAATTGTTTATATATCAAACAATTATACATTTAATACAAGCGTATCCGGCTTTAATTATAACGGCAGAAATATCCCTTACAAATATGTTTTTACTGCATGGTCAAACGGACAACCCGGGCAAACTAACCCAATAGAGGCAGCCAATTTATCTAAAGATTTACTTTCTGTCCCATTTTATATAAAGGACAATACTCCTCCGCAAGCTCCGACATTACAAATAATTGAAGATTTAAATAACGATAGTACAACATACATAACTTGGCAAACTAATCCCAACGATTTAGATATAGAAAAATGCATAATAATTATTGATGGTAATCCTTCAATAACTGTTGATAATTTAGTATGTAAAACGGTAGCAATACCTAAAAAAAACACAACCCAAATTGTTACTGTAAAAGCCATAGATATTGGTGGTTTGGAATCACAGGTTAGTAATGCTGTAATAATACCTATTACAACAGATGTTGAACAAACAATTAGCCAATTACCAACATCATTTACTCTTAATCAAAACTATCCAAATCCATTTAATCCAACTACAACCATAAATTACTCTATTCCCCAAACAGGTCTTGTTACAATTAAGGTTTATGATATAATTGGAAGAGAAATAATGATTTTAGTAAATGAAGAAAAAGTTGCGGGAAATTATCAGGTACAATTTAATGCCGAAAATCTTTCAAGCAACGTATATTTTTATATTATGAAATCGGGGAATTATTTAGCAACAAAAAAATTAATTCTTTTAAAATAACTTAAAGGGACAAAAAATGAGATTTAAGATTTTAGTAGTCTTTATTTTTATTCAGGGAATAATAACTGCACAAAACTTTTGGGAACCGAGACTCAATTTTAACTCCAATTATCAAGCAGTAACTGTTGGAAAAGATGGTTATATTTTTGTTTCTATCGGTGACAGGTTATATCGCTCCACAGATAATGGTTATAACTTCAATTTTTCGAATTATGTTCTTCAAGCAACTGATGACATTTTAAGTCTTGGGGCTGATTCTAAAAAGGGTTATGTATATGCAGGAATAGCAACTTCTAACAATCAACACGGCGGAATATATGCTTCCTTTGATAATGGGAGTAATTGGCAATCTAAAGGTTTAGATAATAAACGCATTACGGATATTGTTGTTGATACCGGAGGAGTAATAATTGCCTCAAGCACAGCAGATTATCCAAATGGCGGAGTTTTTAGATCTACAGATTACGGCAATACATGGTCAAATTGTGTTGATCCCTCATATTTTACGCAATGCTTAAAAACAGATAAATATAATAATATTTATGCAGGCACCGAAGATCCAGGGCCGGAGGCAAATCCTACAATACTCAAATCAACTGATAGGGGCAACTCTTGGAGTTTATTCTATAAATTTCCTAATCCCCCAGCTCCTCCAACTTACATACGAGGAATAGGAGTAGATACTACGGGAAATTTTTTGGCTTATTTTTCCTCAAAAGTTTATGTCTCATCGGATAACGGAACCACATGGACATTGGCCTTAGAAGGGATGGATCATTGGAATAAGATATCCTTTATTGTAAATAAATATAATCATTTATATGCGGGATTTTCGGGACCCGGAGTTTATAGGTCAACAGATAAAGGGTTTACATGGGAATCCAAAAATTCGGGTTTAACAAATACGGAAGTATATTGTATGGCTCTTGCCGGTGATTATCTTTTTGCTTCAACTTCCCACGGTATATTTAGGGCTAAAACATCATTCTCAATCCCGCAATTAGAAAGCCCAAAAAATGACAGCACCCTTTGTACTTTAACTCCAAAACTTATTTGGAATTCAGATCCGACAAATATTATATGGAGCAGACTACAGATATCAACTGATATTGATTTTAATTCAATTATTTTTGATACTACCGGATTAAAAACATCAGAATGTAATATACCCGAAGGGAAATTAGAATTTAATGTTCCTTATTATTGGCGGGTGATTGACTCAAATCATGTTGGTTTAAGCAGTTGGACAGAACCTTGGAGTTTTATAGTGATAATAGACAACATTGAACAAAATGATAATTATCCAATTAATTATAAATTATACCAAAATTATCCCAATCCTTTTAATCCAAATACAACAATCAAATTTGATATTCCAAAACAATTATTAGTAACAGTTAAAATTTTTGATATACTTGGAAGAGAAATAGCTGTTCTAGTGAAAGATGAAAAATCACCGGGGAGTTATGAAATAATTTTTGCCGGAAATAATTTATCCAGCGGAATATATTTTTATTCAATACATGCAGGAGAATTTATAAAAACAAATAAAATGATATTAGCTAAATAGTAATAATTAACCTTAGCAATAGCAAAGCTTATAAATTATAAATAATTATTAAAGAATATGCACCTGCGCCGCAGGTGTGGTTTGTTGGTACTGTTACCAGTTACAATTATGCACCAACGCTGTAGGTGAAATATCTTTTAATCCCTACGGGATGACATGATTATAGAATGCCGTTACAATTGCATACCCAAAACCCCGAAGGCGGTGACATTGTTTTGTAATATGCACCATGCAATATTGTCTGAACATGATTTTGATGATTTTTGTGATTAATATGATTTTGTATAAACATCTTTAAAGCATAGAACGCAGAAAACGCAGATTTAACAGATTAACACAGATTTTTGGTTTATTACGTCTGCGGTCATCTGCTTAATCCGTGTTCGGTTGTATGTATTTCCAACAAACCACAAAAACCAATTTATAGGCTGAATTTAACAAAAAAAAAGCTGTCTTTTTTAGGGGCAGCCTTAAAACTAAATTATTTTTATTTTAACTATTTTGCATCTTTAAGTAATTTATTTACTTCATCCCAATTAACAACATTCCAAAAATTAGCAATATAATCGGGACGTTTATTTTGGTATTTTAAATAATAAGCATGTTCCCACACATCAAGCAATAAAATTGGTGTTCCTTTAACCGGTGCATCATCCATTAAAGGGTTATCTTGATTTGGTGTAGATGTAATAACCAATTTGCCGTTAACAGCTACTAACCATGCCCAGCCGGAGCCAAAACGTGTTGCAGCAGCATTGCTGAATAATTCTTTAAATTTTTCAAATGAGCCAAAAGCAGCGTCAATTGCAGAAGCAACTTCACCTGTTGGCACTCCGCCTTTATTTGGGCCCATTACCTGCCAAAACATATTATGGTTATAATATCCACCGCCATTATTACGTACGGCAGCAGGATATTTACTAACATTTGCAAAAATTTCCTCAGCACTTAAGTTTTCAAATTCCGGTCCTTCAACTGCTTTGTTAAAATTGTTTGTATAAGCAAAATGATGTTTACCGTAATGAATTTCCATTGTCAAAGCATCAATATATGGTTCTAATGCGTCAAATGCGTAAGCTAATTTAGCTTGTTCAAATTTAGCCATTTTATAACTCCTAATTTTATTATTATTAATTTTTTCTGTTAATCCTTGTACTTTATTAACTACACCAAGCAAACTTAAAGTTCCAATTGAAAAAATAAATTTTCTTCTATCCATGGTTTCACCTTTAAATTAAACACCAAACGATTCGCCGCAACCGCAAGTTTTTTTTGCGTTAGGATTATTAAACACAAATCCTTTACCGCTTAAACCGCTGCTAAAATCTAATTCGCATCCGGTCAAATAAAATAAACTTTTTCCATCAACAATTAGTTTAACGCCTTCTTGTTCAATTATAGTATCGGTATCTTTAATTTCGGAATCAAAACCCAGTTGGTAAGTTAAGCCTGAACAGCCTCCCCCTTTTACACCCACTCGTAAACCAAAATTGTCATTAATGGAATTTTCTTCCATAAGCTGTTTAATTTGTGATGCAGCTTTTTGTGTAATTTTTATTTCGGAATTTATATCTGTTTCCATCCTGTTTCCTTTCTTTTATTTAGGAAACTTCATTTTCCACCAAAAAGTTCACTTTAAAGGACTTATTGTCTATTTTTATTAAAGATTCATCTTTAACAAGTTTTTCAAGCAAATTTGTGGTAATTTTTTCGGCCAACGCATATTTAATTTTAATATTTTTCTTTTCAAAATATCTCATCACCGAATATTGTATGTCGCGGAAAAAAATATTGGATTTATAAAAAAAAGGATACTTTTCTTTCATAAAACCAAAAAACATTATTTTATTTTTGAATAAATCGTCTGCATAATCCATTGTAAGCCTATAAAGCTAAATTATATAAAATAGCCGTTTATTGTAAAAATTATGTGTAAGTTAACAAAATAATTGATGATATTAAATGCCTTACACATTATACAGATCATGTTTAATGCCTCTGTAAAGAAAGTGTTTATTAGCCCATTCCTTTAGGGATGGGTGCAGGAGTTTATTCCCCGCTTTTCACACGGTCTGTAATGATTGTGCTACAATTAGGCAGTACTAAGTTTAATACTAATAGCTGCCAAATTACCTTAATATGACAACATCAATTTCCCAAAAACGAAACGCACATTTTTGCAAAATCTAATAACGGTGTAAAATAAATACCAAACAAAAGAACCGGTATTAATAAAATTACAATTAATAAATTAACTGAAAAACTTGTTATAACCTTAGGTGTATTTTCAGTAGGTTTTGATAAATACATATGTTTTAATACACGAACATAAAAATACAACGAAACTACAGTATTTAACAATGCAATAATAGCAACATAAATCATTTTAGCATCTACCAAAGCAAAAAATAGATACAACTTTGAAATAAATCCTGCTGTTGGAGGCAGCCCTGTTAAAGAGATTAAAAATACAGCTAAAGCAAAACTTAAAAATGGCGAAGTAAATCCCAATCCTTTAAAATCATCAATATTTTCAGATCCCAGTTTATCGGAAAATAACATTACAATAAAAAACGCACCAAGATTCATAAACAAATAAACAAAAAAGTAAATCATAACGGCAATTAAACCTTGGTTGGATAATACCGCAATACCAAGCAGCATATAACCGGCGTGTGCTATACTTGAATAAGCAAGCATTCTTTTTAAGTTATCCTGCCATAAAGCCGTAAAATTACCAAGTGTCATTGTAGCAATTGCAATAATAATTAATAAAGTCTGCCAATCAAAAACAGGCAAAACATTCCACATTCCATCACGTGTAACACCGGTTACAAACCCTGTAAAAACAAATCGAATTAATAAAATAAAACCTGCCGATTTGCTTGCAACAGAAAGAAAAGAAGTAATTGTAATAGGAGAACCTTCATAAACATCAGGTGTCCAAAAATGGAACGGAACGGCAGATATTTTAAATCCAACGCCGACAAAAATCATTATTAACGATAATGACAACGTAAGAAAATTTATACTATTGGATGCCAAATAAGTGTTAATAGCAAAAAAGTTTGTACTTCCGGTTAAACCAAATAAAATAGAAATACCAAAAAGCATAATACCCGATGATACAGAGCCGTAAATAACATATTTTAATGATGCTTCACCGCTTCTGTTTCGTAAACGCATAAAACCCGCCAAAACATAGGAAGATAAAGACATTAACTCAATTGATACATATACCATAATAAAATCAATTGAAGAACTTAAAAACAACATTCCCAACACCATTCCTAAAACAAGAGAATAAAACTCCCCTTTTCGTATTGATAAAGACAGTATTTCAGTTGAAAGAAGAGAGAATAAAACCACAAAAATGGCGGAAAGAAGAACTAAAATCTTAAAATATGAACCAATGGGATCAATGCCTAATAAAGCATATTGCGAATTTGTAAAAGTAAATGCCTGTGCTTTTACAGTAAGTTGTGTTATTACAAACACTAAACTAACCAACAAACCTATTAATGTAACGTATGGTATTACAGTATTATCTTTATAAAACAGGTCAAAAACAATAACTAATAATAACAAAACCGAAATAACAAGTTCAGGTTTAATTAAATTTAACGAAACTATAAGATTATTTATATCCATATCAGTTTAAGCAATTATAATCAATTTAATAAAAAGGATGTTTCATTAACAAATTTAGCCAATGTATTAACAGAAGCATTCATAATATTTAGCATTGCAGAAGGATAAACGCCTAAGAATATTATAATTAAAGTTAAAGGAATTAACATAATGTATTCTCGTGTATCTAAGTCTTTCAAATCAACCCATTTTTCGTTAAGTTTTCCAAAAAATATTCTTTGTAAAGTCCACAACATATAACCGGCACCTAAAACAATACCAAGTGTAGAAACTATAGTAATAATTCTAATAGAAGTAACACTAAAAGCACCAACAAAAACAAATGCTTCGGAAATAAATCCACTCATACCCGGCAAACCAATGGCAGCAAAAAAGGCTACTGTAACAAATCCGGTATAAACAGGAAGCTGTGTTGCTAATCCTCCAAAATCTTCAATACCACGTGTATGTGCTCTGTCATAAATAACTCCAACAATTAAAAAGAGCATTGCAGTAATAGTACCATGATTAAACATTTGGAAAACGGCACCGCTTATACCAACCGAAGTTAAGGAGGCCATTCCAAGCAGAACATAACCCATGTGAGAAACAGAAGAATATGCAATCATCTTTTTAAAATCTTTTTGAGCCATTGCACATAAAGCACCATAAATAATATTTATAGCACCAAACAAACCGATAAACCACATCAATTCTCTTGTAATTTCAGGGAACACGGGATAACTGATTCTCAAAATTCCATAAGTACCCATTTTAAGTAAAACACCTGCAAGAATAACACTTATAGGGGTTGGAGCTTCAACGTGTGCATCGGGCAACCAAGTGTGGAACGGAAACATTGGAATTTTTATTGCAAAACCGGCAAACAAAGCAATATAAGCAACCATCCTCAAATTATGAGGATTAAACGGTGAAAGAATTCCATCAGCCGTAAAGTTTGTTTTATCCATCATTGCAAGCAGATTAAAAGTAAATACTTTAGTACCGTCAATTAATGTTTCGGTTGTGCTAAAGTATAAACCAATCATAACTAAAAGGATAAAAACAGAACCCAATAAAGTATATATAAAAAACTTAATAGCAGCATATTCTTTTCGAGGCCCGCCCCAAATACCAATTAAAAAGTACATAGGTAAAAGCATTAATTCCCAAAATACGTAAAACAAGAAAAAATCCAAAGAAACAAAAACACCCATCATTCCGGTATCAAGTAATAAAAACATTACAAAATAACCTTTTACGGATTTATCTATTTTCCATGACGAAATTAAAGCAATTAACGAAACAATTGCAGTTAGCAATACCATCGGCATGCTTATACCGTCAACACCAAGGAAATAATCTATTTTTACAGTCCCAAGCCAAGAAATACCGGGAATATCAATCCATCTGGCTTTTTCAACAAACTGAAAACTTGCCGGATCAAAAATACCACCCGCGTTATAATTAAAGAAACCCAGCATTAAAAAAGATAAAACAAGCTGCAGAGCTACCATAACTAAAGCAGTAAATTTAATTTGAGACTTTGACTCTTTAGGTATTAATAAAATGAATATCATTCCCAAAACGGGAAGAAAAGTTATTAATGTTAAAATCGGAAATCCTTCCATAATATCGTTATGCCTATTTTAATTAATTAACAATTTATAACAAAATAAGTAGAATAATTAAAGAAAAAACAATAAATACAATATACGTTTGTACTTTTCCTGTTTGAACCTTTCTAAAAATAATTCCTACAAAACCGCTAAAAAAAGCAGTAAAATTTACAAAACCGTCCACAACAAAAGTATCAAAATATCTGCCCGCAATAGAAACCGCTCTGGTAACGGTTGCGGCACCATTTACAAGACCATCAACAACAGCTAAGTCAAACCAAGCCAAAAATCGGCTGAACAACAATAAACCGCCAACAATAACACCGTTATAAAATTCATCTATATACCATTTATTTAAACTTCCTAAATATAATGGTCTTAAACTATTTGCTAATTTATCTGCATTAATTTTTTTCCATTGATAAAGCAAAAACGCTGTAAGCATACCCAAACCGGCAACTAAAAGAGATAAAATCATAGCGGGATAATGAGCATGATGCATTGCTTTAGTATATGACAAACTGTGTACAACTTTTTCGTGAATGTTAGAAACAACATCGGGTTTCATAAAATCAAATCGAGAAGCAGCCGGTACCACAGTATTTGGAGTGGAAATCCATTTGGATAAAAACCAGCCCTGATCGGCAGCAATAGGATTTGGAGTGTACCAAACAAAAATTGATAATCCTGCCAAAACAATTAACGGAATAAACATTAATTTTGGTGATTCTTTAGCGTGTTCGTATTTATGTTCGTCACGCGGTTTTCCATGGAAAGTTAAAATTACCAAACGGAACATATAAAACGATGTTAACAAAGCTACGGTAAAACCAATAACAGGAATTAACCAATGGCCGGTCAAACTGCCAAAAGCCAAAGTACTTGCAAGTATGCCGTCTTTACTTAAAAATCCGGAAGTTAACGGAATACCGGAAATAGCCAAAGTTGAAATTAAAAAAGTATAATAAGTAAAAGGCATTTTTTTACGCAGACCACCCATATTTTGAATATCTTGTTCGTGGTGCATTGCATAAATTACAGAACCTGACCCCAAAAACAAACAAGCTTTAAAGAAAGCGTGAGTAACCAAATGGAAAAAAGCGAACGAATAAGCACCAATACCAATTGACATTACCATATAACCTAACTGGCTTACAGTAGAATAAGCTAATACTTTTTTAATATCGTTTTGGGTAAGCGCAATTGTAGCTGCAAGCAAAGAAGTAATAGCACCAATTACAGCTATTATTAACATTGCATCAGCAGTTAACATTACAAAAATTCGTGTTAACAAATAAACACCGGCTGCAACCATTGTAGCGGCATGTATTAAAGCACTTACCGGTGTAGGACCTTCCATGGCATCGGGCAGCCAAACATGCAGCGGAAACTGTGCCGATTTGCCGACAGCACCCATAAACAGTAATATTCCGGTAACAGTTAACCAAAAACCGCTATTAAAAGGAATTAATCCCATACTCATTTGTTTGTATATATCATCAAAGGTAAATGTACCATAGGTAAAGAAAATTATTAAAATACCTATAAACATACCAATATCACCAATTCGGTTTACCAAAAAAGCTTTTTTACCTGCATCCGAAGCGGATTTTTTTTCAAACCAAAAACCTATTAATAAATACGATGATAAACCTACCAATTCCCAAAAGATATACATCATCAATAAATTATGAGTAAGTACTATTCCAAGCATAGAAAATGTAAAAACACCCAGATAAGCAAAATAACGTGTATATTTTTTATCTCCATGCATATATTCAACGGAATAAAAATGAACCAGAAGACTTATTAAGTTTACCACAATAAGCATTAAAACAGTTAAATTATCTATTTTAACACCCAATTCAATAAATTTATTAATTCCTTGCCCAATAAATCCAATATTAATCCAATTAAAACTTGCAATTATGGTTTTATCAACATAGACCCCAAGTTTAACCACAGCAATTAATACTGAAAGAATAAATGCCAAACCAATAAAAATCAGTTCCGCAATATAAATTTTAGGAAATTTTTTACCAAGCAAAATTACAATAGTAAAACCCAATAACGGTATAAATAAAGTGCAAATAGCTAAAATTACAAGTATTGATTCAGACATATTTATTTATTCTTTTAAATTATCAATTTCATCTACATTAACATTGGAAAACAATTTATATATATTTAATACAATTGCAAGAGCAATAGAAGCTTCTGCAGCGGCTAAAATAATAACAAATAAAGCTATTACCTGACCATTTAATCCCGAACTGCCAAATTTGGCAAAAGCCACAAAATTTATATTGGCTGCGTTTAGTATAAGTTCAACCCCCATTAAAACCAAAATTGCATTTTTACGGGTAACAACGGCATACAATCCAAGTGAAAATAAAACCGCACTAACAAACAAAAAATGATTTAAACCAACTTCAAACACTTTAAACCTCGCTTGTATTTTCTTTATTTCTTCTGGCAATGGATGTTGCGCCAATTAAAGCAACAAGCAATAAAATTGCAAGAAGTTCAAAAACAAGAATATAATCTGTAATCAACAGTTTACCAAGTGCATTGATTGTAGTATCCGGAAAACTTTTATCTGTTTCACTCCAATTGGTACGTGTCAAAATAGAAACAAGAGCACCTGAAAAAACCCCCACCCCAACAATTGCGGGTAAAACGTTTATAGAACCGCTTTTAATTTCAATATTTGTAATTTTATTTGTAATCATTACACCAAATAAAAGTAAAATTAAAATACCGCCAATATAAACCATTATTTGGGTGACTGCAATAAAATCGGCACCTAATAAAACATATAACCCCGATACTCCAAAAAATGTAAACAAAAGATAAAAACCGGAGTGAACTACATTTTTTGACGATACTACAAATAAACCCGAAGTTAATGTAATAAGTGCAAATAAATAAAAAAATATGTTATATAAACTCATAATTTATCAAATTAAATTATTAATTGTTTTCAATTGGCTAAATTGGTTTTTTAGCAGCTTTTTCAGCCTGCATTTTTTCAAAATTAGCATTTTTTTCTTCAATTTCTTCTTTTGTTAAAGTGGCAAAGTTAAATATTAAGTCAGACCTTTCAAATTCTGTAAACTCGTAAATATCTGTCATATATATACAATCTGTTGGGCATGGATAAACACAAAGAGAACAATAACAGCATTTTGCAATATCAATTTCAAATTTTGTAACCCAAAGTAATTTCTTTTTACCGTTAGATGTTGTGCCTAAGGATTCTGTAGGTATAGATTTAACGGTATCTATATTAATACAGCTAACAGGACAAGCTTTTGCGCATTGGTCGCACCCAATACAATCATCCATATTTACAAATAATCTATTTCTGCTTCTTTCCGGTAAAGGTACTTTTACATCCGGGTATTGAATTGTTACAGAAGGTATAAACATGTGCCGGAATGTAATTTTCATTCCAATTGCTGCTGTTTTTAGAGCTGTATATGTATTTAATAAGTATTGTTTCATATATTTTAAAATAATAAGATTATTCCGACAATTATTAAGTTAATAAAAGCATAAGGAATCAAATATTTCCAACATAATGTCATTAATTGATCTACTCTTAATCGAGGTAATGTCCAGCGTAACCACATTTGAACAAAAACAAAAAATAGACCTTTCATTGTAAACCAAAAAAGTTGTTCCATAGGAACAAGCCATTCAGCCCCTAATAAATTTCCCAAATAACCAAATGGCGAGTGAAAACCGCCAAAAAATATTGATGTAATAATTGCAGAAACAGCAAACATATTTGCATATTCTGCTAAAAAGAACATGGCAAATTTCATTCCCGAATATTCGGTATGATAACCGGCTACAAGTTCCGATTCAGCTTCCGGAATGTCAAAAGGGGTTCTGTTTACTTCTGCCAAAGTACTAATATATAAAATAACAAAAGCGGTAATCATAAAAGGAATTAATAAAAATTTGGTAACGGTTAAACCGGGGCCGCCTAAAATATACCAATTCCAAAAATATTGAGTTTGGTTTTCGGTAATTTGATTTAAGTTTAACGAACCTGCAACCATAACAATGGTTAAAACAACCAAAGCAGTTGGAATTTCGTAACTAATAATTTGAGCAACCGAACGCATTGCGCCAATTAACGAATATTTATTATTAGAAGACCAGCCGGCCATTAATATTCCCGTTACGGCAAAACCGGATGCCGCAATAATAAAATATAAACCTATACTTGCGTTTGTGCCAATATAAACTGATGTAAACGGGATTGCGGCAAAAACAGCATAACTTCCTGCAAAGGTAATTACAGGTGCAAGATTAAATAATTTTTTATCATTGCCCGAAGCAACAATATCTTCTTTTTGTACCAGCTTTAAAATATCTGCTACGGTTTGAATTATACCATGATAACCTGTACGCATAGGCCCAAGTCTATCCTGCATGTGTGCTGAAACTTTTCGTTCCAATAATACCGCAAACAACGCAAAGGGTAATATAAAAACAAATAATGGCAGTAAAGCCGATACAATATAAGCTAAAATTGTATTATTAAATAGACTTGTTAATGTTTCATACATTATCTATCAACTTCTCCTAATACTATATCAATACTTCCAAGGACTGCAATAACATCGGCAACCAAATGCCCTTTGCACAAATCGCCAATAAAAGAAAGATTTACAAATGACGGAGGGCGTACTTTTACTCTAAACGGTGCGTCTTTTCCTTCACTTATAATAAAAAATCCCAATTCCCCTTTTGGATTTTCAACTCTGCTGTAAATTTGACCTTTTGGTACTTTAACTTTTTTTGGCACGGCAGCTTTTACGTCACCTTCAGGTAAACCATCTAATGCTTGTTCAATAATTTTTAAACTTTCTTCCATTTCACGTACTCGTACATAATATCTATCCCAGCAGTCGCCTACTGTTCCAACTAATCCCTTACCTACGGGAATATCAAAATCGAACCTGTTATAAATAGAATAAGTATCATCTTTTCGTAAATCGAACTTTAATCCGGAACCACGTAAAATAGGGCCGGTGGCTCCAAAATTAATTGCAGTTTCTAAAGGTAAAACACCAACATTGGCGGTTCTTTCAACAAATATTTTGTTGTACGAAAGAAGATCATCTAATTCCACAATTGTAGGCTTAAACGATTTAATAAACTCTCTGGTCAAACGGACAAAATCGGGATGAAGATCGTGCGATAGTCCGCCAACCCAAATATAGTTATAAAGCAGACGAGCACCGCATGTCATTTCGAATAAACTTAATATATGCTCCCTATCACGGAATAAATATAAAAACGGAGTAAATGCACCAATATCAATACCATAAGTACCAAGTGCAACAAGATGGCTTGCAATTCGCTGCAATTCACTCATTATTACCCGTATATATTCTACCCTTTCCGGAACTTCGATTTTTGCAAGTCTTTCAACCGCAACAGCATAACCCAAATTATTATTCATTGAAGCTAAATAATCCAACCTATCTGTATAAGGTACAATTTGAGGATATGACATAGCTTCACAATGTTTTTCAAAACATCTGTGCAAATATCCAATGTGTGGTGTAACATTAACAATAAGTTCCCCATCCAATTCAACTTCCAGGCGTAAAACTCCGTGGGTTGAAGGGTGCTGAGGCCCCATGTTTAATACCATATGTTCTGTTTTTAATGCCATAATTTATTTTTGTTTAATAAGGTATTTTCATGCCTTGATAAAATTCCGGACTTTTATAATCTTTTCGTAAAGGATAAGAACCGTCTTCCCAATCATACGGCATTAATATTCTGCGTAAATCAGGATGATTAAGATACTTTATTCCATACATGTCAAATGCTTCTCTTTCGTGCCAATCTGCTGTTCTCCAAATTGAAGAAACGGAATATATTTCAGGATTTTGGCGCAAACATGTAACACGAATAGTAACTTTGTGTTTTAATTGAATTGAATAAAGATGGTAATATGTACTTAATGTTCCGCCTTTTATAGTTTCACTGCCATCTTCTTCTTTAATTTTTTCGCCGTTAGCATCATCCACGCCTGAAAGAACCATTAAAGAATCAAATAACAACTCTTCGTTATCGCGTAAAAATAATGAAACCTCAAAAATATTTTCTAAATCTACAAAAATGTAATTATCCATAACAGATTCTGTATTAATAACAAAATTGTAATTTGGGAATTTTTCTTTTAATATATTAAATATTTCTTCAGTACTTTTCATTAAGCAGGTTTCCTTAAAGTTTCGGTTCTAATTTTTTCCTGTAATTTAAGTAATCCTTCAAGTAATGCTTCAGGACGAGGAGGACACCCAGGTACATAAACATCAACAGGAATAACTCTATCTACACCTTTTAATACATGATAACCATGCTCCCAATAAGGTCCGCCGCTGTTTGAACAGCTGCCCATTGAAATTATATATTTTGGTTCTGGCATTTGTTCATACAAACGTTTAATACGCAGAGCCATTTTAAGGGTTACAGTACCCGAAATAATTATAATATCTGCCTGACGGGGAGAAGCGCGTGGAATTACACCAAATCTATCAAAATCGTAATGTGATGCGCTTGTTGCCATCATTTCGATAGCACAACAAGCCAAACCGAATCCAAGCTGCCATAATGAAGAAAGGCGGGCCCAATTTAATAGGTCTTCCGTTCTGGTAACAATTATGTTGTCGGATAAAAATTCCTGGTCTAATAATCCCATATATTACTGCAATTTTATTATAATTAAATACTTTTTTTTGTAAAGTTCTTAAGGTCTTTTAAATAAGGGGGTTTTGGTGTAGGACGTTCCCATTCAAGGTCGCCTTTTTTCCATTCATACACAACACCAAGGCCTAATATAAGTAAAAAGGTAATTCCTACTAAAAATCCCGCTACTCCATACTCTCTGTATGCTATAGCCCATGGAAATAATAATACTACTTCAACATCAAATATTAAAAATATTAAGGCAACTACATAAAATCGAATATTAAATCTTATCCAGCCGCTTCCTTCCGGGTTTTCTCCGCATTCGTAAGTCTTAAGTTTTTCGGTTGTTGGTTTATGTGGGCGTACTAATTTGGCAAAAAATACAACAAAAACTACAAAAACTGCAGAAAGTAGAATAAAAGCAAATATTTTACTAAATTCAATTAACATATTCACCATAAAAATTTTACGAAAAATACCATAACTTATATTTAATGTCAATAAAAGTTAAAAGTTTTTATTGTTTTCAGACTTTTTTATTCTATTATTCATTAACTTTTATCGTATAAAAACTTTTTATCAATTAACGTCTTTATTTTTTTGATAAAGTTATTTTAGAATCTGTAATATAAAAGCCATAAACATTTCAATTTATTTATTGCTGATAACAATAAAATACTCTCACAAGGTCAACAACAAACTATTTATTGAAGTTCAATTCTTATTTAGTATTTCAGACTCTTTTTATATTTTTTTTACGAAAATCAAAAAATTCAGATATCCCCGATGTTTTATCCACGTTAATCAGTTCAAACAGTGTTATCTGTGTTCAATCATTTTCTGTTTTTTTCAAAGTTTGCGAGTTGAAACACACACTATAATTAGGCGTTATTGCATTAGTTTGGTAATAAAGAGTTAGTAAGATGTTGTAATGAAATGGTTTAATTAAGTATTTAGAATTTAAATTACTTTTTGTATTATCTGTGTTCTATTTAAAAAAGCTGGCGAGTTGAAACTCGCGCTACAATTAGGCATTATTGCATTAGTTTGGTAATAAAGAGTTAGTAAGATGTTGTAATGAAATGGTTTAATTAAATAGTTAGAATTAAAATTACTTTTTGTATTATCAGTGTTCTATTTAAAAAAGCTGGCGAGTTGAAACTCGCGCTACAATTAGGCGTTATTGCATTGGTTTGGGAATAATGAGGTAGTAAGATTTTGTAATGAAATGGTTTAATAAATATTTAGAAATTAAATTACTTTTTGTATTATCTGTGTTCTATTTAAAAAAGCTGGCGAGTTGAACAGACTGTGTGAAAATTAAAAAAACCGAACTCACCCCTTAATCCCCTCTCTTAAAAGAGAGGGGAAACATAAACCGGTAAGTTATTGTTATATATATTTTTACAATTACTCCCCTTCTATTTTTTAAGAGAAGGGGTTGGGGGATGAGTTCCCTTTTATTACAACTATTCCCCA
>JAZDHY010000035.1:0-9185 GCA_043805435.1 bacterium
TTGTAATAAATATATTTATCTCTAATTAAAAAATGATTCAAATTTTTGAAGATATATATTTTAATACTTGAATATTGCTTTAATAATATAAATGCTGTATTTATAATTAATTACCCATAATTAAATTTTAAGTAATAAATATGATGTTTTTATGAATGAACTTGTTAGTGCAAAAATTAGCAAAATTAAGTCATCTGGGGCTATTGTCATTTTACCAAATGATGAAGAAGCTTGGATTCCTGCCATTGAGTTTTCTTCAAAGTATGAACCATCAAAAGACTTTGATTTACAAGGTTTATGTGAGGAAAATGATATTGTGAATGTTATTGTTTATGGTAAAGAGATTGGGGGAAATAAAAAGCTCGTTAGTGTTTTAAGACGTATAAATGATGCATGGTCGAATATCGATTCTTGGGAAGATGGTGAAATAAAACAATTAAAAATCAACTCTGTTACAAATAATTATGCCTTTGGATATATTGATGAAGGAATTGAAGGAGTAATTAATTTAAGCTATTTTTATAAAAATATCAAATTTCCTCATTCATGGGAGAATCTCAAATTTATTAACAACGGTGATACTGTTGCAGGATATTTTTATAAAAGAAATGTTAACATAGATAATAGAATTATTGAATTAGATATATTAAATTATATTAAAAATAACGTTAATATTAGCAATTTTCTTTCTCTTTTTAGTGGCAGGAACTTTATTAATTTTATTGATACATTATTTTTCACTGAAAATGAAGCAACATTTAATTACGATAATATTACTTCTGTTGTTATTTTTGAGGATAATAAAAATTTTGCTTATGATCTTAAAAATTATTTAAATACACTTGGTATCTCTACTGAAATAGCAGTTATAAATGATCAGATTGATCAAATAGTTATACTGCTTAATGAATATAATTTTGACCTTGCATTAATTGATGTAAATCTTGAACAGGAACAATATTGTGGATTAGATATAGTTAATTTAATTGAGGAACACCAGCCAAATTGTAAAAGAATTGTATTTACATCTGACGATAAAACAATACTTTCTCAAATTAATAGATATGGTGATATTACTATATCTGAATTTGTATTCAAGCCTTTTGGTCCTTTAGAGTTTAGAAAAAGTTTACATAATGCTAGTAAAAATTCTCCAAAAGAATTAAAATTATTTTTTGGTTTCGAAAAAAAAGAGAGTTCAAAAAAACAAAAATTAATTCCACAAAATTTACAAACAAACTCTTCTGCTTTTGATAATTTATTTAAAAAAATTACTAAAGAAATAAATGCAGATATAATTTTATTGTTTCAAATGCATCCGATTAGTTATGAAATTAATATTATTGGAAAATATGGTGATTGTCAAAATATTATACGATTTAAAAATAAATTAAGATATAGTCCTGTTAAAGATGTTGCTGTTGATAGAGAAGACATATTTGAAAATGAAATATCCACTAATAAATATAAGCTTGCAAAACACAGATGGTTATTAAATGCTGTTATGTATGAGTCCTGCATTGGGCTACCATTAAACGTATCGGCTGAATATATGTACGCTTTTTTTGCTTTGGGGAATAAAAAATACCAATTTGATAAAAATTCATACAAAATATTCGAGTTAGCTGCAATGATTCTTGAAAAGCATCTTGAAAGTATAAAACTTGAAAGTTTTATAAAAAAGGATAATCCGTTTATTATTGCCGGAAAAACATATGGTAAAATGGGTCACGAATTAATGAATTTTCTTCCTCAAGAATTCAAAATATCACAAATAATCAATTCTCTTTCAAATTATAATAATAATATAAAAGTTATTGATGACCAAATTAAAGAGCTTAATGAATTAGATAATTCTTTAAAAAAAGCAAAAGAAATTGTAAATAACTTTCGGAATATAACTCGTGGACAACAAAGTTATCCTGAAGTTTTTAATGTAATAGTGTGTATTAAACAACTTGTAAATAATATTAGAAAAGACTTAGAAATTCAAGATATAACAATTCAGCTAACTCAAAAATTTGGTGATGAAGAAAAATATTTAAGAATTAACAGAACAGCTTTTGAACAAGTGATTTTTAACATTGTACAAAATGCTATTCAACAAATTAATATGTTTAAATTTGCACGTAAAAGTGGTACTATTTTAATTGAACTGGATTCTTACATTAGTAATGGTGTAGAGTATCTTAAAATATTAATTCATGATACAGGTCCAGGAATTCATGCAATATACTTAAATAAAATATTTGAAATGGGGTATAGCACACGCGATGATGGCAGTGGATTGGGTTTAAATATTTGTAAAGATATAGTTGAAAAATATGGTGGTTATATTAAATGTGCTAATAGTCTTTTATTTGTAGGATGTACTTTTGAAATAATATTCCCTTTTGTAAAGAACACAGGAAAATAATGATGAGTAGTGTAGGAATTTTAATTATCGACGATAGTGAAACCAAAAGGAAGGGATTAATTTTAGGTCTTCAGAATTCAGGTTATAATAATGTTACCGGTGTAAGCAGTGGTGAAGAAGCTATCAAATTGGTTGAAGATAATCCTCAAAAATATTCTATTATTATCATTGATCATATTTTAGCTGAGGATAAATTAGATGGAATTGAAACAACAAAAAAAATAGTAGAAATGAGTTCTGAAATTTTTCCAATTATTTTTACTAACCTTCCAACCGACGACTTAGAAATATTAAAATATTATAAGCTTAAAGCTTATGAGGTTGGTGCTTTTAGGTATTTATATCAACATGATATTACTGATGATGTAAACAAAATTCAGGATTTTGTTAAAGAAATTGCCGAATTATCGGAATTAAGAAACAAAGTTCAAGAGTTTTATAATTCCGAAAGAAATGTTCCTTCATTGTTAACACAGCTTGATATATCGGTTGTCTTATATGATAGAGAATTTAAAGTATGGTATATGAATCCTGCAGCTTTAAAATATCAAAAATTAAATGGTTTTCCACTTCAAGTTTGCAGTAAAGTTTTTTGCGGTTTTAATGAGCTTCCTCCTTGCAGAGGTTGTATTGTTCAACAAACCTTCTTAGATGGAAAACCAAAAGAAAAAATAGTACTTCATCCGTTTGTTAGTTTTGATGACGAATTAAGATATCTTAAAACATGGACTTTGCCAATTTACGGAGAGGATAAAAATAAACCGATTGCAGTTCTTGAATCAGCACAAGATATTACATATACTTATACGTTAAAAGGGATGAAATTAAAAGATCGATTAGATATTATTGCATATGCAATTTCAGAAAGACGATTTGGCATTGATAGAGTTAGGATATTTAAAGCTGATGAAACGGGCAATTTTATTGATTTAATATCAACATGCGGATATGCCAACAATCACGAAATAAAATTAGAGATAAAATATTATTTATCTATACCGGATGCAATAAATTATTGTCAGGAAAACGGTGAAGGGAAATATTTTGAGGAACAGAATCATTCTGATATTCTAACTAACGAAGTGATGAAAAAGTTCATTTTATGGCCCATTATGAAGGGAAATAGATTATTAGGATTATTATCTATTAATTGTTTAGAAGAAAATGAAAGATATTTTGATGAAGATATTGTGCAAATATTAAAACCATATGCTGATGAAATTATTGACGTTCTTTTACAAGAGAGTAATATTTTTGGCGAAGCAACCGTTGATCGAATTAACAAAATAGATGCAAAACTAGTTCAGTCTCAAAATCCAAACGATGCCATAAAAATTATTTTAACTAATGTTTTGGAATTAACAAATAGTTCTGCTACACATATTCGCTTAAAAGAAGATGAAACAATAAAATTATTTCCAATATTTTTGGGGGATTATGGTAATGTTGCACTAAAGGAATATTCTCTTTTAAATAATTTAGTTCCGAGTGTACGCGTAATTCTTTTTGGACAACCGGAAATTTGTAATGATGTTGATTCTGATTTAAGAGAATGGTTATTTAAAAAGGAATTGCCGGAAATAACAAGAAATGTTTTAAACAAATATAAATCATTTATGTTTATCCCTCTATTTTATTTTAATAACTGCATTGGCAGCTTAGGTTTGTATAGTGAGAAAAAGGATTTTTATAATGAGGAGAAAAAAGAATTTGTATTAAAAATGGGTGAACGATTAGCTGCTACACTACACGATTATATTGTTACAGAATCAGAAAGACAATATACTAATGTTAAAGAAAGTATGATTTTAACAATTTCGCACAATTTCCAAACATATTTAACTAGAATTAAATTAGTAGCTGAAAATGCTAAAATTAATTATGATTTTTTTACTAAAGAGCAAATTTCGCTGAAATTGGATACCATTATTGATAATGTTAACAATTTATCGGCTTTAACTAATCAGATTCTAAAAATAAATAAATTAGAAAACGGTTTGATTAATGCCAAACTGGAATTAATTAATCTTAACAAATATCATATTGAAATCATGAATGAATTTTTAGAAAATCCTGATAATCAAAAATATAATAAAAGGCTAACATATCAATCTGAAATACAAAACGATCAATTATTTATATTAGAAAAAAGAATATTAAGAGAAATTCTTGAAATCATTCTTTCCAATTCTTTTAAGTATTCAAGTTCTGATTCACAAGTATATCTCAATGTTAAACAGGGAAATAATAAATTAATTTATTCAATAATTGATGAAGGAATTGGGATTCCAAATGAAGATATGGATAAAATATTTAGGCCATTTTTTAGGGCATTAAACGCAATAGGTTTTCCTGGTACAGGTCTTGGTTTATCTATTGTAAAAAATTATTTAAAATTACTTGGTGGGGACATAAACATAGAGAGTGTTGAAAATAAAGGTACAACAGTAACCATAGAATTCCCATTTAGCAAAGAGGCATAAAATGAAAATATTGATAATTGATGATGATAAAATAATACTTGATGAGTTTTGTGAAATATTAGAGAACCGTTATAAAAATTATGAAATAATAAAAGTTTATGAAAGAAGTGCTGGTATTAATAAAATTATTGAAGATAAGCCGGACATTATCATTTGTGATGTTATGATGCCGGGGATTGATGGTTATGTAATTTTGAAAACTATTAAAGCGAATCCATTAACAAAATATATTCCGTTTATATTATTTAGTGTAAAAGCTGAGCCTGAAGATGTTCAGGTTGGTTTAAATTTGGGCGCAGATGATTATATAAAAAAACCACCAGATGTTGGTAATGCTTTTACGATATTAGATAAATACCTAAAACCTTAAATATTGTTAATATTGGAGAATAATGCGCCTATCAATCTTATAATTTTTTATTTAACAATGCCCGCTGTTAAGCAGGCTCTATTAATAAAGATTAATGTTGTGAGTGCAAAGCCATCATGTTGCCTTCGGTATCAATAAACCGGGCAAAATAACCAATTTCGGCATTAATTAACGATTTTGGTATTGCAACTTTTCCGCCGGCCGGTTCAACACGATTTAATATTATGTCCAAATCGTCATTGCCATTTAAATAAATTATAACACCGGTTAAAGAAGGGGTAAAATCTTTTCCTTTAACAATTGCACCGCTAATTCCATTGCCTTCCATTGGCAGGCATGCCATTAAATCTTCTCCCATTGGAAATAAATCCATTTTGCAGTCTAAAATTGTTTCATAAAACTTTTTAGCTCTTTCAAAATCAACAGCAGGAATTTCGAACCAATTTATCATGTTTTTCATAAATGCACCTTTTATTTGTTTAGTATTATTATTCTACCCCATTTGCAGGGGATTTTAATATCTAATTTGCCGTCTTTAATTTTTAATTCTTCATCATTTAATACATCATAACATGTATTAAAGCTATCTATATTAATAGAGGCATTATTTTCCGTAAAATAATTATTAATTACAACAAGTACTTTATTGTTTTCGTATTCACGTAAAAAAGCATAAATACTATTTTTATTATCAACTAAAACTGTTTTAAAAGTGCCAAGCTGTAAAGCTATATTATTATTACGTATTTTAATTAATTTTTTGTAATGATTAAAAACATCACTATTAATTTCTACTTTGTCTGCCTGTGGTTTTAAGCTTTGGTCGGGCATTGTAATTTCATCTTCATAATGTATATCATCCCAAAGCATAGGTTTGCGGCAGCATGGGTCGTTTGCACCCCACATGCCAACTTCATCGCCATAATAAATCATTGGGGCACCAAGGTATGTCATCTGAAAAATGGCCATTAATTTTTGTAAATGATATTCTTCTCCGTCCGGTTTGCGGGTGTCATAATTGGGATTGCTTCCTTTGGACATCTCGAAATATTTGCCCCAATTTCGGAATTTTTCAATATTATCGTTTACAATGTGAGATAATAATCTGTTTGTATCATGACTGTCAAATAAATTTTGCTGAACGTAAGATACACAGCTCGGATATGCATTGCGTAAAACTTCAAGCTGTTTATCAAATTTGGATACTGCAATTCTGCTGTTTTTATTAATAAAAAACTCCGTACACGAAAACGCAAAATTGTAATTCATAACCGCATCAAATTCATCTCCTTCAAGATAGGGGACGTTTACTTTTACGCTGTCAATTATTTCTGCCGTTAAATACGAATTTGGATTAATTGATTTTACATGTTTGCGCCAGTCTTTCCAAAAATTATGTCTTACCATAAAAGCAACATCCAAACGCCAGCCGTCAATTCCTTGGTTAAGGTTATTATTAGGGTTCATCCATCTGTTTGTAATATCAAAAATATATTTTTTTGGCCCCGCAGTTATACCGTTTTCATCTTGGTTTAATTCGGGTAATTCTTTAACACCCCACCAGCCTTTATACTCAAATTTTGTTCCTTTTATTGTGTCTTCAAACGATACAATTTTAAACCAATCTTTATATAACGATTTTTCCTGATTTTTTACCACATCCTTAAACGGCCACGAATTTATTCCTAGATGGTTAAATACACCGTCAATAATTATTTTCATGTTCCGTTTGTGTACTTCTTCTACCAATTTTAAAAATAATTTATCGGCTTCCGTCCATTCCCAAGTTTTAGGGTCGTGCGGTGTTTCCGTTTTAATTAATTCCAAATCCTTTTGCGGGTTTGGTCCAAAATACGGATCAACATGATGATAAGTGGCACCGTCATATTTATGAAGTGAAGGGGATTGGAAAATTGGATTGAGGTAAATTGCTGTTATTCCAAGTTCTTGTAAATAATCTAATTTATCAATAATACCTTGTAAATCACCGCCGTAACGCCTTCTTTGTATATTAGACCAAATATCCTTGCCCGTAGTAGCCTCATAAGGCTGCAATTTGTACCAGTCGCTATTCCAAGGATGTACTTGCCATGGTGAAACATAATCATGAGGGTAAGATCCTCTAATTGATTCCAGTGTTGGTTCGTTATTTTTATCACCGTTTCTAAAACGGTCGGGAAAAATTTGATACCACACAACTTTTTTTGCCCACTCTGGCACAAAACTTTCATTATTGCTGCCGGTTTTTTGCATCTCTTTATTTGTTTGTTGGTTAGTTTGTGCCTGAATATTAATAGACATCATAATAAATAAGATAATAAGTGTTAATTTCATAATTTTTAAATAGTTATTTTTTTTGATTTGTCATATTCGTAAAAATTTTTAAAACATACAAGAATAATTTTTAATATTGTTGATAATTAACGGAAATTTATTTAAATACACTTAATAAACTTTTTTATTAATATTATTAGGTTACGGATATGGGATTTTCAACAGATGCAATTCATGGTGGTCAGGTTTCTGATTTGGTAACAGGGGCAGTAATTACTCCTATTTATATGACTTCAACTTATGCACACGAAGAACTTGGTGTAAACAAAGGTTATCATTACGGACGAACAAACAATTTAACACGCGAAGCTTTGGAAGAAAATATTGCAATTTTAGAAGGCGGGAAGTATGGAATAGCTTTTGCCTCCGGCGTTGCTGCAATTCAATCATTAATGGGCTTATTAAAAAGCGGTGATCACGTAATTGCTACTAAAAATATTTATGGCGGCACATTTAGATTATTTGAAGTATTTATGAAAAACTTTGGTGTATCTTTTTCTTGGGTGGATACTTTGATTCCGGAAAATATTATTGAATATATACAAGAAAATACAAAATTTGTTTTATTGGAATCGCCTACAAACCCAATGCTTACGTTGTGTGATATTGAGGCAATTTGTAAAATATGCAAAAAACATAATCTTATTTCAATTGTTGATAATACGTTTATGAGTCCTTATTTCCAAAAACCTTTACTGCTGGGTGCCGATATTGTTTTACACAGTACAACAAAATATTTAAATGGTCATAGTGATATTATAGGTGGTATTGTTGTAACCAACAATCCTGAATTAAATGATAAAATAAGATTTGTTCAAAAGTGTATTGGTGCAGTGCCAAGCCCTTTTGATTGTTTTTTAACGTTGCGCTCAACAAAGACACTTGCTGTAAGAATGAAACAACATAACGAAAATGCTATTAAAATTGCTGAATATTTATTAACTAATCCAAAAGTAAAGAGTGTTTATTACCCCGGATTAAAATCACATCCTCAATACGAACTTGCATTAAAACAAATGACAGGATTTGGCGGAATGATTTCTTTTGATACCGACGATATTGAAATTACTAAAAACTTTTTTAGAAAATTAAAAATATTTGTTTTGGCAGAAAGTTTGGGCGGTGTTGAAAGTTTAGTTAATCATCCGGCTACAATGTCGCACGGTAGTATGCCTAAAGAAACAAAATTGGAACTTGGTATAACGGATAGTTTAGTAAGAATTAGCGTTGGCATTGAAGATGTTGATGATTTGATTGAAGACATTAAACAAGCACTTGAAGATTAAAATGCCGGTAAGAAAAATCATGCGCTACAAAAAAGGTTAACAAGTTTTTTGCAGATATTCGTATAAATTCAAATACTGCCTAATTGTAGCTCGAGCTTCACAGACTGTGTGAAAATTAAAAAAACCGAACTCACCACGTCTTACGCCGGGCGTGGCCCCTTAATCCCCTCTCTTAAAAGAGAGGGGAAACATAAACCGGTAAGTTATTGTTATATATATTTTTACAATTACTCCCCTTCTATTTTTTAAGAGAAGGGGTTGGGGGATGAGTTCCCTTTTATTACAACTATTCCCCA
>JAZDHY010000036.1:0-72843 GCA_043805435.1 bacterium
TAATATATAAATTTAAATAATATTTTAATAGTTTACAGTATAAATTTATTTTTTTTTTTGATAAGCAGGCGTGGTTTTACTATGAAAAAGGTTTTAGGTGATTCGGTAATTAAACTATTTATTAGTATAATAGGAATAGTATTTGTTTTTGCCGTATTAAAAGAGCTGCAGCATATTTTTATTCCTTTGGTTATTGCGTATTTCCTGTTTTTTTGTTTTTCACCATTAAATAATTTTCTTACAGCAAAAAAATTTCCTTTATGGAGCAATATAATAATAAATATATTATTGTTAATTGGCGGAATTTCTTTAATTGGGCAATTTATTTTTACTTCGTTTAGCAGATTTAGCGAAGAGATGCCTTATTATATTGAAAAATTAAATATTACAATTATTGATTTTGCAACCGAACTTGGAATTTCGGAAGCAAAACTTGCATCCTTTCAATTGACTAATTATTTAGCAAAATTTGACTTTGGCGGATTAGCAAGCGGAATTTTTTCATCTACAATTGACATTTTTTCGGCAATATTTTTTGTATTATTCTTTTTTATATTTATTAATGGCGGACATGATAGAGCATTTAACGTTATAAAAAAACGATTTGTTGAAAGAAACGCAGCTCGTGAGTTAAAAAAAATAACAAAACAACATAAAATTGAAGGGCGTTCGGATGAAGATACCGAAGAGAGACTTAAAGAACTTAGACAGGAAAGAGAGCTTTTATTAGAAAATACTTTTAGAAACATAACCGAACAGGTACAAAAATATATTATCACCAAAGCCGCAATTAATCTTTCTATGGCAGGAGTTGTAAGCATAGTTTTGGCTTTATTTGGTGTTGATTTTATTTTTGTATGGGCGGTATTAACTTTTGTTTTTAACTTCATTCCTAATATTGGTTCCATTATTGGTGTATTGCTTCCGGCTGTTATGTGTCTTCTTCAGTTTGGTTCAGTTGGATATGCTGCTCTTTTAGCAGCTATTTTAATAGTATTCCAAAATCTTATTGGTAATATTGTTGAACCAAAGATATTTGGCAATAGGCTGGGCATTAATCCAATTGTTATTTTATTTTCTTTATTGTTGTGGGGGTATATTTGGGGTATAGTTGGAATGATATTATCCGTTCCTATTACTGCTGTTCTCAAAATCATTTTTGACAGCTCAGAAAGCGCAAATTTAAAGTTCTTTGGCGAGTTAATGGGAAATTAGCGGTAAATTAAAATTAAGGGTTGTCAGTTTAATAAGCGTTATCAGTTTTTAAAGAATAAAAAGAATACAGATATCACAGATTGGACAGGTTTACGCAGATACAACCGATTTTTAATGTCTGCACCAAAATTTTTTTAATTGTCTGAACTATGATTTGTGTGATTTTTATGACTTTAATGGATGGGCTTTTTGAATGTATGCCGGTTTATGTTATTAAAAATAAATGTTTACATTAATTAATTTCAAACACTTTGGAAAAAAGGTCTGTTTGTAACCCTATAAACCCGCACACATCCCCACAACTGCAAAGTAGATGCCTGTACAAATAAAAAGACAGTTAGAAAAACAATTATTTTGCAATATTGCGTTGCGGTTTTAATCCAAATATTTATTTGCTTCCAAAGTTAAACAAACCTTAATAAAATATGGGCAAAAATAAAAAAAGGGTTATTTTGTTAATAAAAACAACGTCACTCTTTCAGGGGTTTACGGTAATATTTCTGCTTTTTGCAGCAATCATGTCATCCTTTCAGGATTATCTAATACCATATAAAATATTGCTATACAATTAGTTATAAATATTTTTCAACAGGAAACATTTCGGCCAAGTGCAATGTGTAACCATAAACACCAATCGAAATCAAACTAACTCCGGTGGATTTTAGCTTGCATAAAATCCCAAATTATAATAAAGTCCGATCAACTATCCGGCTTAATATAAGCTAAAACATACTGCCTAACTTGATGTTTCTTTGGTATAAAGTGTTTGTTTTTGATACAAGTAGCGTTATTATGATTTTTTATATTCTCCTGCGATTACTTCAATTACAAAAAACAGAAAAACATTATAAAATTAACTTTGTTCTTTTTTTTATATAAATAACAATAATAAGCAAAAAAACAGGAATTAAAAGCGGTTCCACCGGAACAACAAACCGAAAATTTGAAAAGAAAAGAGTATGAATAAATGTTAGATTTACAATAAAAGCCGATACAATGATTAGATACATTCTAAGCATCTTATCGTCATTTTGCGTATCATTCTTAAAAACAAAAAAAAGTGTAAAAATCCACGATAAAAAGAACCAGAATCGTAATCCGAAAATAATTTTAACCAGTTTATTTTTAGAATCAAACGGATATGGTCCCCACAGCTCATAAAAGGAACTTATCCTTTGAAATGTAAATTTTACTGGATTTTTAAAAGCAAAACTTAAATATGTTTTTAAAGGGTTATTCCGTTCGTAACTTGTGTATTTGCTAACATCAAAATTTATTTCAAAACTGGCACCGCTTACAGCAACAAGTAAATTGTATTTTTGATTTGATGGAAATTGAGTGAGTCCTACCGCATCCAAAACTCCGGCACTTAAAAGAATAAAAGCAGCACCTATAACAAAATCTTTAACTTTATTTCTCTCAAAATAAAATAAAAACACCAAAAAAAATAATAAAGTCGGTAAAAAGGTTGTACGTATAATTGTTGTAATGGCCAGTGAAATTCCGGCGGTAAAAAACTGTTTGGTTAATAATAAATAAACTGTAAACACAATAAAAAATGTTGTTATGCTTTCAGTTAAAATCATATTTGTAAATAATATTTGCGTGGGGTAAATGGCAAATAAAAAAAGCGTTAACAATGCAAAAAAGCGGCTAAAATTTTGTGATGTAATATTAACTTCTTTTTCGGTAAAGTAATTTATATAAATGCTTTTCCCAATTTTTAGAGCTATTTTGTAGAATAAAAATCCTGTTAAAACGGCTGCAAAAAAATTAATAGTTATTAAATAAGCAAAAAGAGAGTTTTTACCGACAATTAATATAATTAATGCAATTAACAAAGGGTAGCCATTTGGAAAACCATGAACGGGGCTTCCATTAATAATTGCTTCGGCTTGAGCTATATAGCTGAAGGAATCCACTATTGCTCTTCGCTGCCAAACTATTATAAATATTACACGTAACAAAATACCAATAATTGAAATAGCCCATAAAAGAAAATTATTATGTTTTATAATAAAATTAATTAATTTTTGTGTCATTAATTTTTCCTTAAATAAACAAAAAATGTCAATATCTATTTATAACCTTAATATTATAGTGGTAAATATATTATTATTTGACCCGACATTCTTTTAACTCCAAAAGTATAACAATATTAATACATTAACGGAAAAAAAACAAAAAAAATGTATTTAAATATATTTAATTATAAATAAGTTTTTAAAACTAAATTATTAAAATTTATGCTTTGCACTATTTTGAAACATATTCTATCAATTTTTTTTGAAAAAAATAAATTAAAAAATTTAAATATTGCAAAACAATTGAAATAAACATTAAAATTGTTTAAATTTACAGGCTATGATGAAAAAAATAATTATTGCTATAGATGGTCCGGCTTCGTCGGGCAAAAGTACATTAGCTAAAAAATTAGCTGATTACCTTAAGTTTTTATATCTTGATACCGGTGCTATGTATAGAGCAATTACTTATTGTGCAATAAATAAGGGAATTGTTGATAACGAAGAAAAAGTTATAGAATTAACAAAAAATATAGCATTAAAACTAAAATTTGAAAACAGTGTTACACGTGTTTGGGTTGACGATATAGAAATAACCGAAGAAATACGATTACCTTATGTAAATGCAAAAGTAAGCGAAATCAGCTGCATTGAAAAAGTGCGCGAAGAGATGGTAAGCTTGCAGCGCGTAATTGCCAACCAACATAACGTAATTACCGAAGGAAGAGATACAACAACAGTTGTTTTTCCTGAAGCAGATATTAAAATATTTTTAACCGCTTCAATTGAAGCCCGTGCAAAAAGAAGATTTAAAGAGTTTTTAGAAAAAAACCAAAACGTAACATTTGAAGAAGTTTTAGAAAATATTAAAAAACGCGATTCAATTGATAGCGGAAGAAGTATTAGTCCTTTAAGAAAAGCTGCCGATGCTATTGAAATTGACACAACCAATATTAGTGTTGAACAAGAAAAAACAGAAGTTTTAGCTCTTATTGCAAACTTAGTAAATGAAATTATAAAATAATCAGTCACATAAATTAATTATGTTAAACTAAAAGAAAAACCAACATTTCCATATTCAGTGACTGGTATGAAAGATGTTGACATATTTTTTTGTTTGGAGGATAAATGTCCGAATTAGAAAACGGG
The DNA here is from genome assembly GCA_043805435.1 of bacterium. Classification (GTDB taxonomy): domain Bacteria; phylum Bacteroidota; class Ignavibacteria; order Ignavibacteriales; family Melioribacteraceae; genus JAEXOD01. The sequence continues at coordinate 4,389 of JAZDHY010000036.1, forward strand.
ACTCTTGTAGAAGAGACCTTGGTAAGTGTACCGGCAGAAAAACCGGTAAAAAAAGAAAGATCGTTTGGTAGAACTAAATACTTCAATGAAGAGGAATACTCGACTACAGAACAGATGGAATTTGAAGAATTAGTAACAAAATCTTTCAGAAATATTCGCGAAGGCGAAATCATTAAAGGTAAAATTGTTGCTATTGATGGTGATAACGTAGTTCTTGAAGTTGGATTTAAGTCAGATGGTATGATTCCTAAATCCGAATTTTCTGCCACAGAAGAGCTGAAAATTGGAAATATTGTAGAGATAGTAATAGAAAGCAAAGAAGATGAAGAAGGCAATTTAGTACTTAGCAAAAAAAGAGCCGACTTCCTTAAAATGTGGGAAAAAGTTAAAAATTCATTTACAGACGAAACCGTTATCCAAGGTAAAATTCTTAAAAGGATTAAAGGCGGAATGGTTGTTGATATTATGGGCGGAATTGAAGCGTTTTTACCCGGCTCACAAATTGATATTAGACCTGTAAGAGATTTTGACGCTTTTGTTGGTCAAACAATGGACTTTAGAATTGTAAAAATTAACGAACCTACTGAAAACGTTGTTGTTTCGCACAAAATATTAATTGAAGAAACAATTGCAGACCAAAGACAAGAAATATTAGATAAACTTGAAAAAGGTCAAATTCTTGAAGGAATTGTTAAAGCAATTACCGACTTTGGTGTATTTATAGATTTAGGCGGTGTTGATGGTTTAATTCATATTACAGACTTAAGCTGGGGCAGAATTAACCACCCAAGTGAAGTTGTAAGATTAGACGACAAAATTAAAGTTGTTGTAACTGATTTTGACAAATTGAAAAAACGTATTAGTTTAAGCTTAAAACAATTATTACCACATCCATGGGAAAAAATTGACATTAAGTATAAAATTGGCGATAAAGTTGCCGGAAGAGTTGTTTCTCTTACAGATTACGGTGCATTTATTGAAATTGAAAAAGGCATTGAAGGCTTAATTCACATTTCAGAAATGAGCTGGACACAACATATCAGCCATCCGTCACAATTTGTATCTATGGGTCAAGTTGTTGAAGCTGTTATTTTATCACTTGATAAAAATGACAAAAAAATATCGTTAGGCATGAAACAATTAACACCGGATCCATGGCAGGAATTAATGAAAAAATATCCTGTTGGTTCAAAACACATGGGTACTGCACGTAATTTAACTAATTTTGGTGTATTTGTTGAATTGGAACCGGGTATTGATGGTTTAGTTCATATTTCTGATTTATCATGGACTAAAAAAATCCGCCACCCCGGCGAAGTTGTTAAGAAAAGCGAAAAAATTGAAGTTGTTGTTTTAAGTGTTGATACTGACCAAAGAAAAATTTCACTTGGTCATAAACAAGTAAACGAAAATCCTTGGGATAGTTTTGAAAGAGAATACGCTGTTGGTAACCCTGTAACCGGTAAAGTTGTTAGATTAATTGAAAAAGGTCTAATAGCAGAATTGCCTGCAGGTGTTGATGGTTTTATTCCTTCAACTCAATTATCACCTTCAAAGATTAAAAACTTATCAATTTGTTTCCCTGTTGATACTGCAATTGAACTTAGAGTTGTTGAATTTGACAAAGAAAACAAAAAGATAGTTTTAAGTGCTTTAGCAGCAGTTAAAGAAAAATCGGAAGAAGAAATTACAGCTTATATTACAGCACATAAATTAGATAAAGTGAATATTGAAGATATTAAACAGGCAGATGCCGGTAAATTCGATTCAAGCGATTTTAATTTATATGAAGATTCTTCTAGTGATAACAAAAGAGAATCCAGCAAACCGATTGTTGAAGAAAGTTCAGACGGACGCGTTACTGCTGAATAAATATAAGAAGTTTTCAAAGAATAATTAGCTTTGAATAATTTTGGGGCTGTATTTATGAGATATTATTAGTAATATTAAAGTAAATATAGCCCTTTTTTTTATGAAAGGAAGTAAGTTGGTAAATACAGTTGCTTTTTATACACTTGGGTGCAAGTTAAACTTTGCCGAAACAAGCACAATTGGCAAGCAATTTATTAAAAATGGTTATCAAATTGTAGATTTTAATGAAACTGCCGATGTATATGTTATTAATACATGTACAGTTACGGAAGGCGCAGATAAAGAGTGCAGGCAAATTGTTAGACGTGCATTAAGGAAAAATCCTAATGGTTTTATAGCCGTTACCGGTTGTTATGCTCAATTACGTCCGGAACAGATTACTAAAATTGAAGGGGTTGATGCGGTTTTAGGCAGTAACGAAAAATTTAAAATGTTTTCGGTATTAGAAAATTTTCAAAAAAAAGAGTTGTCTTGTGTGTTTATTACTCCAACAGAGGATTTAGACGATTTTATTACGGCATCTTCATCGGATGCGGATACAAGAACACGGGCATTTTTCAAAATTCAAGACGGCTGCGATTATAAATGTACATATTGTACTATTCCTATGGCAAGAGGGAAAAGCCGCAGTATGAAACAACAAGATTTGGTACAAAAGTTTACCGAACTTATCAACCAAAAATATAAAGAAGTTGTTTTAACCGGTGTTAATGTGGGTGACTATGGAAAATTTATAGATACTGATTTTTATTCCGCTTTGTTGGATATGATAAAAGTAAACGGTAATTATAGAATACGAATCAGCAGCATTGAACCGAACTTATTAACGGATAATATTATTAATTTGACAAAGGAAAATAATAAACTTTGCAAACATTTTCATATTCCGCTGCAAAACGGTAGTCCTAAAATACTTCAAAAAATGCAGAGAAGATATTCAGTTCCCTTTTATGCTCAATTAATAGATAAGGTTTTTAATGCAATACCTGATGTTGGAATTGGGGTTGACGTTATTGTAGGTTTTCCCGGCGAAACTGAAGAGGATTTTTTATTGACTTTCAATTTTTTGAAAAATTTACCAATTTCGTACCTGCATGTTTTTACTTATTCGGATAGGCCCAATACAAAGTCTATTGAAATGGAAAATAAGGTGCCGACTGAAGTAAAAAAAGAAAGAAATTACAGATTAAGAATTTTAAGTCAAAAAAAACATAACCAATTTTTAAGTAAATTAATAAATAGAGAATTTGAAGTTTTATTTGAAGCAGAAGATCATAATGGTTATTTGGAAGGATATGCATCAAACTATGCGCGTGTTGCAGTCCCTTTTGATAAAAATTTTATAAATAAATTAATAAAAGTGCGAATAAACAAAATTGAAGATAACATTTGTTATTCGGAAGTGGTAAATTTAATTGATAATAATTAACAGGTACAAGATGAAAAAATCAGCAGTTGTTTTTGCAATTATTCTTTGTTTTCCGGTTGTTTTGTTTCCGCAGGTAAACAGTATAAATAGTTTAAAAAATCAAATTGTAATTGAAAATGTAGATACTGAACTACAACCATCGTTAGATTTTAGTGAAAGCGGAAAAAAAAGCACAATACTGGCTGTGGCTTATTCGTTATTATTACCCGGAATGGGCGAGCTTTACGCCGGTGATTATGGAATAGGAAAATATTTAACTGCTGCCGATGGTGTATTTTGGGGTGCTTTGATAGGATTTAATGCTTATGGAAAGTGGCAGGAAGATAATTACAAATCGTTTGCAGCCTCTACCGGCGGTGTTGATAATAACAATAAGGACGAAGACTTTTATGCCAGAGTGGGAGTTTATATGGGCGTTGAGCAGTATAACAGAGAGCAGGATTTAAATAGAGATTACAGCAAAAGATATAATACGCAAACGCATTATTGGGGTTGGGAAACAAACGAACAGAGAAAAGAATACAGAAATTTATGGACTTCAAGCGAACAAGCTTATAACAATGTTCGTTTTGCCGTTGGGGCTTTAATTTTAAATAGAGTAGTAAGCATAATAAATGCCGTTAGGTTGGTAAATAAACATAATAGAAACCTTAATACGGAATTAGGCTGGAACGTGAATTTTGATATTAATCAAAATCCCGCATTACCTTCAACAATGAATTTGAACTTTTCTACAAGGTTTTAATAAAGCAGCCTTTTTATTCTAAAAGTTTTGGGCAAAGGAAATACAAATATGGTTGACAATATCATCGTACCGTTTAGAGCTACCCACCCGGGAGAAGTGTTAAAAGATGAATTAAAAGCTCGTAATATACAGCAAACTAAATTTGCCGTTAAAATCGGTATATCCAAAACTATGTTAAATGAGATAATACATGGTAAAAGACCAATTACTACAGAATTTGCTGTTTTGTTGGAAAAAACGTTGGATATTAATGCTTCTTATTGGCTTACGTTTCAAACAAATTACGAATTGGATTTAATAAAAATAAATACAAAAAAAAAGTAATGTTTGTTAAAAATCTATGGTATATTATTCAGTCTAATTTAAATAGTACGATAAAGAATTAAACCAAATCCTCTTTAATCATCCAAATTGTTATCGTTTTCGGCAGGTGAGTGGTCTTCGGAAAGTAAAGAAGCAACACAACCTAAGCACATCTTTGCTCCATTGCCAAAATTAGCAAAAGGTACGTTATACAAATCTCGTGTAAAATCGCATGCTTCGCAGTTACCCTTTTCAATTTTTTCAATTTTATTTGCCAAAGCAGGATTTATAACTAAATGATACTGACTTGCATATTTTTTTATTTCCGGTAACATAAACAAATCTCTTAATTTTAATATACAAAAATACCAACAATTTTTTACTTTTTCAATAGCATTTATTATAATAACTTAGCAAATAAAATGTAACAATTACAATTGTTAACAAAATATTATTAAACAAAAAAAAGCACATCTTTTGATGTGCTTTTTTTTTGTAATATTTATACTGTTTTTTACTTAAAAACAATTTTTATACGTTATTTTCTTTGCCAAAATTAAATCTGCGGCGTACGTTTGTATCTAGATACAATTTACGAACACGATACGATTTTGGTGTAACTTCAACCAATTCGTCATCCTTAATATACTCTAAAGCTTCTTCTAGCGAAAATTTAATAGCCGGAGTAAGTTTTATTGCTTTATCACTGCCGCTTGCACGCATATTAGAAAGTTTTTTACCGCGTTGTACGTTAATTTCAATGTCCATGTCTTTATTGTTTTCGCCAATTATTTGACCGGCATAAACATATTCGCCCGGATCAATAAAAAATTTACCTCTATCCTGCAGCGAATCAATTGCGTATCCGGTTGATACACCATCTGCCATTGAAATAAGAACTCCGTTTTGGCGGAAATTAATATTGCCTTTAAAAAATTCGTATTGGTAAAAACGATGGTGCATAACAGCTTCACCGGCAGAAATTGTTAAAGTTTTATTACGTAAGCCAATTAATCCGCGCGAAGGGATTTTGAACTCTAAACGAGTCATAGTTCCTTTAGCTTCCATTTTTATCAATTCACCTCTTTTAGAGCTTACAAGTTCAATCAATTTACCTGCATATTCTTCTAATACATCAATAGTAAGCAGCTCAATCGGTTCAGCTTTTTTACCGTCAATAATTTTATAAATAACTTTTGGCGGTCCAACAGCAAGTTCGTAACCTTCGCGTCTCATGTTTTCAATAAGAATTGAAAGGTGTAAAATGCCTCTTCCCGAAACGTTAAAAGTATCTGCGGAATTAGTTTCATCAACACGTAAGGCTACATTTTGTTCAAGTTCTTTATATAATCTATCGCGTAAATGGCGTGAAGTTACATATTTTCCTTCTTTGCCGAATAAAGGAGATGTGTTTACGCAAAAAATCATGCTCATTGTTGGTTCATCAATATTTACAATTGGAAGCGGAACAGGATTTTCAGCATCTGTAACAGTATCGCCAATGTCAATTTTATCAATACCAACAATTGCGCAAATATCACCGCATTCAACTTCATTAACTTCTTTTTTAGTAATACCTTCAAAGGCAAAAAGCTTTTTAATTGTAGCTTTGTTAATCGAGCCGTCACGTTTAATAATTGCCGAGTTGATACCGGTGGCAATTGTTCCACGGTAAACTCTGCCAATTCCAATACGACCAACGTAATCACTATAATCGAGCGAAGTGATTTGAATTTGGTAATGGCCTTCTAAAATTGTTGGAGGTGGAATTTTAGCAATAATAGTATCAAGCAAAGGATGAAGGTTTAATGCCGGTTCGCTTAAATTATTTACAGCCCATCCGTTTCTTCCGCTTGCATAAACAATTGGAAAATCTAACTGGTGGTCGTCTGCTTCAAGTTCAAAAAACAAATCATAAATTTCGTTTAAAACTTCTGCGGGACGAGCATCCGGTTTATCAATTTTATTAATAACAACAATTGGGTACAAATCAAGTTCTAATGCCTTTTGTAACACAAACCGTGTTTGGGGCATAGGGCCTTCAAATGCATCAACCAAAAGTAAAACGCCGTCTGCCATTTTTAATACTCGTTCTACTTCACCGCCAAAATCGGAGTGACCGGGAGTATCGATAATGTTAATTTTTACGTCTTTATATACAACGCTTATGTTTTTGGAAAGAATTGTTATGCCTCTTTCACGTTCCAAATCGTTTGAATCCAAAAAGCAATCTCGTACAACTTGGTTTGATCTAAAAACTTCGCATTGTTTTAAAATATGATCTACTAATGTTGTTTTGCCATGATCGACATGTGCAATTATTGCAATATTCCTAATATCCATTTTTACCTAATTAAATTGAAAATAAACTTTAAAAATAAGCATTTTTTTTGGCAATAAAAAGGTAAATAGTTTATTTATTGATATTTAGCGTAATTTTGCTGCTTTATTTTTTGCCACCCCATAAATCTGTAATTCTAAAAGACGGTGCAGTATAAGATTTTGGCAAATAATCTTCAGGTATAGTAGTTTGGTTACCGTCTCGCACAGCTGAATAATGGGGTGACATAATTTCAACACCTGCTTCGTTAAATTTATTTTGTATATTGCTGTGCAGTTCGGAATAAGTTAGTGCCATAATATTTGGCAATAAAGTATAAGCATTAATTTCGTAACTTACGTAAAAATCATCCAAACCGGTTTGCAAAACAAAAGGTTTTGGATCGGTAATTATATTTGTTGTGCTTACGGCTGCAGCAATTAACAGTTCATGTACTTTTGTCCATGGCACATCGTAGCCAATTGTAACCGTTGTATGCAAAATAAGCCCGTTATTATGTACAGAGGAGCTAAAATTAATAATATGACTTCCTAATATCATTGAATTTGGAACGGTAATATCTACATTTTTTATTGTTCTAACCCGTGTTACAAGTAAAGTTTTTTCAATAACATCGCCAATAGTCTCGGCAATTTTCACTCTGTCACCAATTTTAAAAGGACGCATATAAGTTAATACAACACCTGCTACAATATTGGAAATAGCTGATGAAGAGCCTAAAGAAAATAAAATACCCAATAAAACCGATATTCCCTGAAATACAGGTGATTGAGAACCGGGCAGGTACGGAAAGATGACAATTGCGGCAAATGCAAATACTAAAAACCGCACAATTTTATATGTGGGTTCGCCCCATTCAGCCGGAAATTTTTCGAACACAATTTTTTTTGCTGTTATGTCGTCAAATATAAACTTTAAAAATTTTACTGCATAATTGGTAAATACAATAACAACAATAATAGTTGCTAAATTAGGTATGTATCCAAAAAATGAAGAAAAAACCTTATTTATTGGAATCATAAAATATGTTAGTAAAACATCTGCCCAAGTTTGGCTGAATTTAAAAAAGCTAAAAACAAATGCAAAATAAAGATAAGTTAATAAAATTAAAAAAACATACTTTGTCATTTTGGTACTAAATTCGGTAATTTCAATCAAACGCTCTTCGGAAAATAATTGTATGTTTTTAATATTAATAGTTTTTAAAATGGATTCTTTCCATTCGTTTATTCTGATATTAATTATTTGGAAAAAGGCTTTAATAAATTTTATTGATGTCAAATAAACTGCGGTTGCAAACATTGTATATAAAATTCCACGAAGATAGGATTTTATATTAATATTTTTGGTATGAGGAAATAAAGATAAGACTACAGTTATAAAATAATATAAAATTACTAAACTTAATGCAAGTCGTAACAATTTAATTAGTAAAATAATAAAAACGTAAATATCATCGGTACCTATTACTTCTTTTCCTCTAAAATTAATAGAGCTTGAACCTAACTTTTTGTTATTCAAATAAATATAAATTTTAGGAAACATCTTTTTTATTAACCAAAACAACAATACAACCAAAACAAAAAGTCCAAACGAAATACCTGAATTAATAAGTAATGAACGCAATGAATATTCTTTTTGAGCAACCCGCAAAGCTTTTTTTATTTTTGAAAGATATTTTACGGCTATTTCGTTTTGAGATTTATTTGTGCCTATTGTATCCAAAGGAGAAAGAGAAAGAATGGTAATGTCTTTATAAACTATATTAATAAAAATGCTGTTGTTAATAATCGTAATGGAATCAATTACGGTTTCTTCCTTAAATAATTTATCTATTATGTTGGTTATTTGAGCTGCTCTTTGTTTAATTGTAAATGGCCCTATTGGGGCATTAATAGAAAATAGAGTATCGTTATTAAGTATAATTGGTATTGGTTTAGGGTCGGTAAATTTTTTTTGAGGGACGATATAACTGTTAAGTATTAAAAAACTAATAATAAAAATCAGTTTACAAAAATGCATATTTAGCCTTTATCAATTATTAATTGTAATATACAAAAGAAATTGATAAATATAAAATTGGTAAATTTAGTAGTGTACAACTTATCGGTTGCTTTTTTTTAATTAAAGAATTTTCAACCAATTATTGGATTTTAATTGCATTTTAATATTCTCAATTAAATGATTGAAATATAATAAAATTCTGTTAAATTTTTTCGCTAAAATCAGAGGCTCTTCGTACTTCTGATTCAATCCCTTTTCTTCACACTTGAACCCTCTCACTTTTTCTAGTAGCAATATACTTCGTTTCGCTACGCATCACTTCGTGCCTCTGATTCAATCACATTTCTCCACACTTCAACCCTCTCACTTTTTCTGGTAGCAATATAGTGTTGCTTAATATTAAATCATAATTTTCTCTTTTTTTATGCCAAACGTAATACGTATTGCGTTAATTTATAAGTGACATGACACTGTATCTCTTGTATTCCTCTTAATTAATTTATTATCGGAAATTTATTTCACTTATAATAATTTTTAACAACTTGGAAATATTTAGTATTCTACAATTTTCTTTCAATTCTTATTTCTTAATATGCAAAAATATTAAATTACCTTCAGCAAAATAATTGTAAGTGGTAGTTATTCAATTGCCTGCGGTATTATATGATTGAATTAGTTCTTTTTACACTTGTATTTGTAATATAAAATTTAGCTTTTTGTGGTTGCCAAGATTATTAAATCCATTTTAACTATTAATTATTCCCAAAATTTAAATTTTTAAAAAGAAGAACATTTTTTGTTATTTGTTAACCCTTTATATATAATAAATCCGACAATTTGTCGATTTTTGCTTGTCATAGTATAAAAGAAATTTTAGAACCGTTCATTTACGCAATATAACCTCTGGAAACCTTTCTGTTTAATATTATTACTAATTTATCGATTATAAAATTATAAATATAAATTAGTATAGAGAAAAAATAGGTATAACTTTTTATTAAATATTCTTTAAATAAAATTATAAGAATAATTTAAATTTCAAATTTTACATCAACCTTTTTATTATTATGGAGAAATAATATGGAATGGTTTAATAATTTAAAAGTGAATAATAAAATATTAACAGGTTATGGGTTGGCAATTTTAATAATGTGCTTAATTGGTTACGAAGGAATTACAAGTCTTAATCTTTCGGAAAAGGAGGATAAATTATTGTATGAAAAAAATACAGTAGCTTTAGGAATATTAAATGAAATTTCTACCAGTTTTCAAAGACAAAGAACTAATATTCTAGAAGTACTTCATTCTTCGGGCGATATAACATTAAGAGATGACCAGCTAAAAAGAATTGAAGATAGGGATACTGACATTGAAAACCATATTCCGCAATATAAAACAACATATATTAATGAAACCGATGTACAAATGTTTGAGGAATGGATAACAAGTTATAGAACATTTAAGATGCAAAGAGAAAAAGTAATTCAGCTTGTTAAACAAAACAATGTTGATAAAGCTCTTTTATTATATCGAAATGAAATGGAAAATATTAGGAAGAATACGCAGACATTATTTGATAAGTTGAACAAGATGAATTTAAATGAGGCACAAAGGAGATCTGAATTAAACGCTTCTGAAACCGAATCGGCAATTGTCCTGATGGTTATTTTAATAATTTCTGGTATTGTAATTGCTGTAGTGCTTGGAACATTTATATCGCGGAAAATCAGCCGACCGATAAACCTTCTTGCGGTTGCGGCTAATAAATTTAGCAATGGGGAAAAAAATATTGAGATTGATGTTAGTTCAACAGATGAAGTAGGTGCACTTGCAAAAGCCTTTAATACAATGGTTGATAAAATATCGGAACAATTACAATATCTTGATAACCTACCCACACCGGTGATGATAATTAATAAAGAATTTAATATTCAATATATGAACAAATCAGGTGCCGCTATACTTGGAAAAAACCAACAAGAAATTATTAATAAAAAATGTTATGACTGCCTTAATACTGAGGACTGCAAAACAGAAAAATGTGCCTGTGCACAAGCAATAAATTATGATAAAACTAAAACCGAAGAAACTAACGCAAATATAAGAGGGCAAAAAATACCAATAATGTATTCGGGTTCGCCAATAAAAGATAAAAAAGGAAACATTATCGGTGCTCTTGAATATGTTGTTGATATTTCTGAAATAAAAAATTTACAAAATTATCTGAATAGAAAAACTTCGGAGTTATTAACAGAGATGGGAAAATTTTCAACCGGAGATTTAACCGTAAGTGTAAATACGGAAAAGGATGATGATATTGGCAAATTATTTGGCGGATTTAACTTATCCGTTCAAAAAATTAGAGAGCTGTTAACAGAAGTAACATCCGCAATAGAAGCAACAGCCAGAGCGGGAAGTGAAATTTCTTCAAGTACTGAAGAGTTAGCTGCCGGTTCACAAGAACAAAGCTCTCAAGCAGGTGAAATTGCAGGTGCGATAAATCAAATGTCAGCCGCAATATTACAAACATCAAAACACGCGTCATCAGCAGCGGAAAACGCAAAAAATGCCGGAGCCATTGCTTTGGAAGGTGGAAAAGTAGTAGAATCAACTATTTTAGGAATGAATAGGATTGAAACCGTAGTTAATGAAGCCGCAAAAACCATTGAGGAATTAGGGAAAAGCAGTATTGAAATAGGAGAAATTATTCAAGTTATTGACGGCATTGCAGATCAAACTAACCTGTTAGCATTAAATGCTGCTATTGAAGCTGCACGCGCAGGGGAACAAGGACGTGGTTTTGCTGTAGTTGCTGATGAGGTTAGAAAACTTGCCGAAAGAACCACCAGTGCCACAAAAGAAATTGCAAATAAAATAAAAAAAATACAAACCGATACCGGCGGCGTGATTATTTCGATTAATGAAGGTACAAAAGAAGTGAAGGTTGGTAAGGAATTAGCCGTAAAAGCAGGTGATTCATTAAGGCAAATTATGGGTGCTGTTAATCAGGTTATTGATGTGGCCGACCAAGTTGCAGCTGCAAGTGAAGAACAATCTTCTACCTCCGAACAAATTTCAGGTAATATCGAACTTATCAATAATGTAATTCAAGAAGCCGCATCCGGAACACAACAAATTGCTCATTCGGTAGAAGATCTCAATCAATTAACCGAAAATTTGCAAATATTAATTTCTAAATTTCAACTTTACGATACTAATAATAACAGGGGTTTGATGCTGCCTAATAAAATAAAAAAGAATATGCTGCGTAGTTGATTATTTAAGATATTATGATTTTATTAATTGGAGATGAATAATGGCAGAAACATCGGTGGTTGAAAAAAAAGCTGTTGAATTATTATTAGAATTGTGCAGCCATCAACAACAAAGTGCTCAAGAATTAATTGATTTATTTGAGAAAAATTCCTTGTTCAAAAATAATAAAGCAGTAAACAAGATAAAGATTGTTAAACAGCTGACTATTATTATTAATAATGTACGAGATATTAGGATTACTATACAAAATACGGTTAAAAATGATTGTAAATATTTTCATCTAATATATTATGCGCAGCTGCAAAAAATATTAGACGGTTTTAGCTTGATTCAAAAAATTTACCATAGTTTAACAGAAAATAAATGTTTTGTAAACGAAAATGGGAAGCTGATTTACATAAATGGCGTATTTAATAGTCAATTTTAATGTTTAAAATTTTGCATAAATAAAATAAATAACATCCTCAAACAGGGAGTTGTGAGAATCTTTTTAAGTTCATTTGAAAAAATTAAAATAAAAAAGTATTTTGGTATACGTTTATGTGAACTTATCAAATTATAGAGATAAGAAATTAATAAGAAACGGAAATTTATTTTCCTTAAAAAAGAAATTTAGTTTTTTTAATTAATACATTATAAACAATTCTGGAGTAAAAATGTCATCATATAAGGCTTTTTCAACTAACGTTGAAGTGAATGGTGAAACTGTATTATCAGTTGTTGAAGGAATGGGTGCTTTTAGAAATTCGGCATTAAAAATTCTTGCTGAAAACGGTATAAAAGACCCTGTGCCCGGGAAGTGGTATCCGCAGCAAGCTTGGTTAAATGCTTTTAAACAAATTGCCGAAAAAGTCGGAAAATCTACCTTAATGCAAATTGGTATGAAAATACCGGAAAATGCAAAATTTCCTCCCGATATTGATGATTTAGACAAAGCTTTATCTTCGCTTGATTTTGCTTATCATATGAATCATAGGGGTGGTAATATTGGCAACTACAATTACGAAAAAGTTGATAATAAAACAATTAAAATGACTTGTAATAATCCTTACCCGTGTGGATTTGATAAAGGGATAATTCAATCTATAGCAAAAAAATTTGGAGTGCCTAACAAACCGGTGTATATCACACATAGCGAAAATGAGCCGTGTAGAGAAAAAGGCGAACATTCGTGTACTTTTTTAATTCAGCATTAATAATAAAACTGAATTTTTTAATTTTTATAAAGGACTGATGGTAAAAGGTTTACCATCAGTTGTATTTATTAATAAAATAGAGGGTTAAAATGGATAAAGAGAAAAGCAAAAATGGAATTCCAATGAAAAATAATCTTTGGGGTATTATACTCGCCGGCAGTGAAGATAACAGATTAAAAAAATTAATTGAAAAGTTATACAGTTATAACAGGCCAAAACAATATTGTTATTTAATGGGTAATCAATCTTTGCTGTGGCATACAACAAAACGTACATATAAACTAATTCAACCAGAAAAAGTAATTACTGTTATTAATAAAAAACATGTGAAATTTTATCACGAAGAGTTTGGCCACCAACCCCCCGAGAGAATTTTAATTCAGCATTTAGAGCGGGGTACTAGTTCAGAAATTCTTTTTCCGTTGTTAAAAATATATAATCGTCACCCGGAATCTGTTGCCGCATTTTTTCCGGCTGATAGTTTTATTGAGGAAGAAGATCGATTTATGGAACATGTTAACGAAGCGGCTGCTTATGTTGAAAGTCATCCGGATGTGATTTTAATGCTGGGAATTAAATCAAACAGAACCGAAGCGGGGAATAATTGGATTGAGTGCGGCGAATTAATGCAAAATAGCAATGGAAAAAATATATTTAATGTAAATAAATTATTAAAAAGTTCAGGCCAAAAATCACCCGATAAGAATTTTACAAATAACAGATTGTTGAACACATCCGTAATTATTGGCAAATGCTCAACAATTATAAAATCAATTCAAACGTATATACCTGAGGTTTTTGACGCTTTTGAAGTTATACGGGATAATATTAATTCTTCTATTGAGAATGTTGTTGCCGAATATGCATCTCTCGATATTCCCATTTCGAATTTAGATACATCCGTACTTGAAAAAATGATAAAAGAGCTTTGTGTTATGGAAATTACCGGGGTCAATTGGAGTGAATGGGGAGAGGAAAGTCAGATAAAATGTGATTATGAAAGAATTAATAAAGAACCTTTTCCTGAAAAACAAATGGACAAAATTAAATTAAAAGCAAATAAAAAAAATAACAACAAATTTGAAGAGGTATATTATTAACTTTTGTTATTTGTTAAATAGAGAAAATTCTTTTTATTAATAAAACAAATAAACCATTAGGTATACTTAACTATTGCAATATTTGCGGATTATATAATAAGTGTGTTAGTCTAAAATTCAACACCTTAAATTTTGATAATAAATTTGTATCTATATGCCAAATATATAAACCAATATATTTGGCATAAAAGATTTTCTTGAAAACCTAAAAGACTGCTTAACCATAAATGCCTAAAAATAAAACTGCATTTTACGGAAGACGAATTATTTTGATAAATATGTAAAGAATCGAAAAAGAATGTATTACAAAATATTAATAGGATAAAATTATGAACTTAAAACGTTACAAAAAATACCCCGTTGTTGTTTATTTTTATTTGTTAAAATTAGTTTGGACATTAATTATTATTGGTTTTTTATTTTGGTTTTATCAAACAGAGTATACCGAAACAATAGTATTAATAAAACAGCAGTCTCATACAGTTTATAAACAAAATTTAGTGTTTAGAGCTTGGGCATCAAAACATGGCGGGGTTTACGTTCCGGTTACCGATGAAACACCGCCAAATCCTCATTTATCCAATATACTCGAAAGAGATATTATAGCTCCCTCCGGTAAAAAACTAACCCTAATGAATCCTGCATACATTACCAGACAGATTTTTGAAATGGCCTTAAAAACAGAAGGATTAAGAGAGCATATTACCAGCCTCAAACCGATTAGAAAAGAAAACAAACCGGATATTTGGGAAATAACGGCTCTAAACGCTTTTGAAAAGGGTAAAAAAGAATATTCGAGTTTTAACACAATAAATAAAAAAAAGTTTTTTAGGTATATGGGGCCTTTAATTACAAAAAACTCATGTTTAAAGTGCCACGCTTCTCAAGGTTATAAAACCGGAGATATTAGAGGGGGAATAAGTATAGCACTTCTTTGGGAACCCTATTCTTCTTATATTTATAAACAGACACAAAAAATGGCTATTATCTTTGGAATAATTTGGTTGTTTGGATTTTTGTCTTTGCGATTTGTAAGAAAAAAAATAGTTATTCAACATGTTAAACGCGACGAATATGCAAATGAGTTAAATAAAACAAATGAGGAATTGTTTTTATCAAGAAATTTGCTTGAAGAAAATTTGTTTGAAAGAAATAAACTTATTAACGAAATAAACGAAATGAATGGTGAATTAACAAAGCTGAATTTGGAAAAAGACAAATTTTTTTCAATTATTGCTCACGACTTAAGATCGCCTTTTAACGGATTAATAGGACTTACTGAGATTATTGCTCAAGAAGCTGAAATTTTTTCCAAAGAAGAACTTTCAGATTTAAGTAATCAGATCCACAACTCGGCTGTTAGATTGAGTAAATTACTACAAAACTTACTCGACTGGACTCAAATACAAAGTGGAAAAATGACTTTAACAATTGTAAAGCAAAATTTACGAAAGGTTGTTATGCAAAATTTAATTTTATTTGAAAATTTGATTAAGCAGAAAAAAATAAATATTGAAATAAATATTGATTCTTCGATAATAATATACGCTGATGAAAATATGTTTAACTCAATTATTCGCAATCTAATATCTAATGCAATTAAATATACCCCAATAAATGGATTAATAATACTTTTTGCCCGTAATATTAACAATAATGAACTTGAATTTTCAGTTACTGATTCAGGCATAGGAATACCACAGGATATCTTGCATAATTTATTTAAAATTGAGGAAAAAGTTAGCAGAACAGGTACAAACAAAGAACAAGGAACCGGACTTGGTTTAATACTTTGTAAAGAGTTTGTGGAAAAACATGGCGGGAAGATTTGGGTAAAAAGTAAAGAAAATGAAGGTTCGGTATTTTATTTTACAATTCAACAGATGGAAGATAGAT
Source organism: bacterium (assembly GCA_043805435.1). Classification (GTDB taxonomy): domain Bacteria; phylum Bacteroidota; class Ignavibacteria; order Ignavibacteriales; family Melioribacteraceae; genus JAEXOD01. The sequence goes on from JAZDHY010000036.1 coordinate 20,551, forward strand.
AATTATTTGTTATTAAAAAGGCTACCGGGCATATATTGTTTTTACTGTTAAAATATATGTTTGATATTACGATATATGTTATCAGAAAATCACTTTGCTAAATAAATTATTTAAATAACTAAAAAAAGGAATATCAATGGCATTAATATCTTGGACAAACGAATATGCGGTAAACATTTCCATAATTGATAATCAACACAAAACATTAATTGCACTAATTAATATTTTGCATGATAAAATGAAACAAGGTAAAGGAAAATTAATACTTGATGTAGTTTTAACCGAATTAACAGAATATACAATCTATCATTTCTCTACGGAAGAAGAACTTTTTCGTAAATACAATTATCAAGAAACAAAAGCACACTTAATTGAACACAATAAATTACTTGAAGAAGTAACAAAAATAAAGAATAATTTTGACAGCGGCAACACGGTAATAACCCTTGAATTAATGAATTTTTTAAAAAATTGGTTAGAAAATCATATTTTGAAAAGTGACAAAAAATATTCTTCTTTTCTTAAAAGTAAAGGAGTTGAATAATAGATAATTTTGCCATGACATTTGTGTTTTATGCTGCTACCAAACGGCTTGTGATTGTTTGGGGTTTACGGTGCTATATATCTTTGATAAACGATGTTAATGATGGTTGGAAATAGCGGCGTACAATGGATGGCTTTTATAGTGTACCGGACATACAGGCGTTTTCCGTTCTTATAATATACCTGTATTTGTTAAACAAGAACATCCATTTCGTTTGTTTAGCCCGGCTGTTCACATAGTTCAAAAAGATATTACATAAGTTAATTGATGTAAATAGTTTAGTTGAGAAAAAAGTGAATAAAGTAATTGTATTTGTATTTTTTTTGGTGTTAGGGGCTTCAATAAAAGCTCAAGAAAGGGGCTCCGAAAAAATTGTGCCTATTAAATATCAAGGTTCCTATGTTATTGATTTGGTAAATAATATAAATGGAGGCAAAAAAACCGGTTTTAGTTACTTAGGAAGAGTAAATCTTAGACTTTCGTTTGAGACACAAAGTGCTAATTTGTGGAACAATGGCGAATTTTTGGTTAATATTATCAATACACATGGTGGAACCCCGACTGACAAACTTGTTGGCGATTTTCAAGGTGTTTCCAACATTGAAGCAGGAAATTATACTTATTTTTACGAATTATGGTATAAACATACCGTTGGTGATTTTGCCTTTTGTGTTGGTGTGCAGGATATGGCGGCCGATTTTGCAGTAAGTGATAATGCGGCATTATTTCTGAATGGTTCGTTTGGCATTCATTCAACAATTTCAAGCAATGTTACTTCTCCAATATTTCCGTTAACCGGATTAGGGGCGCAGGTGCAGTGGCAAGTATCACCCTTATTGCTGATAAAAGCGGCCGGATATGACGGATTACCTGATGATTTTAATAAAAATCCTTACAACCTAAAATGGGATATTAAATCGAATGATGGTATATTATCGGTTGTGGAATTTGATTATTTTTCCAATTTGATTGATAGTTTACCCGGAACATATAAATTGGGATTTTATTATCACAATCATTTATTAAACGAAGACGAAGATGACCTTAATTACATGAATAATTATGGTTATTATTTTGTGGTGGATCGGGTTATTTTTGAAAACTTAAATGGTAGTAAATTAACGTTTTTTGCACAATTAGGTTTTGGTCCAACAAGTAAAAATGAAAACAATTTATACGCCGGAACCGGAATTAGTTACACAGGTTTAATAAATAATAGAGAAAATGATATTTTAGGTTTTGCTGTTGCTTTTGCCGAATTCAAAAATAAAAATATTAGCGAAACAACTATTGAAGTTTCTTATTTAGCGCAAATAACAGATAACGTATTTATACAACCGGATATTCAGTATATAATAAATCCGGCAGGTACTGATTTAGACTTAAATAACTCTTTGGTTGGAATTGTAAGATTAGGATTAAGTCTTTAATTAGAAGGGAATTTGTTGTAGAAACTTAAAAACCACATTGTACAATTGCACTTCCGGTTTGCACGAGAGGATTGGATAAACGATCATTAATGATTGTTGGAAATAATGGCATACAATGTATTTAGAATTACACCCGCATATAGGCGTTTTCTGTTCTTATAACATAAGTGAATATTTTTTGCTGTTTATCATTATTTTTTTTATCAGCCCGGCAATTCATGGCTCTTATAGTTATTCCACACATACAGGCGTTTTCCGTTCTTATAACATAAGTGAATATTTTTTGCCGATTATCATTATTTTTTTATTAGCCCAGCCATGCATGGCTGGGCTAATAAAGTTACAGCAAAAATCAACCTGTATATTTATAAAATTTGTATCAATTCATTTAGATTAGATTTTAAAACTTTTTTTATTTATATTATATAATAATTAAAATAAGTTTAATTAATTGTTTCATCAATAGAATAAAAAAAATATCACACGTGATTTTATTATCATCCAATTGGTGTTAATTGATACATATTGTTTGTTAATCATCACCATTAATGTACTTTATTATTTAACTACTTTCAATTTTAGTAACACCTTATTGTTAATTAGAGACCGTTTAAGATAATTTATTTTAACAATTCAAATTAAATTTGCAATGATTTTAAATTACCTGAATATTACTCCCAATCAAAATTATCTTCTTGATAATATAAACCTTAATTTTATTATAGTTAATTGTGAAAAAAAAATTATATCTTGTTCCAATTCCGCAAAAACTCTTTTTAAACTGCCCGATATAAATTCCAATGATATTTTTATAAATCAACTAATCCATACAGATTTTTATAATCTGTTTTTGGATAAATGGGAAAATAATCGTTTTTCTAAAGAAAATACTTATCATGAGTTTTTAACAAAAGACTTGGATGGCTCCTGTTTTTGGTCGCAGTTTTCCCCCAATCTAATATTTAATGAGTTAAATCAACAAACCGGTGTTTTTTTTTTCAATTCAAAACATCAACAAACAAAAAGAGATTGAACTAGAAAATAGGTTGTTAAAAGAATATTTAACAATTTTCCCAGAAATAATAAATGTTGGACTTGTAACCTCAAAAGACGGAAATATTATTAATGTAAATTCGCAATTTTGCGATTTTATGAACTCTTCTTATCATAATTTTATTGGAAAATCTTTAATTGAGTTTATTCCCCTACCGGTTTATGTAAATAATTCAAATCTATCGTTAATTAATATTTCAACCCTCCGAGAACTTGAATTAATCAAATCCGATGGTGCCATATTTTGCTGCAAAGTTGTTAGTATTCAAATTACAATTAATTCCAGCTTATATACTATTTCTATTGTTGCAAATATTAATTTTTGCAACAAATCTTCTACTTTTTCTAATAGCCCGGAGTTTATATTTTCCGATTTATTAAACCATCCAATTGCTGTTTATCAACTTTCACAAACCGATAAAGGTGATTTAATATTTGATTTTGTTAATGATTATTTTGAATCTTGGTTTTCTGTAAAGCTTAATAAACTAATCGGCAGTCCATTAACTTTAAAAGATCCTATGAATTTACAAGAGAATATTTATTCTACGATAATAAACATTTGTGAATCTCCGGTAAAACATCATTTTTTCTTTAATAGTTATTCTTTAGATAATAAACATGTGTTTTTACATTTTATTATTCCCCTATACAATCCTGTATCACGTCATACTTGTCTATTAGGGATTGTATTTAATTCTTCCGATCTGCACCACAATCCAATTTTTAGCGGGATATATTGTAATCAATACAAAACGTTGGTTGAAAACTCTACTGATATTATTGCAAGATATTCACCAGCCGGCAGAATTATTTATGTTAACAAAATTACTGAAAAAATCTTTGGAAATAAAGTTAAAGATGTATTTGGAAAAACCCCAGTAGAAATAGCAGATACAAATGATATGAAAATTATTTACGAGAATATTTTGAAAGCTGCTTCTACGGGAAAAACTATTGAATATGATTTAGATGTTGATGTAATTAATTCAAATACTCCAATTTATCATAATGTTAAAACTATCCCCGAATTTGATGAAAATAATTCCTTAATTAGTGTTTTAGTTATCGGCAGAGATATTTCAGCCCAAATTAATGCTCAAAGAAATTTGAAGTTATTAGTTTATAATATTCCTGATATTGTTACCCGATATAATAAACAAAATCAATTGATTTACGAAAATTCGTTTATGACTGATAAGTTCGACAAAACCGAAGACCAAATTATTAGAAAAAGATTTAATGATTTAATAACTAAAAATAAATCAATAAAAGGATATGAATTACAAAAAGCCATACAATTGGTTTTTAATACGGGAAAACCTAACTCGTTAATTTTTTCCGATTGGTCGTCTGAAGCAGGCCGATTATATTTTGAAGTACGTTTTATTCCGGAATTTAGTGATGGCGGCAATGTTATTTCTGTTTTAAGTTTAACAAGGGATATAACCTTACTTAAACAAACCGAAATTAATTTGGAAAATAGCGAACAAAAATTTCGTTCACTTATTGAAAATTCGCCCGATAATATTATTAGTTATAATCTGAGTGGGATTGCCATTATTGCAAATAAAGCTGTATTGGATTTATTAAATGTTTCCGCAGATCAACTGATTGGCAATCCGGTTTTAAAAGCCAAAATATTGGATACTGATGGATTTAATGAATATGAAAATAAGCTGTTGGAAGTATTAAACACAGGAAAATCCGGCAAGGTTACTGTAAAAGTCCCTATTCAAAAAAACAATATAAAAACCCATGAAGTGGTTTTTAATCCTAATTTTGATAAAGAAGGAAAAGTTATTGGAGCTACCGCTTTTGGCAGAGATGTTACACCTTATGTTGAAATTCAGGAAAAATTATGTCTATTAAACCATAAATTAACAGCTCTTAGCAGTTGCAGCCAAGTTCTTTTAAGAACTGAAGATGAAGATACTTTAATAAAAGAGATTTGCAGGATAATACATACTGACGGGGGTTATCCTCTTGTTTGTATAACCTATCCTCATCAAGGCTCTAATACAATATTTAAATCCGCTGCCGGTACCGGTGTTGGTTATAATCTTATTAAAGATATTGATATTGTTCTGCCATCAAAAGGGGATATTGTTACCTTAATATCTTCCGAACAGAACTTCTATTCCGATCAAATTATTTGTATTTATAACTTACACGAAAAAATAAGTCCTCTTTCTTGGATAAATGATATTGCTGCTTTTGGTTATAAAACAGGTATTATTTTACCACTATATACTATAAATAAAAATTTAATTGGCTCTCTTTTATTGTTTTCCAACGATATTGATATAATATCTGAAAGTGAAAAAATTCTATTAAAAAAACTAGCCGGTGATTTAGCTTTTGGAATTTCTATGCTCCGCACAAAATTAAAGCTAAAAAGTATTGAGTTAGAAAGGATAGAACATTTAGCCTTTTTAAAAAATATGGATAAAATTAATCAGGTTATACAAGGTACAAGAGATTTTGAAGAAATGATGAACTCGGTTCTTGAGGTTGTATTAAATATTTATGATTGTGATCGTGTTTTTTTAGTTTATCCTTGCGACCCTAATGCCAAAGAGTGTTCCGTTCCCATTGAAATTACTAAACCGGAGTTCCCCGGAGCATCCAAATTTAAAAATATAATTAAGATAGATAATGAAGTGGCTGATTCTTTCCGTGTTCTTTTAAGTTCCGATTTTCCTGTTAAGTTTGGCACTGGTACCGGTAATGACCTCCCAAATAATATATCTAATCGGTTTGGTTTTAAATCTTTTATTGCAACAGCTTTATATCCAAAACACGATTTGCCGTGGGAATTCGGCCTTCATCAGTGCTCTTATGCCAGAAAATGGACTTTGTCTGAAGAAAAGCTTTTACACGAAATAGGTTTTCGTCTTACCGATGCTCTTACCGGTATTATTTCATATAACAATCTGCTTGAAAGCGAAAAGAAATATAAACAAATATTTGATAATGCATCTGAAGGAATTTTTTTTCTTGAGGTAACAGAAGATGGTAATTACCGTAATATAGATGTTAATCGTGAATTTGAAAAATATACCGGTATTTTACGCGAACAGCTTATAGGTAAAACAATTAATGAAACCGTACCCACCAATACTGCCCTTATTGCTAAACAAAACTACGATAAATGTGTTAAAACCGGTATTGTAAATGATTACGAAGTGGAATTTTCTTTACCCACCGGAAATAAAATTTTTCATACCATTTTAACACCACTTAAAAATACGTTGGGTAATATTTATAGAATTATTGGAATAACAAGAGATATTACTGAAAAAAGAGTTACTGAACGGAAATTGTTTATTAAGGTAAAAGAATACCACACTTTAATAGAAAATATTCCTACAATGATAGTACGTTATGATACAAATTTACATCGTACTTATGTTAACCCCGCTTGGGAAAAGCTTAGCGGTTTATCCGCCCAAGAAGTTGTTGGAATAGATATTCATAAAATTCCAAAGGTTTTTCCGGCTACCAACAAGGAATACGTGGCTAAGTTAAAGGAGACTTTAAATACCGGAGTGATTCGAACTGCCGAATTTGTTTGGACAAACACCCTTGGTATTGAATTATTTTTGCAGTATATAATTGTGCCGGAATTTGACCTCCACGGTAAAATTGTTGGACTATTATCTGCAGGTCATGATATAACTGAGCTTAAACAAGTGGGTCAAATGTTAAACAGGCAAAAAGATTATTTAAATTCTTTATTAAATACATTAACCGATGTGGTGGTTGATGTTAGAATGCCGGAACGAATTATCGAGTATGCAAATAAATCGACAGAAAGAGTTCTTGGTTTTAACCTTGCAGATATTGTTGGCAAAACAACACAAATATATTTTAAAGATAATAATGATTTTTTTAATTATGAAATGCAGATTTATGAAGCAATTAAAAATGGTATAGATGAAATTCATGTTGAACAAGAATTTAAGCGGAAAGACGGTTCTTTTATTTGGGCGGAAGTACATTCAAAATTAATACTTGATAAACATAACCAAGTTGAACGTAATATCAGCATTATACGTGATATTTCGGACAGAAAAAATGCGGAAGAAAAATTACGGATTTTAACAAGAGGCATTGAACAGAGTCCGGTTGTTATTATGGTTGCCGATAAAGAGGGTAAAATAGTTTATTTAAATCCAAAATTTGAAACCGTTACCGGTTATAAAATTGATGAAATTATTGGTAAAAATATGGCTATTATTAAGCAAAATTTTGAAAATTACGAAGAATACGAAACAATTATGAATACTATTGCTGCCGGTAATGAATGGATTGGAAAAGCATTAAATAGGAAAAAAAATAATGAGCTTTTTTGGCAGTCGGGAATTGTTTCACCAATAAAAAATGATAAAGGGCAAATAACACATTACCTTGGCATTTTAGAAGATATTACCGAAAAAATTAAAGCCGAAAACGAACTGGTTGTATATCGCAAAGGATTGGAGGAACTTGTTCAAACCAGAACAACCGAGCTGGATAAAGTTAATGCGTTGTTAAAAAAGGAAATTGCAAAACAAAAAGAAATTAATGATTTACGTGCGCGGTTTATTTCTTTGGCTTCCCATGAATTTAGAACACCTCTTACAACAATTTTTTCTTCTGCACAATTACTTGAAAAATATGGGCAAAAATGGGACAAAAAACTATACTTTGAGCAGTTAAAAAATATTCAAGATTATGTTCACTATCTCATAGATATTATAGATGATACTTTGATTATAAGTCAAGCAAATGACAAAAAACTTAATTTTCATCCTGCTTATTTGAATTTAAAAGAGCTTTGTGGAAAATTTTTACTAGATATTAAAGTTTTACTTACACCAAAACACTTATTAATTAGTAATTTTAAATTAAAAAGAAATAATTATTTAATTGATGAAAAGTTGTTGAAATATATTATTACTAATCTGCTGAGTAATGCAATTAAATATACCCCGAATGGAGGTAATATAGAATTTAATGTTTATGAAAATAAAACAAAATTATTTTTTGTTGTTAAAGATAACGGAATAGGTATTTCCGATTACGACAAAATTCATATTTTTGAATCATTTTACAGAGGGAAAAATATTGGCGATATTAAGGGAACCGGTTTGGGGTTATCAATCATTAAAAAAGCCGTAGAAATTCATAACGGAAAAATTAAACTAGAAAGTGAGTTAGAACAGGGTTCTACTTTTACTATATCATTCTCCTTAAAATCACTATGAAAAAGAAAATATTAATTATTGAAGATGAAACCGGAATAAGAAATAATATCAAACTGCTTCTTGAATCCGAAAATTATGAAGTAATTGAAGCTTCAAATGGTGTAGACGGGGTTATTTTAGCACAAAAAGAAGTCCCAAATTTAATAATTTGCGACATAATGATGCCGGGCATTGATGGCTATGAGGTGTTAAAGGCTATTACCAATGCAAAACAATTGCCAATAATTCCCTTTTTATTTCTTTCGGCTAAAGTTGAAAAAGTCGATCTTCGTAAAGGTATGAATCTTGGTGCTGATGATTATATCTGTAAACCTTACGATGCAGATGATTTATTAGATGCGATAAACGTTAGACTTGCAAAATATGAAACTTACGAATCCAAAACAATTACAAATGAATTAATATCCTCCTGTTTTAAGGAAAATGACAAAATACTTTTTAAAATTGGAACACGCATTGAAAAAATTATAATTAATAAAATTTTATATATTAGCGCAGATAGACAGTATACGTTGATTTTTACTGTAGATAAAAAGAAATTTATTATCAAAAGATCTCTTTCCAAGTGGGAAGAACTCCTTCCAAATAATTTGTTTGTACGTATCCATCGTGCCACTTTAATCAATCTTAACTATTTAGATAAAATTGTAAAAAATAAAAATGAATATATTCTATTTCTTAATGATGTTGATGTTCAATTTCCAATTAGCCGAAGGCATTTGAAAAAAATAAAAGAATTTATTCAATAACAGCTTTGGAATTTTTAAGACTACAATTTCCCCATTCCCGTTAATTAGAATAACTTTATGGTGGTTATTAATTATTTTAATTCGCTCATTACATTCGTTACTTTTAATTAACCTTTTGAAACCATTTTATATACTTTTAATTTTTAATGTACTATTATAAAATAGGTTTAAATGCTGCTATGGTCAGTTTATGAATAAAGTATTTTGTTTCTTGTTGCTTTGGTGTTTTATATACAGTTGAATGATATGGTTGTATTAAATGATTTTGTATAATCAACGATTTTTATTTTAATGTATAAACAATTTTTGATTAATAAGTATTCTTTTTTGAAGAATGGTACTTCATTCAATTTTATAAATTGCAGATTTTATATTTTCGGGAAAATTTTCCATTCGGGAATTTATTGATGACCTTTAATGACAATGAAAAAATAAAAGAAAATATTATTAAATATTTTCCCCACGAATTGAGAACACCTTTAATGCCTATTCTAAATTATTCAAGTTATTTATTTAAGGAAGCAGAAATTTTAGGTGTTGATGAAATAAAAGATATTGCTAAAACAATCGAACGCTCGGGTCTTCGTTTATTAAACAGAATTGAAAAATTTTTAATTTTAATTGAATTGGAAAGTATTGATGTTTTTTCTGATCTTTTTCAGTGTGATGCATTGTTTGACTCTGAATTTGTAACAAAACTGATTTCTAACGTTTTAATAGGCTGTGATAATCATAATCAGTTTAATATTCAGATTCAATCTACAATTTTAAAAATACACGCACACTTTTTAAGTGTTTTATTAAGTGAAATAATTGAAAATGCTTGTAAATTTTCGATAAAAGATACCATTATTAAAATTAATGGGTGTTATATTTTTAATAAGTATAAGATATCAATCACTAATATTGGTTGTGGTATGAGTTCTGATGAAATTGATTCGTTACAAACATTTATTCAATTTAATAGAGAAGAAAATAATCAGGGGGGAAATGGCGTAGGTTTGGGAATTGCTAATAAAATTATTAAATTATTTAATTGTGAGATTGAATTAATAAGTGAAAAAAATAATTTTTTTACTGTCGTAATCTATTTTCCTTTACAACAAAACGATGCTTTGAACAATGGTTTGGCAATTAATTCGGGTTGTTGAAATGAGAATAAATAAGCAAAAAAGGATTTAATTCATCTGAATATTTCTAATACCTAAAAATACAAAACCCCTTATTTAACAATAAAATTTAAACAAGGTTGGATTTATTAAAAATGCTCTTGCATTAAAAGTGTGTTAATTAAAGGTTGTATTTACTTTTTAGCCAGGCGTAAGCCGTATTAATCTCTTTGGTTTTTTTTTCGGCCAGTTCAATAATTTCATCGCCCATTTTATTAACTTTATCGGGGTGATATTTGGAAATTGTTCGCAGATATTGTTCTCTAATTTCAGATTTGGTAATTTTACCTTTTAATCCCAAAATTTTACCAAAGTATCGGGCTTTTTCTTCTTCGGTAGCATTATTAAAGTCAAATTCGTCTTTGTTGTTGTTTTTGTTTTCATACTTTTCGTATTTCTCGTAACGTTCATATTTTTCATATTTTTCGTAACGTTCGTATTTACTATCGTAATGACGTTTATTGTTTGAACCAAAACTATATTTTCCAACAATCCGTTTTAGCGAAGTATATAAATGAGAGTTGTTTTCGCCAAGTTCATTCATATAATCAAGCATTAAAACATTTAAAAAATACCAATCGGTACTTTTAATGTTGCTTGCATAATCTATTATATATTTCAGAACTTTTGGTTCGGGATAGTTTGTACGAAGTTTTTTTATTTTAGAATCGTCAATAACCGGAGAAATAAAATCGTAAACAAAAGAAATCCATTTAGAATCGGGTGCGTTTATAATTAAACCGTATAAAAGTAAAAATTCGCTATATATATTAAAAGGGGGATATTCCGTAATCAAAATTTTTGAATAACTTACACACTGAAGTCTGCCGTAAATAGTAAAAATAAATTCGTTTAATGTTTGTTCAATATCCAGCTCAAACCATTTAATAAAAACAGTATTTATTGCGTTGGTTAAAAACATATTTTTAAATTCTATGCTTGAGCGGAAATTATGTATTAAATAAGAGCGGGAAAAATCGTTTATACCACTTTGTACCGAACCAATTGCCGACCAAACCTGATTGTAAATTTCGTCGTAAACGTAATAAGCCCTTTCGTATTTGCCAATGCTGGTCAAATGGTCGGCAACTTCGCGTAATTTAGTTAAATCACCCATTGTTTTACTCTGTTTACAAAAAATTAATTATCATAAATAGAATGTAAATAAATAATTGCTAAATTGAAATACGATTAAATTTCTAAAGCTTAAACTCCAAATAATAAACGAACAATAAATATTGCTGCCATAAAACCAAAAAAGTCGGCAAATAAACCGGCGGTTAAAGCATAACGAGTATTTTTTATATTAACGGCACCAAAATATACTGCCAATACAAAAAATGTAGTTTCGGTACTGCCAAACATTGTACCGGCTAAAACACTAATAAACGAATCGGGGCCGTGCACCTTCATAATTTCGGCTAAAATACCAAGCGAACCGCTGCCCGAAAGAGGACGCATTAACGCCATTGGTACAACTTCAACGGGCATGCCAATTAAATCCGTAACGGGATGTAAAATATAAATTAACCATTCCATTGCACCGCCAGTACGGAAAATTCCAATTCCTACCAATATTGCAACCAAATAAGGAATAATAGTAACAGCAATGTCAAAGCCTTCTTTAGCTCCTTCAATAAAAACTTCGTAAATTTTAACTTTTTTAATAAAACCGATAATAACAAAAGTTGCAATTATACTTGGAATAGCCAAAGTTGAAATAACTTGAATAATATTTTTAATTGTTTGGCCGTTTGCAAATTTTGATAAAAATGTAAACGTACCGGAAAAATATAAAACGGCTATTAAAAATGTTATTACAAAAAGTCCAATAAAAAATCGTGTGCTTGTTTTAACCCAATTAATAATTTCGGAAAAGCGTATTGGAAATTTTTCGTAAACTTTTACAAATGTTACTCCGGCCAAAGTAGCACAAAACGAACCGAATAATGTTGTTCCAATAATAATAGCAGGTTCGGCACTGCCGCTTGCAGCACGTAACGCAATTGCAGTAGCAGGCATTAAAGCAAAACTTGCAGTATTTAATACTAAAAACATACACATTGCATTTGTTGCGGTGTCTTTTTTATCGTTAAGTTTATTCATCTCTTCCATGGCTTTAATGCCAAAAGGAGTTGCGGCATTACCAAGCCCTAAAAACGTTGCGGCCAAATTCATTATTATTGCACCAACGGCAGGGTGTGTGCTGGGAATATCGGGAAATAAAAACCGCATTAATGGTTTTGTTGCTTTTGCAATATAATTTATTACTCCGGCTTCTTCTGCTATTTTCATTATACCAAGCCATAAAGCCATTATACCAATTAGTCCAAGTACAATTTCTACGGCAGTACTTGCATAACCAAGTGCCGATTTAGTTATTTCGCGCATTTTTATAAAACTAACCTTTTCGGGCAATAAATTTGCTTCAAATGTTAAGCTGTCTGTTTGCCGTCCAATTTTTATAGTACCAACTAAATCATCTTTTTCACCGTTTGCATCGGCGGCTTTTAACCAAAGAACAGGAGTATTGTTATCTGTTTTAAAATAAAAAGTATGCTGTTTTGTTTTGGGGGCATATGTAATAGAAGATTTTAGAGTAAAATTATCCTTAAGTTTTGTGCCGTATAATTTGTTAAAATTTTCTTTTTTAATTAATAACTGTACATCGGCTGTTTTACAATTAAAATCACCGGCATTTGAATACGAAACCAAAACGGAAAGTTTTTTACCGTTTTTATATGTGCCGTTAAAATCGTCATACATATCGTAAGTAAGCGCAGTCCCAAGTCCCAACACTATTAATCCAAGCCAAACATAATTTAACATCTAAATCTCCGTAAATACAAAAAAATAAACAGTTTGTAAATTACAACCATCACAAATTTAATGCAACAATAAAAATAATTGTCTGAACCATGATTTGTGTGATTTTAACGATTATTATGATTTTGGTGGATTGGTTTTTTGGCTGAATATCAGGTTGTTCCATAACAAAAAAAGATTATAAACACTTTGCTTTGTATCATACCCTCCTCGTAGAGGAGGTCTGTTAATAGCGGATTTGCGCAGATTTAAAATTTAAATTGTAAAAATGAGTAAAGTTTAGTATTTTAGCACTAACTAAAAGTTTTGGTACAAAAATAGGGTGTAGTTGTTAAATATATGGAAGAAAATAAAAAATCAAATCAAGAAGATTTTGAAAGAACGCTTTTTAAGCTTGCCGATAAATTACGTAAAAACATGGATGCCGCAGAATATAAACATATTGTGCTTGGTTTAATATTCTTAAAATATATTTCCGATACGTTTGAAGAACTTTATAATAAATTAAAAACCGGAACCGGTGAATACGAAGGAGCCGACCCGGAAGAGGTTGACGAATATAGAGCTGAAAATGTTTTTTTTGTACCGCAAATTGCCAGGTGGAGTTATCTTTTAACCCGCGCTAAACTGCCTGTTATTGGAAAAGATGTTGACGATGCAATGGAAGCCATTGAAAAAATGAATCCGACTTTAAAAGGGATTTTACCAAAGGTTTTTTCGCGGCCTAATCTTGATAAAACTGCACTTGGCGGGTTAATTGACCTTGTTGGTAATATTGCACTTGGTGATGCCGCTTCTAAAAGTAAAGATTTGCTTGGCCGTGTTTATGAATATTTCCTTGGCGAGTTTGCAAATGCCGAAGGGAAAAAAGGCGGACAGTTTTATACACCTAAATCTATTGTAAAAGTTATGGTGGAAATGATTGAACCATACAAAGGACGTGTATATGATCCCTGCTGCGGTTCCGGCGGTATGTTTATTATGAGTGAAAAATTTATTGAAAGTCATCAAGGTAATGTTAATGATATCTCAATATTCGGACAGGAAAGCAACCAAACAACATACAGATTGTGCCGTATGAATTTGGCAATACGCGGCATTGACAGCTCGCAGGTTAAATGGAATACCGAAGGTTCGTTTTTATACAATGCCCACCAAGATTTAAAGGCTGATTTTATTTTGGCTAATCCTCCTTTTAACGATAGCGACTGGGCCGGTGAATCATTAAAAAACGATCCTCGCTGGTTGTATGGTGCGCCGCCAGCGGGCAATGCAAATTATGCATGGCTGCAACATATGATTTATCATCTTTCCCCACGCGGAATTATGGCCTGTGTATTGGCTAACGGTTCGTTATCATCGCAGACAAGCAATGAAGGTGAAATAAGAAAACAGCTTGTTGATAATGACCTTGTTGATTGTATTATTGCTTTACCTAAGCAGTTGTTTTATAATACCGGAATACCTGCTTGTATTTGGTTTATTTCGCGCAAACGGCTGGGTAACGGCGACCGCAAAAGAACCGGAGAGGTTTTATTTATTGACGCTTCCGAAAAAGGGTACCTTGTTGATAGAACACATAAAGAATTTACCGATGAAGATATTAGCCAAATTACACAAACTTACCACAATTGGCGAAAAAAAGAGGGTAAATATACCGATATAAAAGGGTTTTGCAAAACAGCCGGTATTGAAGAAATTAAAAAACATAACTATGTCTTAACTCCGGGCCGTTATATTGGTTTAAAAGATGAAATTGATGACGGAATACTTTTTGAGGATAAAATTAAAGAGTTAACCGATAAATTAAATGAACAACTTAATAAAGAAGAAGAATTGAATAAAGAGATAAAAGAACAGTTAGGTAAAATAGGATTCTTTTTATGATAAATGAAAAAGATATTCGATGGAAACAAAGATTCCAAAATTTTGAAAAAGCTTATAACACGTTTGACAGAATTTTAAAAATACCAAACCCAAACGAAGCCGAAAAAATGGGACTAATACAAGCTTTCGAAATAGTTTTTGAATTAGCTTGGAAAACCATTAAAGATTATTTAATGGAGTTGGGATTTGATGAAAAATCACCCCGCGATGCGTTAAAACAGGCTTACCAAAGCGGAATTATAACCGAAGGCCATACATGGATGGAAGCATTGAGTAATAGAAACGAAACCGTACATACTTACGACGATAAATTGGCCGAAGAGATGGATAACAAAATACGTGAAAAATATTTTCCCGTTATAAGCAATTTATACTTTTACCTAAAAAAGGAATATAATAGTGAATAACGGCTTAACTGATAACGATATTAAAATAATTAGTTCGGTTTTAGAAAAGTTTGAAGAAGTGGAAACGGCTGTAATATATGGTTCGCGTGCTTTGGGTACTTTTCAAAAGGGTTCGGATATTGATATAACCTTAAAAGGCCAAAATTTGACTAATGATATTTGTTCGGAAATACATTTTATACTTGAAGAAGAAACTCTTTTGCCATACTTTTTTGACGTAGCAAATTACCAAACCATTACCAATATTAATCTAAAAGAAAATATAGACAGGACGGGGAAAATATTTTATAGGAAAGGATGGGTTAAAACCACATTTGCAACTTTTGCAGAAATTAATCCTTATGTAAAGTTATTAAAGGGCAATACTGCTAAATTCGTAGGAATGGAGAACGTAAATCCGTTTACTCGTAAAATCTCAGGTTTTAAGTATAAGCAGTATGATGGGGGAATGAAATTCCAAAATGGTGATACATTATTTGCACGAATTACACCTTGTTTAGAGAATGGTAAAACGGCTTTTGTGGATCTTTTAGAAGTTGATGAATCGGCGTTTGGTTCTACAGAATTTATTGTAATACGTGAAAAAAAAGAAATCAGTTATGACAAATATTTATATTATTTGGCAATCTCCCCGATTTTTAGAGAAACAGCTATTAAATCAATGAATGGAACTTCCGGCAGGCAAAGAGTCCAAACAGATTTATTAAAAAATAAAATATTTTATTTACCCACATTTGCTGAGCAGCAGTCAATAGCTAATGTTCTTTCTTCTTTGGATGATAAAATAGAATTATTGCAGGAAGAAAATAAAACACTTGAAGAACTTGCGCAAACAATATTTAAGGAGTGGTTTGTAAATTTTAACTATCCCGATAAAACCGGTAAACCGTATAAAAAAAGCGGCGGCAAAATGGTGCAGTCGGAATTGGGGGAAATACCGGAAGGGTGGAGTGTGGGGAAATATAGTTCTGTTGCTGAAGTTATAACTGGAAAAGGTATTAGTGCTGAAAAATTAAAAAAAGATGGGGCTTATGAAGTCTACGGTGCGAACGGAGTAATTGGGAAAACAGATGAATATTTGTTTGATGAAGAAATAATAATAACAGGTAGAGTTGGCACTTTGGGTAAAATATTTTTACTTTATAGCAAGGTTTGGATATCTGATAATGTTTTAATTTCTAAGCCACAAAGGAAGGAGTATTATTATTTTGATTATTTTTTGCTTAAAAGAATAAATTTTCATAGCTTAAATGTTGGTAGTACACAACCGCTTGTAACACAAACGGATTTAAAAAATGTTGTTTTTGTTATACCGCCAATTAAGATATTACTAAAGTGGGATATTAATATTACGTTATTGTTTTCAAAAATTTCAAATAATAATGCGAAAATAAGTGTTTTAGTACAATTAAGGGATAATTTATTACCAAAATTAATGAGTGGGGAATTGAGGGTTAAATAGTTATGGAGGAATTAAAAAGTTTTTGTGAGTTATATATCAAGTGGAAAAATTTAACATTATTTATTGAACCGATAACATTAAGTGCATCTACTGTTAATAAGCCAGCAATTGTAGTTGGAAATTGTAAATCACTTATCGAATCAATTTGTCAAACAATACTATCCGACTTGGGCAAAAAAGTGAAACCTAGTATAAAAATTCATGAACTTATGCAACAAACCTGCAACGAGTTAAAAATATCAAGAGAATCTAATGAGTTAATTCGGAGTTTTGTTACTGTGACAAATAGATTAGGTGAGATAAGAAATAATTCGTACATCGAACATGGCATACCAGTTGGCGAAATGGATGATTATAGAAAAAAAATAACACCGGCTGTAACAAGTTTTTTAATTAAATCAATTGAGCAACTCGCAATTTTTTTGATAAATGTATATCAACAAGAATATCCATCTGTCATGAAATCTACGCAAAAATTCAAATATGAGGATAATAAAGAATTTAATGATTCCTTTGATAATGTGAATGAAGGAATTCTGATTGGTGAATATGGACCATATAGCGCAAGCGAGGTTTTATTTAATATAGAGGTAACAGCTTATAACACAGAACTCCAAAATTACAAAATGAATAACAATGAAAACACTATTTGAATCGGATGTTGAACAATTAACAGTAGAACTGTTTGAACAGCAGGGATATTTTTATCTTACGCCCGAAGAACAGGAAAATGAACGGGGCGATTTAAGCGAAGTAATATTAAAAAGCCGTTTGCGCGATAACCTTGAAAGGTTAAATCCTTATATTCCGCACGAAACAATAGATTTTGTTTGCAAGCAGATAATAAATATTCCCGCTTTTAACCAAATAGCCGATAACGAAACCTTTCATAATTTACTTACCGAAGGTGTACCTGTTGAATTTATGTATGACGGAGAGACGGTTTATAAAACGGTAAAAATAATTGATTTTGAAAACATATACGATAATGAATTTGTAGTATGTAATCAGTTTACCGTAACTGAAAACAATTACACCAAACGACCGGATATTGTATTGTTTGTAAATGGTATTCCCCTTGTGGTAATTGAGTTAAAAAATCCGGCCGATGAAAACGCAAAAATAGATAAAGCGTTTACACAACTACAAAACTATAAAAACAGTATTACAGGTTTATTTAGTTATAACTGTATAATGGTTATTTCGGATGGACTTGATGCCAAAGCAGGCACAATATCTTCGGAGTACTCAAGGTTTATTTCGTGGAAAACAAGTGACGGAACAAAAGAAGATAAACTAACAATACCTCAAATAATTACATTAATAAAAGGTATGTTAAACAAAACCACTTTGTTGGATTTAGTTAATAGGTTTATTGTATTTGAAACAACAAAAAGTACAGACACCCAAACCGGAATAATAACCGTAACATCAATAAAAAAAATAGCTTCATATCATCAATATTATGCAGTCAATCGTGCAGTTGAATCGACTATACGGGCTGCATATCTTTCTAATACAACAAAATATGTTGCAAATGAAGCTCCCGAACTATATGGTGTGGCGTCTGTAACAACACAAATTAAAGGAGATAAAAAAGCCGGTGTTGTTTGGCATACACAAGGCAGCGGTAAATCGCTTACTATGGTTTTTTATACGGGTAAAATTGTGCTTGCTTTAGATAATCCTACAATAGTAGTTTTAACCGATAGAAACGACCTTGACGGCCAATTATTTGATACTTTTACGGGCTGCAAAAAACTTTTACGCAATATTCCGGTTCAGGCGGAAGACAGAAACCATTTAAAACTGTTGTTAAAAGTCGCCGCCGGAGGTATAGTATTTACAACAATACAAAAATTCTTTCCCGCTAACGGTAATGGTATTTATGATTTACTTTCCAATAGAAAAAACATAGTAGTAATTGCCGATGAAGCACACCGCAGTCAATACGGTTTTGCGGCAAAAAATGTTTATAATAAAAACGGAGTTTCAACTACATACGGTTTTGCCAAATATTTGCGCGATGCACTGCCTAATGCTTCTTTTATAGGTTTTACCGGCACACCTATTGAAAGTACCGATATTTCAACTCCGGCTGTTTTTGGCAATTATATTGATATTTATGATATTGAAAAATCTGTTTTGGATGGTGCAACGGTAAGGATTTATTACGAATCGAGACTTGCAAAAATACATTTGAAAGAAGCTGAAAGAAAAACAATTGATGAAGAAGTTGAAGCCATTGCCGAAGATGATGAAAATTCAATTCTGGAAGACGCAAAATCAAAATGGGCACAATTAGAGGCTGTTGTTGGGCATAAAGAAAGGATAAAAGAAGTAGCCGCCGATATTGTAAGCCATTTTGAAAAAAGGCAGGAAGTTTTTGAAGGGAAAGGAATGATTGTTTGTATGAGTCGTAGAATAGCGGTTGAACTTTATGATGAAATAATAAAAATACACCCCGCATGGCACAATACAGATAAAAATAAAGGAATGATTAAAGTTGTAATGACAACATCTTCATCCGATCCGGAAAGTTGGCAGCCGCATCAAACCACAAAACAAGACCGCAGAGATTTGGGTACTAGGTTTAAAGATAACAGCGATCCTTTAAAGCTTGTTATTGTGCGCGATATGTGGTTAACAGGTTTTGATGTGCCTTGTCTGCATACAATGTATGTTGATAAACCGATGCGCGGGCATAGTTTAATGCAGGCTATTGCACGTGTAAACCGTGTTTACAAAGATAAACCGGGCGGATTAATTGTTGATTATATTGGTATAGCAGCAGACTTAAAAAAAGCACTTGTAACATATACGGTTAGCGGCGGAATGGGACATCCTGTTTTGGATCAAGAAAAAGCCGTAAGGATTATGCTTGAAAAATACGAAATAGTTACACAAATTTTTGCAGATTTTAATTACAAGGCATTTTTAACTGCAAATACCGGCCGTAAACTTGAAATTATATTGGAAGCACAAGAATATATTTTGGGTATTAACGAAGGGAAAGAACGGTTTATTAAACAGGTTGTTTTGTTAAGTAAAGTGTTTGCGCTTTCTGTTCCAAATGAAAAAGCAATGAAAATAAAAGAAGAAGTCGGATTTTTTCAGGCGGTAAAAGCACGTCTTGTAAAATACGAACCAAACGAAAAAGGGAAATCAAACATTGAAATTGAAACGGCAATTCGTCAAATAGTTGATAAAGCCATTGCCGGTGACGGAATTATTGATGTGTTTGATGCTGCGGGGATTAAAAAACCGGATATTTCGATACTTTCGGATGAGTTTTTGCAGGAAGTAAAAAATATGCAGCGTAAAAATATTGCATTGGAGCTATTGAAAAAAATATTAAATGATGAAATAAAATTACGTTCTAAAAAGAATTTAATTCAGAGTAGAAAATTTTCGGAAATGCTTGAAAACTCAATACGAAAATATCAAAACAACCTTTTAACCGCCGTACAAATTATTGACGAATTAATTAATTTAGCTAAAAATATAAAAGAAGAAGAAAGTAAATATAAAAAGTATAATTTATCGGAAGAAGAATTTGCCTTTTATGGTGCTTTGGCTGAAAACAAAAGTGCAAAAGAAGTGTTGGGAGATGAACAACTTAGGGTAATTACTGTTGAAGTTTATAAAAGCGTAAAAGGTAACGCAACAATTGATTGGAAGTTAAAAGAAAGTGTACGCGCCCGTTTAAGAAGGGATGTAAAACGAGTTCTTAAAAAATATGGTTATCCGCCCGATATGCAGCTTGCCGCAACAGAAAATATTTTAAAACAAGCCGAACAGCTTGCTGATATTTGGGCCGGTGAAGAAGATTAATGGTAATTGTCTGAACCATGATTTATAGGATTAAAGGATTACCATGATTTTGGTGGATTGGTTTTTTGACTGTTTATAGGTTTAGTCCATCATTAACAAAAAGATTATAAACAATTTGTTTTGTATCATATCCTCCTCGTAGAGGAGGTCTGTTAATAGATCTGTTAATAGCGTTATCAGCGTTAAAATATAAAAATAGAACACAGATAACAAAAAAAAACGGATTTACACCGAAAAACCGTGTTTAGTGTCAAAATTCAAACAAATTAACTAAAAATTAATAGAAAGGTTGTTTTAAAAATAAAAAAATTGTGGTATATTAAACATTATTATTTAATACAAATTTTTTTAATATATTTTTTTAATAATTTACTCTTTTATGGTATTTAGGTTTAACAAATCTTTTTACGATTTTTCGAAAAGACTGTTTGATATTTTTATTGCAATTATTTTGCTTATATTATTTGCCCCCGCAATAATAATATTTGCGGCAATAATTTATTTACAGTCTAAAGAATTCCCGTTTTATTTGCAAGATAGGTGTTTAACACTGGAAAAACACCATTTTAAAATATATAAATTAAAAACTTTATATAATAATCGTGTTGACAATAAAAACCGCGGAATATTTATACAAAACGATTTGCAGCGTTATCTAATTCCTTTTGGTGGATTTTTACGCCGCTCGGGGCTGGATGAAGTTCCCCAGTTATTAAATGTGTTAATAGGCCAAATGTCGTTATTAGGACCAAGGCCTTTTACAATACGCGATTTAACAATAATTAAGGAGCATCACCCCAAATTGTATGATTTACGAAATACAATTAATAAAAAACCGGGTATTTCGGGATATTGGCAAATATTTGGTAATAGAAAAGAAGGTGTTGAAGACTTAATTAAAAATGACCTTTATTATTCGCAAAATGCATCTGTAAAGTTAGATGCAGAATTGTTTTTCCGGACAATACCTCTGGTGTTATTTGCTATGCACTCGGATTCGGTAATGTTTGAAATAACCCAACAAAAAAACAAACCAATTCCGTTTGAAGCCGTAAAAGAATTAGAATAACAATTTGTAACAATCCTGCCAAAGCCTATACTAAAAACAGTATATTAATTTTATGCATATTGCCAAATACTTTTGTAGATATCTTAATAATTGATTATATTATTAAAATAAGGTAAAAAAGTGTGCTAAGCATAATAAAAGACTTTATAAAGTTTAAGAAATTTCTTATTTTATAACAAAAATTATTCCAAATATTATTATAATTAAATATGAACAAAAAATTTGAAGAAATAGATAAAGTTTTAGTTAATAAAGAAATAATGGAAGTAAAATTCACATGCGATTTAACTAAATGTAACGGTGCCTGTTGTACGCTGGAAAGCAGTTATGGAGCACCAATAACTAAAGAAGAGATAGAATTAATTAATATAAACCTTGCTGTAATAAAAGAATATATACCAAAAAGAAGCATTGAAATTATTGAAAAAGATGGATTTTGGGATAGCGATGAAGATTTATTAATGACAAAAAGTGTTGACAACCATGATTGTGTTTTTGTTTATTTTGATAACAGCATTGCCAAATGTGGTATAGAAAAAGCATATTTTGATAAAAAAATAACTTTTAGAAAACCATTATCCTGCCATTTGTTTCCTATACGGATAAATAAATTTGGCGGAGATGTGTTAAAGTTTGAAAGATATCATGAATGCGTGCCGGCTTTAATAACAGGGCTTGAGACTAATTTAAGTATTTATGAATTTTGTAAAGACGCTTTAATTAGGCAATATGGCCAAAAATGGTATAATCTTTTAGAAAAAAAAGCAAGAGGTTAGTTATGTTATCTCTACATCTTAAACTCGGATTATCACAAAAATTATCGCCTCAGCAAATACAATATCAAAAATTGCTGCAGCTGAATACACTCTCGTTAGAACAGAGAATCAAAACAGAATTAGAGCTTAATCCTTTTTTGGAAGAAAGTTTATTAGAAGATTTGGATATGTCTTTAGATGAAACTGAAGATAGAGATGATGCCACATCCGACGATGCCGAAGAAGAATACGATAAAAGTAAAGATGAATTTGATATTGAAGATTATATGAATGACGTAAATGTTGACGAGGATCGTTATTCAAAAAATATAGAAGAAGAAAGACTACAGCCTATTGCCCCAAGCAGAATAAGTTTAAGTGAAAATTTGTTGGAACAATTCAGAATGCTTGAGCTAAGTGAAGAAGAATATTCAATAGGCGAAGTAATTATTCAAAGTTTGGATATAACCGGTTATTTTAAACTGGATATGGCAAAACTTGTTGATGATATTAACATGTTTGAAGAAGTTGAAGTAACCGTTGAACAAGCAGAAGAAGTGTTAAAAAAAATACAAACATTAGAACCGTTGGGTGTTGGTGCCCGTACTTTGCAAGAATGTTTGCTTATACAAATTAAGGGATCGTCATTTGATCCTTATTATTCATTTTTGGCCGAAAAGGTACTTACCGATTATTATAACGACTTTTTTAACAAAAAGTTTGACAATATTAAAAAAGGATTAGATTTAACAACCGAAACATTGCGGTCAACATTGGATTTAATACAAAAATTAAATCCAAAACCCGGCGAAGGAAATATATTAAACGAACATACCAACCAGATTACTCCTGATTTTATAGTTGAAAAAGTTGATAAAAATTATATTGTTTCGTTAAACGATAAATATGGTACATCGGTTACGTTAAGCCAAACGTATTTGGATTTTATAAGCAACCATAAAAGAAAAAGAAAAATTTCGGAAAGAGATAAAGAAGCACACAAATTTTTACGCGAAAAATATGAATCGGCTAAATGGTTTTTAGCTTCCATTGAACAAAGAAGACAAACTTTAATGAAAATTATGCGTGCTATTGTAGAAAAACAGTACGAATTTTTTGAATTGGGTCCAAGAGCTTTAAGACCTATGATTTATAAAGATATTGCAGAAGAAATAGAAATGGATATTTCAACTATCAGCAGAGTTGTTAACGGCAAATATGTGCAAAGCCCGCAGGGAATACATGAATTGAAATTTTTCTTTAGCGAGGGGCTTTCAACCGATAGCGGAGATGAAATAAGCAATAGGCATATTCGCGAACTTATAAAAGAAATTGTGCTTGACGAATCGAAAGAAAATCCGCACAGCGACGATAAAATAGCTGCTTTATTGCAGGAAAAAGGCATACATATTGCACGCAGAACCGTTGCTAAATACAGAGAACAACTAAAATTGCCTGTTGCAAGATTAAGAAAAGAACTATGATGATATTTATAAATATTCTGCTTATTGCGGGATTGTTTTTTGTTTTTGCATTTTCACACACCTATTTGGCGTCACTTAAGTTTAAAGAAAAACTTGTTTTAGCTATTGGGCCCAAAATAGCCTTTTATAGGCTCTTTTATAATGTTATTTCTGTTATTGTGTTTTATGCAATTTATCAAATAATGCCAAAACCCGATGTAATAATTTACGACTTACAATTTCCGTATGACATTGTTATTTTAGTACTTCAATTTAGCAGTCTTTATGGGCTGGTTTATACAGGCTTTAAAATTAACGGTAAAGAATTTTTAGGTTTAAGCCAAATTAAAAGATATTTAAATAATAATTATGATGTAAAACAACTTGATGAAAAATACGAACTTAGAACCAATGGGATATTTAATTATTCAAGACATCCAATCTATTTTTTTTCGATTTTGTTTTTAGGTTTAAGACCATATATGGATTTATTCTATTTTATATTTTTTATTTGTATTACGGTTTATTTTTTTATTGGTTCGTTTTATGAAGAAAAAAAACTTGTACAATTATTCGGCAAAGAATATATAGAATATCAAAAGAAGGTACCCGGAATTTTTCCAATTAAAATTTTTTATAAATAATGATGAATTAGTATGCAAAAAGTTAATTATGTGATGTTTTTGTTTTTAATATGCGCGATTTGGGTTAATGCACAGGAAAATGATAATAAAGTTTTAGCTAAAATTGGCAACCAAGATTTTACTATTGATGAATTTGTTGAAAGATACGAATTGATTCCAAAATTAACACAAGGAAAACAACAGGATGAAATGGCATTCCGTAATCAAGAGTTTTATACAATTGTAGCGGAAAAATTATGGGCATTATATGCCTTAGAACTTGGTTATGACACCAGCGATGTAATGAAATATACATACAAAACATTAGAAAAAATGTATGTTAGAGATGCTTTATTTAAAAGAGAAATAGAAAGTAAAGCTAAAGTAAATGATAAAAGTATTCAGTTTGCTTATTCAAAAATTGTCCGAAAATTATTTATCAATTTTGTATTTGCCGGAGATGAAAAAGAAATAAATGGTTTATATAAATCATTAAATGATGGTGAACCATTTGATTCGGTATTATCCAAACGTGTTGATAACAAATATCAAGCCGCTCCGGTTGAAGTGGTTTTTGGTATGATGCGTGAAGATATTGAAGATGCCTTATTTAGTTTGCCTCTTGGCGGATATACTGCCCCTATAAATTATAAAGACGAGTGGTACATATTCCGTCTTACAAGCGAAGCCAAGGTAAACTTTAAAGATTCCGAAGCATTTCAAAAAGAAGCAAATAATGCAAAACAACTTGTTGAAGACAGGGCTATGGATCAATCGTATCAACAATTTTTTAATAAATTTTTTAAAGGCAAACAAGTTAATGCCGATGGTTATTTGTTTTGGAGTATAGCCGATAAGATTATTGAAACTCTGCAGACAACAAAAATCAAAAATAAAATTGCAGACGGCCAAAAAATAAATCTTGACGCAGGAGATTTTACAAAAATTGAAACCCGGCTGGGTGCTGATACATTAAAAATGGTTTTTGTGAAATTTGAGGAAAACCCTATAACGGTATTTCAGTTTTTA
The DNA here is from genome assembly GCA_043805435.1 of bacterium. Lineage (GTDB taxonomy): Bacteria > Bacteroidota > Ignavibacteria > Ignavibacteriales > Melioribacteraceae > JAEXOD01. Next base: position 46,103 of record JAZDHY010000036.1, read on the forward strand.
CGCGAGTTTTTTTACGAAGGATTTTTTGGAATATCAGCAAATGCAGATACTATAAGGATGCAGCTTCAAAGTCGTGTAAAACGATTTATTGAAAACGAAATGTTGGCACGTGAAGGTTATAAACAAGGATTGCAAAATTTACCGGAAGTTAAAAAATCTATTGATATGTGGCGCGAAAATTATTTAGCCAAGCTGGTAAAAAATAATTTTGTTGATGAAACTAAACTTTCGGAAAATGAGTTAAAAGATTATTACGAAAAGAACAAAGAGAACATTTCGTCACCTTTAATGGTTAATATATTAGAGATATTAACTGATAATTTAGATGATATTGAAAAGGTTATGAAAGATCTTGATAAAGGTGCTGATTTTAGAGAATTGGCAAAAAAATATACTAAAAGAGTGTGGACAAAAGAAAATGGAGGCGAGTTTGGTTTTTTTGCCGCAAACATGTATGGCGAAATAGGTTCTATTGCGTCTAATATGCAAATTGGTGAAATATACGGCCCAATAAAACTTAAAGAGGGTTATTCAATTTTTAAGTTAATTGACAAAAAAGAAGTAAAAAATGATATAATAAAACCGTTTGAAGAAATTAAAGATTCGTTGCGTGGTGTTGTACGTGTTGAAAAATTAAAAAATAAAATGGTAGAAAAAACAGTTGAACTTGCAAAAAAATACGGTGTTAAAGTAAATGAAAACGTATTGTTTAATTTGAAAGTTGAAAATTTAAATATGCTTGTTTACCGTATGATGGGTTTTGGAGGCAGAATACTTGCCGTACCCGTAGATCCAATATTTGTGGACTGGGTAGAAGTTTGGAAAAGAAATGAAGATTTGTTGCCATAAACAGGAGAAAAAGTTTTGCAAAAAAAAATAAGATCGACAACAATAATTGGAATTATACACAATGGACAGGCGGCCATTGGAGGTGATGGACAGGTGACATTGGGCAATACTGTTGTTAAACAGAACTCAATGAAAATAAGAAAACTTTACAATGGAAAGGTTTTATGCGGCTTTGCCGGTGCTGCTGCCGATGCATTTACACTGCTGGGAAGATTTGAAGAAAAATTAGAGCAGTACAGAGGTAATGTTAACAGAGCGGTTGTAGAACTAGCTACCGATTGGCGAACAGATAAATACTTGCGAAAGCTGGAAGCCATGTTGGCAATTGTTTCAGAAGACAGCACTTTTATTGTATCGGGCACCGGTGATGTAATTGAACCGGACGATAAAATAATTGCTATCGGTTCCGGTGGAATGTATGCTTTGGCTGCCGCAAAAATGCTTGTTAAATATAGCAGCCTAACAGCTCAAGAAATTGTAAAGGAAGCATTAAAAACCGCTTCTGAAATATGTATTTATACAAACGATAGAATTGTTTCAGAAGTTATTGAAAATAAGCAATAGGGATATAAATGAAAAAAATTATCAATGATGTTATGCGAGAATTAACTCCAGTTTTAATTGTAAAAGAATTGGACAAATATATTATTGGTCAAACTGATGCAAAACGATCGGTTGCAATAGCTTTAAGAAATAGATGGAGAAGGCAGCAGGTTGAAGAAAGTATGCGTGATGAAATAATGCCTAATAATATTATTTTAATTGGCCCAACCGGTGTTGGAAAAACAGAAATTGCACGCAGATTGGCAAAACTTTCAGGTGCCCCGTTTATAAAAGTTGAAGCATCAAAATTTACGGAAGTGGGATATGTTGGCCGCGATGTTGAATCGATGATACGCGATTTAGTTGAATTTGCAGTTAATATGATACGTACCGAACGTGCTGTTGATGTACAACAAAAAGCCGAACAGATGGCAGAAGAAAAATTACTGGATTTGTTAATTCCTCCTGTTCGCAAAGGAAATACCGAAGAAGGAAATGAAAATTCGGAAGCTGTTCAAAACGAAAAAACTCGTGAATGGATGCGCGAAAAATTGAAAAAAGGGGAAATGGATGACAGAATAATTGAATTTGATACTGTCAGCCAAGCACCGGGTATGCAGGTTATGGGCCCTTTCGGAATGGATGATATGGGTATTAACATACAAGAAATTGTAAGCAGTATGGTGCCTAAAAAGAAGAAAAAAAGAAAATCTTCAATTAAAGAAGCCAGACAGGTCTTAATTCAAGAAGAAGTACAAAAGCTTATTGATATGGAAAGTGTACAAAAAGAAGCCGTTAAAAGGGTTCAGGATTCCGGTATTGTGTTTATTGATGAAATAGATAAAATTACCAGTACAAGCAAAGGACATGGACCGGATGTTAGCCGTGAAGGTGTACAGCGCGATTTGTTGCCAATAGTTGAAGGTTCTTCGGTTAATACCAAATACGGCGTTGTAAAAACAGATCATGTGCTTTTTATTGCATCGGGAGCTTTTCATATTGCAAAACCATCGGATTTAATTCCCGAATTACAAGGCCGTTTTCCTATACGTGTTGAATTAAAGAGCTTAACTGAAGATGACTTTGTTAAAATTTTAACTTTACCGCAAAATGCATTATTAAAACAATATACGGCATTATTAAAAACGGAAAATGTAAATATTAAATTTGAACACGATGCTATTTTGGAAATTGCTAAAATTGCTGCAATAGTTAATGAACAAGTTGAAAATATTGGTGCACGCAGACTGCATACAATTTTGACTACTTTACTTGAAGATATTTTATTTGAAGTGCCGGATAAAATGCCCGATGCCGATATTATTATAACAGGGGATAAAGTTAAAGATAAGCTTAATAAAATTGTTAAAGATAGAGATTTGAGTAAATATATATTATAATTGGACTTTTATGTTATATAAAAAATATATACTGTTTAGTATATTAATATTGTTTAGTGCTTGTTCATCTAACAGTTTAACTAATCTTTCGGATGCCAAGTATAATATTAAAAAATATTACGAAGAAGGACAATATAATAAAGAATTAAACAGCATTGTTGACTTGGAAATAGAATATTTTGAAAAATACAAAACCAAGCCAAACGATGCTGTTGTTTTTGATGTTGATGAAACCGTTCTTGATAGTTATCAATATATTAAATCAATTGATTACGGGTATGATTTTGATTTGTGGAACAAATGGATGGACAAAGCAGAAGCTTTACAAATTGAACCGGCTAAAAGATTATATAACTATTTTGTTCAAAAAGGCATTAAAATAATATTTTTAACCGGCAGGTCTTATTATTCGTGCGATGCAACATATAAAAATCTTATTAATGTTGGTTTTGATAAATTTGATACATTAATATGCCGAAACAAAGAGGAAATAAAAAAATCTTCTCTTGAGTATAAAACATATCACAGAAAAGAGTTAAGCCAAAACGGGTATAATATTATTGCATGTGTGGGCGATCAGGAAACCGATTTAATTGGTGGTTATACAGGCAAAACCATAAAATTTCCAAATTACATTTATAAAATTGATTGAAAAATAATAAAACAACCCATACGTTTACGGACTGTGTGAAAATTGGGGATAATTATCAAATAACAGCTGTTTGGCAATAAAAAATTATGTCACCCCGATGGGGTTTTTACGATTGTTTTTTCGTTTTTGCTATAATCATGTCATCCCTCCGGGATTATTTTATATATTATAATACGTTGTAATAAAAGGCTTTAACGTTTATTTATTACTCTTAAGCACTTCGTTCGGCAAAGTGCCGTGTCTGTAACCATACGCACTACTACCAATTCCCACATATTTTCTCAAATTACTGCTGTTTTTTTAATTTTAACGCTGTTTGTCTATCGCAGAGAATGTTTGTAGCATTGCGGACATATCTTTTCTTATAGCCTAAGCACTTTGTAAAAGAATTGTCCGCTAAACACACAACGCTTATTTTATAGTAAATTCGTTATTGCCTTTATCAACATCGGGGATGTTTTTATTACCAATAATTACGCTATTAATCGGTTGTTCAATGTTAACTTTTATCTCAATAAAGTTTTTGTTGTCTTTCCAAACATTGGCAGAACGATAAACTTTCATTTCGTATCCGGTTAAGGATTTAAGAGTTAACATAATAGGTATTGGCATATTTCCTATTTTTGCAATTTTTATTATTGCTTCTTGTCCGGTAATTTGTACATTCTCTATTCTTAAATCAGGATAACCTTGTTCAAAAAACCATGGTTTCCAAAACCAAGTTAAATCCTCGTCCAACACATTTTCAAACGTATTAAAAAAATCATAGGGAATAGGATGTTTACCGTTCCATCTGTTTATATACTCAACCAAACATTTTTTAAAATTATCTTCGCCAATAATATCTTGTAATACCGAATAAGCCGCGGCGGAGTGAATATATGCCTGCATACGATAAGGTTTTGATTTTAAGTTTGTAGTCAAAATCATTAAAGGTACTTCAAATTCTTTGCCCGAGCTTTTTTCAAAATTAATAATATTTCTGGCTTCGGGTTCATATCCCTGTGCAATTTCTTTTTGAATTTGATATGGAAGCATTACAGCCATACCCTCATCCATCCAAGCATATTTCCTTTCGTTAATACCCATATAAAACGGAAAATAAGTATGCAATATTTCGTGTGAAGTAACATGAACCGTTCCATTCCAGTTGTCTTTTTCAATTCCTTCATTAACCATCATTGGGTATTCCATACCGCCACCGCCATTAAAAACCGTTAAAGATGGATAAGGAAATGGAACTCCGGGTATTTTATTGGAAAAAAACTCTATTGATTTTTTGCTTATTTCCGCTACTTTAGTAAAATCCTCACCTTCTTTTTGATATGCCGCGGATATAAAAGTTTTTTTATTGTTTCTTTTGTCTGTAACAATGGTAGTTCCGTCCCACAAAAAGTGATCGCTTAAACTAAAAGCAAAATCGGGTACATTATTAGCGTTAAATTTCCATGTTAAAAAGTCTTTATCTTTTGTAAAGTTTTTTTGTGCCAAATCTTCAGGTTTTATAATTTTTATAATCTGCGTGCTTTCATGTGCAATTTTCAGTCTTTCCAAATAAGGGTTGTTTAATAATTCATCAGGGTTTTGCAACACTCCTGTTGCCCAAACAATAAAATTTTTAGGTACGGTAATTTCAACTTCAAAATTACAAATATCATTGTAAAACTCCTGAATCCCGCTATAATCAAATATATCCCAGCCGTCAATATCATCATATACGGCAATTTGGGGATAAAAATAAGCAATCATAAAAGAGGTCGAGTCGTACAAACCCATTCTTATTGGATTAACTTTTGGAATTTCAAAATTCCATTCAAATTCTAAATTAATAGAAAACAGGGGCGGAAGTTTTTTATTAAGCTTAATTGTTATATTTGTTGCAGAATTAGAAATTTCGGGAGTGTTTAATTCTTTGGTTCTATTAACTCCGTCAACAATTATCTTACTAATTATAGTACCATTTGATACAGCGTCAGGATTAATCGGCCAATCTCGGCTATTTCCTTTTTTATAAATATCCTGATATAAACGCAAAACAATTTGAGTTAAAGAATCGGGGCTATTATTAAAATATGTTATCTGCTCTTTTCCTTCAACTATACGTAATTGGGGGTCAAAGTTGATTTGTATTTTATAGTTTGAAGAATTTACCCAATAATTTTTCCCCGAATTTCCGTCATAACTTCTAAAACCATTATCGTAAGAACTTTTAACATCCAGAGGCATATATAATTTACCCGTTTGAGCAAATATATTAAAGCTTACGGAAAATATAAAAACAAACAACAATAAAATCTTTTTCATAAAAACCTCTTCATTTTACATATTAGCATAAAAAGAAAAACCGCTAAACAAACGTTAGCGGTTTTAAATAATAAATTAGTAATTATTTATGCAAAATGCCATGTACATAACAATTATTTAATTTTAGCAAGAGCTTGTTCCAGATCCAAAATAATATCATTAACATTTTCAATACCAACAGAAAGACGAACCAAACCTTCGGTAATACCGGCTTCGGCCCGAGCTTTTGCTCCCATTGAAAGATGTGTCATACTTGCAGGATGTTGTATTAATGTTTCAACTCCGCCTAAGCTTACAGCTAACTGACTAAGTTTAACAGAATCCATAACAACTTTTCCGGCTTCAAAACCGCCTTTAAGTTCAAATGTTATCATTCCACCGGGTCCCAAATGTTGTTTTTGGCCAATTTGGTATTGAGGATGGCTTTTTAAACCGGGGAAAAATACTGTTTCAACTTTATCATGTGCTTCCAAATATTCAGCAATAATTTGGGCATTGATGCAATGTTTTTCCATACGGATTGAAAGAGTTTTAATACCGCGGTGCACCAAAAACGAATTAAACGGGTCTATAACGCCGCCCATTTGATTTAAGCACTTGCGTAAAATACCATACAATTCGGCATTTTTAGCAACAATAATACCGGCAACTACATCGGCATGACCGTTCAAAAATTTGGTCATGCTATGTAATACTATATCGGCACCCAATAAAAGCGGTTTTTGTAATGCCGGACTCATAAACGTATTATCAACAACCAATAAGGCGTTTGCATTATGAGCTATTTTTGCGCATTCAGCTACATCGGTAATTGCCAAAGTAGGGTTACCGGGAGTTTCAATATAAATTACTTTTGTGTTTGGTCTAACTGCTTTTATAACCTCTTCAATAATGTTAGTATCAACAAATGAAACTTCAACATTAAATTTAGAAAATATAGTAGCCAGTAAAGTTGTTGTTGGTCCATATAATGCTTTAGAACAAACAACATGATTTCCGGAACTTAATAAAGCTGTAAAAACCGTACTAATTGCAGCCATACCGCTACCACAACCTAAAGCTTTATAGCCATCTTCCAAATCGGCTATGGCGTTTTCCATTGCTTCTACAGTAGGATTTTTCATTCTTGTATAAATGTAACCTTCTTCTTCGCCTTTAAAAATTGCAGCACCTTGGTCGGCGTTATCAAATTTAAAAGTTGAAGTTTGATAAATTGGAGGTACGACCGGTCTAAATTCGTATTCTCCAACTCCTGCATGAACACACTTAGTGTCAAAATTTTTTGTTTTATTTTCCATTCATATCTCGTTGGTTAATGGTCATATTATTCTTCATCACCCGCTGTTGGATCATCAACAGGAATGATTTTAGCTATATCCGTAATTGAATCGCTTTCGTTTAAGCGTATAACTCTTACGCCAAGGGTATTACGACCCATAACGCGCATATCGTTAACGCTTTGTCTTATTACCATTCCTTGTACGGTCATAATAACAAATTCGTCGTTTTCATTAACTTCTTTCATTGCAATTAAATTTCCGGTTTTATCTCCGGTTTTAATTGTAATTACACCTTTTCCGCCTCTATGGGTTATACGGTAATCGCTTAATTCACTTCTTTTTCCAAAGCCTTTATCTGTAACAACCAATAAGGTAGATTCGCGTTTTACAACAATACTGCCAATAACTTTATCGTTTTTGCCAAGCGTAATACCTTTAACACCTGTTGCGGTTCTTCCCATATCACGAACATCTTTTTCGTTAAAACGAATTGCCATACCGTCGCTGGTTCCAATTACTATATCGTTGCCGCCTTCGGAAAGTCCAACTTCTATTAATCTGTCACCTTCAACAATATTAATGGCAATTATACCCATTTTACGAATATTAGAGTATGCCGAAAGAACAGTTTTTTTAATGGTTCCTTTTTCAGTTACCATAATAGTATATTTATCGTTTGAAAATTCTTTTATTGATAAAAATGCTGTAATTTTTTCATCTTTATCTTTTTCAAGAAGATTTTGAATTGCGCGTCCTCGTGTTGCACGTCCGCTATCGGGAACTTCGTGAACCTTTAACGAATAGACTTTTCCTTTATCGGTAAAGAACATAATATAGTGGTGTGTAGAGGCTATAAACATATGTTCAATAAAATCTTCATCTTTTGTTCCGGCACCTGTAACACCTTTTCCGCCTCTGTTCTGTCTTCTATAACCGCTTACGGGGAATCTTTTTATAAATCCCTTATGCGAAATAGTAACAACTACATCTTCATTTGCAATAATATCTTCAAGCGAAAACTCTTTATAATCAAAAATTATTTCCGTACGTCTTTTATCGCCATATCTTTCTTTTATTGCAACTAATTCTTCTTTAACAATTAAATTTCTTTTAGCTTCACTTTCCAAAATACCACGTAATTTTTCAATTAATTTAATTATTTCTCTGTATTCATCTTCAATTTTTTGTCTTTCCAATCCGGTTAACCGCTGCAAACGCATATCAAGAATGGCTTTAGCCTGAATTTCGGAAAGTTTGAATTTACGCATCAAGTTTAGTTTTGCGGTCTCTGTGTCTTTAGATTTTTTGATAGTAGCAATTACTTCATCAATGTTATCTAAAGCAATAATATAACCTTCCAAAATATGAGCACGTCTTTCTGCGGCTTCCAATTCGTATTTGGTTCTTTTAATTAAAACATCCATGCGGTGTAATAAAAAATGATACATCATTTCTTTAAGAGTTAATACCTTGGGTTGTCCATTAACAAGAGCCAAATTATTTACGCCAAAAGTAACCTGCATTTGGGTGTGTTTAAATAATTGATTTAAAATTACTTCCGGCTGGGCATCTCTTTTGGTTTCAATAACAATGCGCATACCGTCTCGATCCGATTCGTCACGGATATTGGAAATATCGGTAACTTTTCCTTCGTGAACCAAATCGGCAATTTTTTCAATTAAATTGGCTTTATTAACCTGATAAGGAAGTTCGGTAATAATAATATTTTCCCTATCATTTTTTAATGTTTCAACATTTGCCCGTGCCCGGACAATTATTTTACCTCTTCCGGTAGTGTAAGCATCTCTAACTCCTTCGTAGCCAAAAATTATTCCGGCTGTAGGAAAATCGGGGGCTTTTACAAATTTCATCAATCCTTCGGCGGTAATATCCGGATCCTCAATAAGTGCAACAAGTCCATCAACAATTTCGGTTAAATTGTGGGGAGGAATGTTTGTAGCCATACCAACAGCAATACCGCTGGAACCATTAACAAGCAGGTTTGGCAAATATGAAGGTAAAACGCTTGGTTCTTGTAAACTGTTATCAAAGTTGGGTACAAAGTCAACAGTATTTTTTTCAAGGTCGCGTAACATTTCTTCCGAAATTCTGGCAAGTCTGGCTTCGGTATAACGCATTGCCGCTGCACCGTCACCATCAACCGAACCAAAGTTCCCTTGTCCGTCTATCAAAGGGTAACGTAACGAAAACTCCTGTTCCATACGTACCATTGAATCGTAAACCGCAGTATCGCCATGCGGGTGGTATTTACCAAGAACTTCACCCACTATACGTGCGGATTTTTTATAGGGTTTGTTATGCGCCATGCCTAAATCGTTCATTCCAAAAAGAATTCTTCGATGCACCGGTTTTAATCCGTCTCGAACATCCGGTAAAGCACGGGCAACAATAACGCTCATCGCATAATCAATATAAGATTTTTTCATTTCGTCTTCTATTGATACAGGAACAACTTTTTCAAAAAGTGTAGACATATATAATTAACTCGTTAAAATTTTATAAAATTAGATATCTAAAGTTGCATATTTTGCATGTTTTTCAATAAAATCTCTTCTGGGTTCAACAGCATCCCCCATTAAGGTTTCAAAAATTTTATCTGCACGAGCAGCACTTTCCAAATTAACCTGCAGTATTGTTCTCGTTTCGGGATTCATTGTTGTGTCCCACAATTGTTCCGGGTTCATTTCGCCTAATCCTTTATATCGGGATATTTGTACGCCTTTAGGGGTACCGGTTTCGTCAACGTCGTTTGGATCTTCTGTTGAACCTTTAAATCTTTTTAAAACTTTATTTCGTTCTTCTTCATCATATGCATAAAACTCTTCTTTTCCTTTTTTAATTTTGTACAAAGGAGGCTGGGCAATATATATTCTGCCTGTAGTAATCAAATCGTTCATGTATCTATAAAAAAATGTTAAAAGTAAAGTGCATATATGGCTTCCGTCAACGTCAGCATCCGTCATAATAATTACTTTACCGTATCTTGATTTTTCGGCATTAAATTCAACACCAATTCCGGCACCAATAGCGGCAATCATCGATTTTATTTCGTTATTTTCTAAAATTTTATTCAATTTAGATTTTTCAACGTTTAATATTTTACCACGTAATGGTAAAATTGCTTGAAATCTTCTATCGCGTCCTTGTTTGGCACTACCACCGGCCGAATTACCTTCCACAATGTACATTTCGCAGTGTTCGGGGTCATTTATCGAGCAGTCGGCAAGTTTTCCCGGTAAACGCATGGTATCTAATGCATTTTTCCTTCTCACTAATTCACGAGCTTTTTTAGCTGCTTCGCGTGCTTCGGCTGATTTCAAGCATTTTTCGATAATTTTTTTACCAATAGCAGGGTTTTCTTCCAAAAATTCCGCTAACTTTTCACCAACTAAAGTTTCAACTATCGATTTAACTTCGCTATTGCCAAGTTTAGTTTTAGTTTGTCCTTCAAATTGGGGTTCGGCAACTTTTATTGAAATTACTGCTGTTAATCCTTCTCTAAAATCGTCACCCGATAAAGTAATTTTTGAGTTTTCTTTAACAAGATTGTTTTTATAAGCGTATGTATTTAAAGTACGCGTTAATGCGGTTTTAAACCCAACCAAATGGGTGCCGCCTTCGTGAGTGTTGATATTATTAACATAACTGAAAATATTTTCAGAATATTCGGAATTATATTCAAACGCAATTTCAACAGGGGTGTTTTCTTTTTCGCCTTCAATATAAACGGGTTTATGGAGAGGTTCTCTGTTTTCATCTAAATATTTTACAAATTCAACCAATCCGCCTTTATAATGATAAGTTGTTTCTTCGTTTTCATTATCATCGCGTATTGTGATAGAAATTGTCTTATTTAAATAAGCAAGTTCCATCATACGTTCGGCAAGGGTTTCAAATTTAAATTTAATTACTTTAAAAATCTCATGATCGGGTAAAAAAGTAATTTTAGTTCCGGTTTCGCCCGGTTTACATTTGCCTACTTCTCTAACAGAGTATTTGGGAAATCCTCTTTCATATTCCTGTTCGTAGATCATACCGTCACGTCTAACTTCAACTTTTAACCATTCGGAAAGAGCATTAACAACAGAAACACCCACACCATGCAAACCGCCCGATACTTTATAACTGTCTTTATCAAACTTACCGCCGGCGTGTAATACTGTCATTACAACTTCTAATGCAGAACGTTTCTCTTCCGGGTGCATATCTACCGGAATTCCTCTTCCCTTATCTATTACAGTAACACTGTTATCTTTATTAATTTGAACAAAGATATAATCGTTATAACCGCCTAAACATTCATCTATACTGTTATCTACTACTTCATTAACAAGGTGATGTAAACCTCTCGAACTTACATCTCCAATATACATAGCTGGCCTCATTCTAACAGCTTCAAGCCCCTTCAATACGTTAATATTTTTTGCGGTATAGTCATTGGAACTATTGGCAACCACCTTATTTCTCCTATTTATTACTGAACAAATTTTATTGTACTTACTAAATCTTTATTATAATGTTTATTGATTTTTTCTTTTAAGGCGTCCTGCCTTAAATTTAATTCGCTTCGCATTACAGAGTTTTCCACGCGTAAGCTTAATATTTTTCTGTTAAGTTTTACCGGTTCTACAAATTCCTTAAATTCCGGGAATAACTCTAAAAACTCATCTACAACTTTGTATTTAAGAGATATTTCTCTTATTTTTTCAAAACCCTCTGAATTTAATATTATATCTGCAATACTCTTAATACTATTAGACCGCAATTACTTTTCCGTCCTTTATGTTAATCATTTTGGCAGTTTCTTCAATGTTTAGTTTTTTTATGTTTGAAAGGTCTGTTAAAGTTATAAATGCCTGCCCAATATTTTTTAGATATTTGCTTATTTTATAAGCCCTAAACGTATCCAATTCGCCAAATATATCATCCATTAAAAAAACCGGAGAAGTATTTTGCTTATCCTGAATATAAAAAAATTGTCCAAATTTTAAAGCAATTTGGAAAGTTTTATGCTGTCCTTGAGAACCGAATTTTTTTAATTCTAAATTATTAATTGTAAACAAAAAATCATCTCTGTGAGGCCCAACCAAATTAGTACATCTTCGTAACTCTTCGTTACGTCTTTTATCCAACAATTGACTGAATTCCTCTTTAATTTTATCAATATCAAAACTACCGTAAGATATATATTTAATTTCCGGCTTTTCATTCCCTTCAAGCAAATTGTTATATGCTTCCGAGATATAATCTTTAAATTTTTCAATAAATACAAAGCGATGTTTAATAATTTCGGAACCATAAAAAACTAAATTTTCACTCCAAACATCAAGCTGTTTTATTAATTCTTTATCTTGTCTTTCACTTATTTGCTGCAACAACGAAGACCGTTGCCGCAAAGTTTTGTTGTAATCCAGTAAAATATTTAAGTATGTTTCGCTGGTTTGAGAAATAACAGAATCAACAAATTTTCGTCTTTCCGATGGTGCTCCGTGTGTAATTAAATGATCCGTTGGTGTTATAGTAACTAAAGGAAATTTGCCTATTACAGAAGCAGATTTGTTGATTTGTTTCCCATCAAGGAAATAGTTCTTTTTGTTTGTTTGTAAATCGTAATAGCTAACAGCATTGTTTTTAATAAAACCGTTAATATTACCGGAAACTTTAAAAAAACTTTCTCCAAAACTTACAACTTCGCTATCTAATGATTGTAACAAGTTTTTTGTAGTCCCAAGATAATAAACAGCCTCCAAAATGGAAGTTTTACCTTGTCCATTACCTCCAACAATAAAATTCAAATTTTCAGAAAAACTTAAACAAGTACTTTTATGCAGCCTAAAATTAGTTAACTCAAGATCAATAATTGTCATTTTTCTTATTTAAACGCATTGGCATAATAAGCACTAACAAATCTTCGTTTGGTTTATTTTGGCTTAAACTAACTAAAATAGGTTTTGTAGCTTCTTTTATTTTAAATATAAGTTCGTCATCACTGCTAATATGTGTAAGCATGTCGTTTAAGTGAATGCAGTTAAACCCAATTTCTAAACGCAGACCATTATATTTACAAGGAATATTTTCTTGTGCCGAAAAACTATTGTTTACATCAATAGCACTTACTTCAACATTATCTATATCAAAAGTGAATAATACTTTTTTATTATCGGAATAGTTGGCAAAAATAAGCATTCTTTTTACAGCATCGTGCAGCATTGTTTTGCTTATTTTCATCCTTAATTCGTTATCCAACGGTAATACGGAATCGTAATTTGGAAATTTATCGGAAATTAAGCGTGAATAAAGTGTAAATTGACCCGCATTAAATGTTATATATGTTTTATCAAAAACTATATCAAAATCCTTATCTTCTAATATTTTAGTGGCAATTAAAATGCTCTTTTTAGGAACAACACAACACGTTGGGGTTTCAAGTTTAATGTCAGTTAAAGTATGTTTAACCAATCTGTAACCATCGGTAGAAACAATACGTAACCCATCATCTTTAAAGTCAATAGCCAAACCCATCATAGACTGTTTTGTGCTTTCACCAATAACATATAAGCTGTTATCAAATATTTCTTTAATACGTTTACCATTCATTGTAACTTTAATATCGGTTTCGGCAACATTTGGAATATTTAAAGGATAATTGTCTCGGTCTAAAATGTTAAGGTTATAAGTTCCGCTTGGAGTAGTAAGTGTTGCTTTTTTGCCTTCGGTAATCTTAAATGTAATTTGCGTGTCTTTTAAGCTTCTAACTATATCGTAAAACAAGTTAGCACTTATTAAAAAGCTTGCATTAGTGTCTTCAGTGTTAATAATATCAAATTTAGCACATAAAACCATCTCTACATCAGAAGCGTAAATAGTCATCGTTCCGTTTGCAATTTCAACCAAAAAGTTTAAATATAACTCGACCGGTGTTTTTGTGTTTATTACAGAATATAATTTTGATAATACTTTATTCAGCTCGGTGCTGTTAACTTTAAATTCCATTTTATACTCCAAATTAAATAGCTAATATACCAAAAATTTACATCATTTTCAATTTATTAAATAATCCGAATTACTTTATTTTTATTAAATTTTCACTAAAAAACAAACGCATCTCCAATATATAAATAATTTAGTTATCTTATTTAAGAAGAGCCAAAAATAAATTAAAAAACAAGCTTAAACATTAAAAAATGCGTGTTTAGGGTTTTTCTTTACCGGATTTTTCTAAAAGTAATTTATATTCTAAATATTCATTTTTAATGATTTAAATTTATTTGTTTGACAAAATAAAAATATTTTGATAGTTTTATAATTGGTAAAATTATAATCACAAAAATGATTTTTAAATTCACTTAACGGGTGATAAAATGAAGGTATTAAAACTTGCATTATTGTTTTTTTTATTGTCAGTTTTTATTAAAGCACAGCATCTTACTCAAAACAATTCTATTACTCCGCAATTTTCCGGTTATTATCTTAATGGGGAACAAACGCAAACCTTTGAAGATAAAAACATATCGCAATTTGATAACCAAAAACAATCATTTAATAAGCAGCTAAATAACAATAAAGAAAAACGTAAATTTTATAAACCTATAAGTATTGTAATTAATGGTACAGCTGATAGTACAAATGAGCGTGAAACCAATACTTATGATGATTTTGGTAATTTATTAGAAGGACTGTATGAAAGATTTGAAATCGGCGTGTGGAAAAACTCTTCTCGTTCCACATATATATACGACCAACAATCTAATGTGGTAACATATTTAAACGAAATGTGGGAAAACGAAACATGGGTAAATAATTCCAGAAATTCTTTTGTGTACAATCAGCAGGGCAGTAGATTGACATATCTAAACGAAAAATGGATAAATGGTGCTTGGGAAAACTATTCTCTAACATCGTACACATATGATCTGCAAGGTTTTAGAGTTACTAATAAATTAGATATGTGGGCAAATGGAGCCTGGACGAATTATTCGAGATCTACTTATACAAATGATGAACTAGGAAATAGGCTTACAACTATTTATGAAAGCTGGGAAAATGGAGCTTGGGTAATTAACGCGAAAAATACTTCGGAATATGATCAAGCAGGCAATGTAATTTTGTCGTTGTTCCAAAACTGGGAAAATTCTGCTTGGGTTAATGTTGTAAGATATACTTATACTTACAATCAACTGGGGAATCAACTAACTTATCTATCTGAAAACTGGGAAAATAATTCTTGGGTAAATATGGATAAGTCGATTCGCACCTACGATTTGCAGGGTAATATGTTAACAAAAGAATATCAAATATGGGATACGGGCACAAATGTATGGCTTAATTCTTCCCATTGGACTTCTGCATACGATACAAACAGTAATATGTTAAATATATTACTCCAAAATTGGAATAATAATACTTGGGAAAACATTAGCAATTCTTTATATAGTTACGATATTTATGGAAATTGTATTTCGGCCGAATCAAATGTGTGGATAAATAATGCATGGCAGGCGGGGATTGGTGATTTGTATCTATACTTTAGTGGAAGAGAAGAATCAATGTTTTATTATGCAACAAATGTTACTGCACAGTATATAAGTATTACAGATGTAAATGAAGAAAATAACAGACCAATTTCGTTTACACTTTACCAAAATTATCCTAATCCTTTTAATCCTAGCACTACACTAAAATATTCAATTCCAAACTCAAATATTGTGTCCTTAAAAATATTTGATGTTTTAGGAAAAGAAGTTTCAAATTTGGTAGATGAACAGCAAAATAGCGGAATACACGAAGTTACATTTAATGCTGCAAATTTAAGTTCAGGCACATATTTTTACCAATTAAAATGCGGTGAATACATACAAACAAAAAAGTTTTTATTATTAAAATAAAGCTGCACAAAAAAAATACAGCCACGTTTTTTATTGGACTGCAGTTATTGTTTGGCTTGACACTAATTATAGATTTTATTAAATTATTTCCATTAATTAGTTCTTAATTTATAAATGTTAATATTCATACAAAAGAGGGTTTTTATGAAACTATTTATAAGTTTTTATTTATTTTTTTTCTTTTTAGCGGTAATAGCATCGGGGCAGATTAATAGTCAAAACGAATTTAAAATAATAAAAAACAACACCAATTTGGTCAATAATAATGTGCATTCTACAACGTTTTATAAACCAACAAATATAATGGTAGATAATAATGCTTGGCATTATATAAACTCGTACGATTTGCGCGGAAATTTGATAACATCATTATATGAGAATTTTGAGGATCCGAATTCAACACTTAGCAGTCGTTGGAGCTATATTTACAATAATAATGATAGTTTAACAAAAGTGACCGCCGAACTACTTAAAAAAGGGGAATGGATTCCTGACTATAGAGAGCCGTATTATTACAATACTGCTAACAAGTTGATACAAATGTCGCATGAGAAATTTATTGATAGTGCTTGGTATCCGACAGCAACGCATGTTTATACTTATGATACTTATGGACGATTGCTGACTTTAGTAATGGCTTACGGTGAATTTGGTGATAGTTATACTTATGAATATGACAGCCAAAACAGAGTAACTAAACTAATAATAAAAGGATATCTTTACGGTTCATGGTCGGACAATTTTGAATGTTTTTATTTCTATGATACTCAAAATAATCTAATTGAAAAATTTGTGATGTTATGGAATCTGGATATGTGGAACAACAATTCTAAAAGCATATACACATATAATTTACAAAATAAAATGATAACCTGCACGGAGTTAAGGGGGGAAGATACTAATTGGGTTAACATAACGTCAAAAGAATATGCTTATAATTCAAATGGCGGTTTAATACAGGAAATTTATAAAATATGGGGTGATACTAATTGGGTTAACAAAACTATTACAACATATGCGCTAAATTCTGCTGATAATATTTTAGAAAAATTAATTCAAGTATACTCAAATGGGAGTTTAAATAATTCAACCCTAGCTGTTAGTGATTATGATATAAAAGGTAATTGTATTTTATCAAATAATTTTAAGTGGGTAAATCAAACGTGGGTACCCTCATCAAATTATTTATGTATTACGTACAATAATAATACTGTAAGTGAGACATATTGGGGTCAAATTGTTGAAGTGCAATATACTTCAATAACAGGTGTTGATGATAAAATAAACACTCCAAATTCGTATACACTTTCCCAGAATTATCCAAATCCATTTAACCCAAGTACAACAATAAAATACTCAATTCCAAACTCAAACATGGTGTCTTTAAAAATATTTGATGTTTTAGGAAAAGAAGTTACAACTTTGGTTAATCAACAGCAAAATAGCGGAATACACGAAGTTACATTTAATGCTGCAAATTTAAGTTCGGGCACATATTTTTACCAGTTAAAATGTGGTGAGTTTATTGAAACTAAAAAACTTTTGCTGCTAAAATAAAAAATATAAAACATGTCCTTTGAATAATTAATTAATGGTACTATTATAAAGGTAATAAATAAATGTATAAGGTTTTTAATATATTGCCATATTATTGGGGAATTTGTTTAATATGACAGCATGATAGTATAAAATAATTGACAATAATATTAAGTTTTTGTAACTTGTAAAATATAAAAAATGTTCATTATTATTTTTATTATAATATCTCAAACCGGAGGGTTTTTGTGAAACAAACGATAATTATTTTTTTAAATTTTTTATTATTTGCAGTCGTTAGTGGACAGCAAATTTCCAATAAAATAATTAATAATTCAAATTCTGTTTTTTCTTCTATTAATATAGAAAAAGACAATTTGGGAAATATAATTCCCTTTGAAAGTCCTAAACAATTACATAACAAACATTATAAAACTAAAACTTCAACTACTTCAAGTTATAAGCCATCAACAATTATTTTTGATAATGATGAGCTGAAAACAAGTTATACCTATAATGAACAGGGAAATGTTTTAACGATGGCCTATGAGTATTGGGTAAAAGAGGCGTGGGTTAAATATTCGGAGTTTAAGTACACATACGATGGACAAGGAAATTTGTTGAATATATTGCGTGAAAGATGTGTAAATGGGGTTACAGAGAATGTTAATAATAGGGTGTACACATACGATGGGCAGGGAAATATTTTAACTGAACTTAGACAAGACTGGCGAGACGGGGTTTGGATTAATAGTTCCCGCTATTCATACAGTTATGATATTAATAGCAATATGTTGACTGATTTGTTCGAATTTTGGTCAAACGGAGTTTTGATTAAAGATAAACAGTATACTTATACTTACGATATACACGGAAATGTGTTGACTGAATTATATGAAGATCAACAAAACGGAATTCTTGAAAATGAGGAGCAATATACATATACATACGATGAACAGGGAAATATTCTTACAAAATTGCTTGAGATTTGGGAAAACAAAACTTGGGTGATTGGATCTAAATCTTGTTATACTTATAATACCCAAGGATATATGCTTATTGAAGTTAAAAAATATTTGGAAAACACAGTTTGGATAGATTATTCCAGAACGACAAATAATTACAATGAACAAGGAAAAATATCAACAAAATTGAATGAATGGCTGGCAAACGGGATTTTAGCAATAGAATTGAGAATTAATTATGCTTATAACGCACAAGGTGATCTGTTTACCTGTTTGATTGAAATTATGAGAGATGGGGGTTGGGTAATACAATCGAAGTATTCTTATACATACGATGCCCAAGGAAATTTATTGAATAATTTAGAAGAGTATAATTATAACGGAACTATGGTAAACAGACGATTATATACGTATGCCTACGATATTAAAAGTAATTGTACATTGGGTGAACATTTTATTTGGATAAATGATACCTGGCAGCCGGGCACAGAAGGAGAACTTAAATTATTTTATAACAATGGCAATGATTATATTCTCTCTGGCGGGAGTAGTGTGTATGTGGAATACATAAATATTACCGGAATAAACGAAACAATAAACACACCAAATTCATTTACTCTTTCCCAAAATTATCCAAATCCGTTTAACCCCAGTACCACAATAAAATACTCAATTCCAAACTCAAATATGGTATCATTAAAAATATTTGATGTTTTAGGAAAAAAAGTTTCAACTTTAGTAGATGAACAGCAAAATAGCGGAATACACGAAGTTACATTTAATGCTGCAAATTTAAGTTCGGGCACATATTTTTACCAATTAAAATGCGGCGAGTTTACTGAAACTAAAAAACTTTTGCTGCTAAAATAGCATAAAATAATAGATGTAGCTAATTACTATATTAAGGCAGTTTAATTTAGAAGTTCTTGAGATAAACAGACTATGTGAAAATTGATGAATAATATAAAGGGGCGACTATTTCAATATAAGTCAATGAAAAATAAAATAAAGATTAAAGGATCTTATTCATTAATGACATTTCTAAATTGCTGAAGCGGTGACATTTCTATTTTGCTATTACAAATAATAATTTCTGTTCTGCTTTTTTCTTGTCTTATTCTTCAAAATTACTTATTTTGTTGGCAAGATGAATATTAATATTATCAGATTATATCAAATTTTTGAAACTGGATCATAAACTAATATATCAAGGGCAAAACATATGGATAGAATAATTCAAAGTTTTATTGAAGATTTTCGAAAAGAGTTCAACTATGAAAATAGTGATTATTCAAAACTATTCGAACATTTTATTAATTACATTTTAATATCAAAAATTTACCCGGACAGATCTGCAATTGATAAAATTAATGTAGGTGGCACCCGAAACCCCGGTATTGATGGATTGGCAATAATGACTAACAATCATTTAGTAACTACAGAAGAAGAAATCAATTACTTTATTCAAGATGCTGATCTCCTTGATATTGAATTTAGCTTTGTCCAATCCAAAACATCTGATTCATTTGAGTTAGGTGGCATAAGTAATTTCTGCGCCTCAGTTAAAGAATTTTTTAGAGATGGCGATTTAGATTTCGAAGACGAGCTGCTAAATTTAAAAGATTTGAAGAATTATATTTATGCAAATAGTATTAGACTACAAAAAAGCCCTGCTTTAAAACTTTATTATGCAACAACCGGTAAGTGGGCATCTGACAAGAATCTTACAACAATAATAAACTCGAATATTAAGGATTTACAAGATTCGGGTATTTTTTCTGAGATTAAATTCCATCCAATTGATGCTGATCGAATAAAAGCTTTATATCGTGAAATAAAAAACAAAATAACGAAGGAAATAATATTTGAGAAACATACAATTCTTCCCATAATAAATAATGTAACCGAATCATACCTAGGAATTCTTCCAGCAAACGAATTGCTTAAAATTATTTCTGATGATGATGGTGAAATCATAAAAACTATTTTTTATGATAACGTACGAGATTTTCAGGGATTTAATAAAGTTAATAACGAAATAAAAAAAACACTTGAAAATATCACCGAAAAAGATAAATTTGTATTACTTAATAATGGTATTACAATTGTTGCCAAATCGCTGAATAAAATTGGTAGCGCGTTTAAGATTAGTGATTTTCAAATTGTAAATGGTTGTCAGACTTCTCATGTTCTCCATAGCACAAAAGAGCTTTTGGACAATAAAGTATTTATTCCATTAAAATTAATCGTTACGGATGATGATGATACAATAAATGAAATTATAAAGGCAACTAATAGTCAAACTGAAGTTAAGAACGAAGCTTTTGAGATCCTCAAACCCTTTCATAAAAAACTAGAAGAATTTTATTTGACATTTGAAAAAGAATTGAATAAAAGAGTATTTTATGAAAGACGTTCTAAACAATTTATTGGGATAAAAGCAAAACAGGAGAGAATTATTGGCCTACCAACTCTAATTGCAGCTTTTGTTGCGATGTTTCTTAATGAACCCCATAGTATTAATAGATACTTTGGTGAGTTACTAAAGTCGTATTCGTCTAGGCTTTTCCAAGAAAATCATTCATTCTTTCCATATTATACTTGCGGACTCGCTGTATGCCTCGTAGATGATTTTTATAGAGAAAACAAGCTTAATCCAACGTTTAAGAGATTTAAGTATCATTTAATTTTAATGCTAAGAGTTGAGATTGCTGGAAACAAAGTACCCTCAAACACTTATTCAAATAAAGAAATGGAAAGATATTGCTTAAAGTTACTTGATGTGCTTTGGAACAAAGATAAAGCATTAGAAACATTTATTAATTTAGAAACAAAGCTTAGAATTGCTCTTACTAACACCAAACTTTTACAACGACAAGCTCATTTAATGAGAGCATTTACTGGTGAATTATTACCGAGTGTCGAATCCTCTAGAAAAAACGGCGAATTAACATTTTACAACAATACTAGAGGGTTTGGTTTTATGAGGATTAGTGATAGCAAAGAAGATATATTTGTTCACTTTACAGAAATTAATAAGATTTTTGATGGGGTGATTGAACCATGTTTGAAATTCTCTTTTGATATTGTTGAATCAAACAAGGGACCACAGGCTAGGAATTTGGCGATATTTAAAAGTTAGTCAATATAAATTATTTTGAAAAGGGTTCATTGTTGAGCCTTTTTTTATTGACATAAGCAGCCCGACTAAATATATTAAACCATACCAATAACTAATTGACCTGTATTAGACGAGATAATTAAATAACAATATTAAAAAAAGCCCTCTATTAAGTTTAAGAGAAGGTTTAACCTCCTTAAAATTGTTGGCCAGCAAACAGGCCAAAAGATTAGCCATGAAATTTCTTGGGTTCCTCTATCTTGTTTGTTTCAAGTTGAAATTATTAAATTAATCATTTATACTTTCGATTATCGTCATCTTCATAATCATTAATTTATCATAAATATACATTAATTTGTTTCTCATATTTTTTTAATTTTAGTGATAAGATGTAGCACATGATTGTGAAGATTTTTAAATAAATGGCCAGAATTACACCCTTTATCTCCAAACAATTTTCCTTTTAATTCTTTACCCGATTTTATCACTTTTTTGTCCTTTATCATTACAAACTAAATACAAATTAAATCCAAAATCTATCCTATGGATTTCCTTTTTCGTTTTCTTTATACTCTTGATGATCATAAAACATTGGTGAAATTGTTGTTGGATTCAGTTCTATAAATCTGTTATAAGAGACCAAATTGGAAAATTCTTCCCTTAAAAATAGACTAAAATGTTTTTTATAATCCTTAAAATCCATTTTACCCTAAATTTGGAAATAAACTAAGGCCGTAATTATTTCACTTGTTGATAATATGTTTTTTCTTTTCCCGATTTATTTTTATACCATTGCTATAAAAATTAATTCTGATACATCATAAACATTGCAATATAGTTAGGGTATCTCCATTATTAATACCCTTCTTTTAAGCTTATTAATAATGTTTCCCAATTTTCAATTCCCTATCTCTATATTTTATTTATACTTTTATCACGAACTCACATTAAATAACCACGTCTTTTAAGGTGTGTATTAAAAAAGCCGGAAAAACAAACAAGTTGTTATTGCCGGCTTTTTGCAATATTTGTGGATGGTGGACTATCCATCTTTATTTTTATATGAACTCTGTATCCCGTTAAATATTTTATTCACATAAATTTATCTATTAAAAAATTATAATGCGTACGAAAAAGCAACATGAACCAATATAGTTGAAAGTTCACTTGTGCTGTTGTTGTATTCGTTGGCAATTAAACTGTTTGAGCTTGCAGTTACGGAATTATTTAAAGCTGTTTCAAAAGCTGCATGTACGGTTAAAGGATTGCTTATTTTATAGCTGCCGCCAAAAGTTAAATGTTGTTCAACAATTGCCGGGAAAACAGGGAATACTGTTGTTTCGGGAACAGGATTGCTTCCATAAACATAACCCAAACGTAATGTTAAATCTTTGTTTACATCAAGTTCGCCACCCAATTTAACAACAACGGTATTTTTCCAATTTAAAGGGAAATCCAAGTTAAAAGAACCGTTATTGCCTAACATTTTATTAATGTTAGCATTATTGCCGTTATTTAAAGTAATTTTCATTTTGTCAAAAGCTTTTTCCCAATTATTCCATTCAAAATCGCCTGAAAGTTTTAAATTTTCAGTTGGTTTATAAGATACACCAAAACCAATTGCCTGCGGAAATGATAATTCAACTTCCAAATCGTAATTTGCAATTACTCCTGCATTTAAATCAATTCCCATAGAGGAAAATTGAGACCCAACAGCTGTTTGTGCTTCTAGAGGTGTAGCAGAAGGATATTGCATCATATAACCCTGAACGGCTTTACCAAAAGCATTATTTAGTTGAGCAGTCATATCCATACTTGCTTTACCGTTTTTATAGGTAATGGTTGTTGGTAATGTATAAGTTAATCCAAAGGATAAGTTTTCATCAACTTTGTAAGCAAATCCTATTTTGCCATTAAAACCGATACCGGCTAAATCTGTCATTTTTGTAGTTGCGGTTACTTCTTCGTAGCCAAAACCATTCATACTTGGGGGAGCCGAAAACATCTGGCCAAAAGTCATACCCGGCTGTGCAATTCCCTGCATAATTGATGGGTCTAAAGAATAAGGCATGCTGAATTCAATCATGCTATATACAAGATGTAAACTTGCACCAACGGAAAAATTATCGTTGAATTTATAAGCACCCGTAAATCCGCCCTGCATTACGGCAAGCATTGAATGATATTCTTGTAAATTATAAGTACCGTCTTGATTCATGTACAATTCGTGTTTTAATGTTAAATCGGCACCCATACCGCCGGCAGTAAAAACACCAACGCCCCAGCTAAATTTACTATCGTTGTATTTGTTAACATAAGCAACGTCAGGCATTGGAAAGGTGTTTTTATCACCATCAATGTCATTTAATGTATTTTTAAAATGCACTGTTGGAAACATTAAAGATAAATTTATATCAATTACACTTTCATTTAAAAACGATATTCCAGCCGGATTTGTCATCATTAATTCCGCACTGTCAAAAGTTCCAATTGCCGTACCTCCACGGCCTAATGATTTTGCATTTACGCCTAACATTTTTGTCCCGTTTTGGGCGTAAACCGTCAAACTAAAAAAAGTAATCATTAACAATGATTTAAATATTAACTTCATTTTGTAGCTCCTTCCTTAATTGTTATAAATTAGTAAATATAGTTAGTTTCTATTCTGTAAGTTTAAATTACATCATATAATGTGATGTTGTAAATAAAAAAAGGATTCAGGTTATTTGAACCCGGATTTTGCAATAAAAAGCAATAGAGTTGAAAATTTTAATCATCCAAACCAATAAGTGAGGAAAAGAATCAGGGCTGAAGCCCGTTTTATTTGTTTAGTTGGCCCCCAGCATGAATGCTGGGGTTATTTAAACGGGGATAAATAACAATATAAATAATTTACATATAATGAGTTATAAGAATTGTAAATAACCACGTCCTTTATAATGCGGGGAATAAAAACAACGCTACATGGGCTTTAGGCCTGAGTTGAAAAATATTATTATTAAATTATTTAGATCAAAGTGATTTTATTTACATGTATAAAAAAATGCAATTAAATTTTCCACAACCTTATATTATATAAAGAGATTACAGAATATAACAATATGTAATGCAAAATTTGGGATTATTATAAACCTTAGGAGTAAAATTAATTTATGCCCGGAATTGTAAGTAAAACAGTAGTACCTTTATTAACAACACTATTAATTGAAATATGCCCTCCGTTTATTTCAATAAATTCTTTGCACAATTCCAAACCTAAACCGGTACCACGTTCATCTTTGGTTCCTCGTGTGGAAATAGAATGGTTTTTAAGTATTTTTTCCAAACTGTCCTGGTCAATACCAATTCCGTTATCAATAATTTCAATTTGCACAAAACCATTTGTATTACGAACCAGATTAATAGAAATTTTTCCGTTAATTTTAGAATATTTAATGGCATTAGAAATAAGATTTCTTAAAATAGTTTCAAACATATTTAAGTCAACCAGTATTTTGCAATTATGGCAGTTATTGTATTCTAATGTAATCGATTTTTCCTGAAAATTAAATTTAAATAATTCCAGAATTTTTTCGAAAACATCAATTGTATTTACTTCAATTGGGTTAAAATTTAATTTACCGCTATTAAATCTACTCCAATTTAATAAATTTTCAAGCAATTCAAAAATATTGCGCAACGAACCATTAAGAATAAAAAGGTAGTTTTTAATTTCGGTTTTTTCCATCTTGTTGCAATCGTCTGCTAAAATTGTGGATATCCCCAATATTCCAAAAAATGGAGAGCGTAAATCGTGAGCTAAAATATTAATAAATTTGTCTTTTTGTCCACTTACTTCGTTAAGTTCAATATTAAGATCCTGCAAATTTTTTTGATTATTTTCCATTTCTTTATTTATATTAGATAAAATAAAATTCGTTTTTCTTTTTTGAACAAATAGAATTAAACTAATAATAGTAACTAAAACAGCAAGAATTAAACTAACTAATAAAAATATACTGGTTCTAGAATTTAAGTTGTTTTCAACTTCCAGCTTTTTAATTTCATAACTTTTTTTGGCTGCGTCAACTTTTGATTCCAGCCCCTCCATTGTTTGAGCCTTTATTTTTGTATAAACGGAATCATAAGTGTCTTTAAATAATCTATAACTTTCTAATGCTTTTTTATAGTCACCCATTTTTTCATAAGTAAACGACATTCTTCGATAAGTATAATATAATCCTCTATAATCCTGCAATTGCTTAAGCGTTGCAACAGAAGACAAAAAATATTTTAACGCAGTTCTAAAATCATTTAAGTTTTCGTACAACGTTCCCATATTAGTGTAGATTGAAGCAATATTATTTTTAAGATTATTTTTTTTAGTAATTGCAAGTGCTTGATTTAATAGGGCTAATGCGTTTTGGTTTTCGTTTAAATAAATATAATATACGCTAAAACTTTCGGCTGCTTCGGCTATGCCAAATTTGTCGCCGGTAATTAATTGAGTTTCTAGTGCCTTGGCTAAATGATATTTTGTTTTGGGGTAATCGGGTATAGATAAATAAGTTAAACCAAGGTGTTCGTGGGCAAGGGCAATTCCTTCTTTATAATTAATTTTTTGGCTAATTTCCAATCCCTTTTTTGCTTTAATTATCGCTTTGTCCAAATTGCCAAGTATATAATTTAATATTCCAATACTGCTGTAAGCATCCGCTTGGGCTTTAAGATTTTTCGATTCAATTGCCAAACTTAATGATTTTAAAAAATAGTCGCCAGATATTTGAAAATCGCGTAATGATATGGCATTATAAGCTATGTTATAATAAACAATGGCCATTCCAAATTTATCGGAATTTGTTTCCATCAAGCTTAGGGCTTTTGCATAATAACCGGCAGCAATTTTATATTCATCAAGCTGGTTATATATTTTCCCAACCCCGTTTAAAAGATAGGCTTTTTTGTTATTGTATTTTTTATTATTGCCAATAATATTTAATCCTTCTTTGCCCCATTTTAACCCTATATATGGTAAATCATAACTTGAAAGTCCAACTACTATTAAAATCGAATCAATTTTTTCTTCTTTCGGAAGTGAATTGATTTGAGAATCCAGATTCTTTATTCTTTGCTGAATAAAATCTTGGGGGAAAATTAGTCCGTTGAATAGTACAAGAAGTGCTAATAATTTAATTCCGGAAGTCTG
>JAZDHY010000037.1:0-11718 GCA_043805435.1 bacterium
TAAATTAATAATATTTATTTAAAATATCATTAATTATTTATGATTTTAAAATATTTTATGATAATCATTTAAACGTGTCGCAGCTACGCTGCTATTAACGTGTCGCAGCTACGCTGCTATTAACGTGTCGCAGCTACGCTGCTATTAACGTATCGCAGCTACGCTGCTCCAACAATACGTAACACGTTTTTCTATTAACGTGTCGCAGCTACGCTGCTCCAACAATACGTAACACGTTTTTCTATTAACGTATCACAGCTCTGCTGCTATTAACGTATCGCAGCTCTGCTGCTATTAACGTATCGCAGCTACGCTGCTCCAACAATTACGTTGTACGTTTTGCTATTAATGTGTCGCAGCTACGTTGCTTAATGATTTAATTAATTATTTATTTAGCACCATGGGTGCGATACGTTAATAGAAAAAATGAAAAACAGAAAATATAGCCCCAGCGGGGCGGCACAAATTGGTAGTAATATTAATTCTAAAATTATACAAATAATAGTTCAGACAATCATTTATTATTATAGAATATGCCACGCTGTAGTGGGGATTTTTAGGGGATGTACTACGGTTACAAACAAACAATTGCTGTGGAGGTGTTTGTAAATGCTTTATTTGTTTGGGGTGTATAATAAAAAATCACGCAAATCATAATAATCACACAAATCATGGTTAAGACTATTTATTGCTTATTTCACAATTACAGATATATTTTTTGTTTCAACGGTTGAGTTTGGGTCCCATGATCGGCAATATTCTAATTTAATTGTATCGGTTCCTGTTTTAATACCCTTAAATCTCCAAATTTCTTTTCCACCGCTGCCAACTAACATTGGTTGCTTGGGAATGTAGCCATGATTGAATGTATCAACAATGGAAATAGATTGTTTGTTTGTCCATTGCCAAGAGTAACCTGTTGTTGGATTTGAAACCAAATTGATTTGGAAACTTCCATTTACGGTTATTTCATATTCTGTTTTTATGAAATCGGGATTGTTTATTACCTCTTTGTCGCTGCAGCAAACCAGATTAATTAAAGCTAAAAGAAAAAATATATTTGTTTTTATTGTATTAGTTTTCATAAATATTCCTAATTATTTTTCTAGTAATATAAATTTATTAAAATTTAATTATTATTACAAATTCTAGTAAAACATTTATTATTGATGCTTTTTTCCGATAACCTGCAAGTGGCGAAATTAATGGGGATGTATAGTATTTACAAATATACACCAGCTCTACGGGTGAAATTATTATTTATGGTGTTTTATTATAAGGAGGTTATAAAAAATCATGTTAATCATTATAATCACACAAATCATAGTTCAGACAATCTATAAATCATGGTTCAAACATTTTTTTTAGATTTTAATGAATATTTTAATTATATTTTTTGTTGAATATTTAAAAAATTAAAAAGAATATATTAGATGAAACAAAAAAAATTATATAGAACCATTGAAACCGTTGCCAGTAAAAAATTTGATAGCGATAAAGAATTATTAATTGAAGTGATAGAACAATTATTAAAAAATGAAGAAATTCATATTACGGGCGGAAGGATTTGGGAACTGGATGTTGATAAAAAGGCTTATGCTTTGTTATATCAAACGGGAAATGTACAGCGGATAAATCCCGATTTTTATTTGGAAATAAAGGATTATCCCGTTTTTGAATTGATTAGCATTGAGCGTACTGTTCTAGCAAACGAAACAAATAAAATATTAATTAAAAAGGGAATATTTAAGTATTCAGCTTCAGGTGTTGGACAAAGATTAAAAGTAAAAGGAAAATCGTATTATAAATATTTACTTGCAGTAAATTGCGAAAGTATTGATGATGAATTGCGCTACACATTAAATATTGTTGCAACTGTATTAACTCAAAAAATTAATGAACGAAGGTTATATTCATCACGAAAAAGTTTGATTGAAGATATAGATAAAGCCAAAGAATTACAAAAAAGCATATTACCTGAGCATGAGTTAAAATTTCACGGTTACGATCTGTTTGGTGTAACAATTCCGGCCGAAACACTTGGCGGTGATTTTTTTGATTATCTAAAAATTGGTGATGATGAATCACGTCTTGGAATAACCGTTGGCGATGCAGCATCAAAAGGTTTAGCCGCAGCAGCCGAAGCAATGTATATTTCGGGTGCCGTACGTATGGCAAGTACTTTTCAGATAAAAATATCACCTCTTTTTTATCGTATGAATGAACTTGTAAATAAAATATTTGCCGATGACAGATTTACTTCATTATTTTATGCGGAAATTTCCAACGATAAAAAAGGATTATGTTTGTACGCAAATGGCGGACATAATCCACCTATGTTTATAAAAAGTAAAAACAAGGAAATTACTTATTTGGAAGCAACCGGGCCTTTATTAGGACCGGCACCTCACTCAAAATATGATACAGATAGTATTAATTTTTCAAAAGGCGATATTTTAGTTATTTATTCGGATGGAATTGTTGAATCAGCCAATGAAAAATTTGAACTTTACGAAGAAAAAAGACTGGAAAATGTAATTAGAAGAAGTATAAATCTTTCTCCCCGCGAAATTTGTTATGCAATTTTAGATGACGTACAAAAATTTTCAACAAGTGAAAGCAAATATCAAGACGATAAAACCTTGGTAGTGATTAGAAGGAATGAATAAAATGGATTTATCCCAAAGTATATATAATGCAGGTGTTGTGGGAGCCGGTGGTGCAGGTTTTCCAACGCATATTAAAGCTAATTCAAAAGTTGAGTTCGTTCTTGCAAATGGTGCAGAATGTGAACCCCTTATTCATAAAGATTATGAATTAATGGTTAATTTTCCAAAAGAAATTGTTGCCGGTATGGAATATATGATTAATAATACCGGAGCAAAAAAAGGTTATTTTGGAATTAAAGCTAAAAATGTAAAAGCTGTTCAATCGATTGGGAAAAATCTTGATACTCAAATTGATATGTGTCAATTAGAGGACTATTATCCGGCCGGAGATGAATACGAATTGGTTTATACTGCCACAAATAGATTAATTCCACCTCATGGAATACCGTTAAATGTTGGCTGTGTGGTTAATAATGTTGAAACATTTTATAATATTTATAATGCTGTAAATGGAATTCCGGTTACGGAAAAATTTTTAAGTGTTACCGGGTTAGTTAAAAAACCATGTTCGTTTTTTGCACCAATTGGTACAAAATTCAGTGATTTAATAAAGTTTGCCGGTGGAGCATTAGTTAATGATTACGCTATGTATGTAAGCGGTATATTAATGGGCAAATTATCTTTCGATTTAGATGAAGTTGTAACAAAAACTACTGCAGGTCTTATTATCCTTCCTAAGGATCATTATTTGATTAATAGAATGATTAGACCTAAAGAAAGTATGAATAAAATAGGAAAATCCGCTTGCGACCAGTGTAGTTATTGTACCGAATTTTGTCCTCGTTATCTGCTTGGTTATGATGTACAGCCTCATAAAGTTATGCGTAGTTTGGTATTTACAACATCAGGAAAAGAATTGTGGAATCAATATGCCGACTTATGCTGTTCATGCGGTTTATGTTCGTTATATTCTTGTCCTGAAGACTTATACCCGCGTGAAGCATGTGACCAAAGCAAACAAGAGCTGCATTTAAGCAATTTTAAATATGAACAGACTAAACCAGTTAAGGTACATCCAATTAAAGATGGACGAAAAGTACCAATTAAACAATTGTTAAAACGGCTGGATATTGAAAAATACGAAACTAAAACTCCATATACTGCTGAAAAACCTGTTATAAATCAAGTTAAAATATATACAAAACAGCATGTTGGTGCTCCTTCGGTAGTGGTTAAAGATTTATACAGTACCGTTGTAAAAGGGGAGTTGCTTGCAAAAAATGAAGACGGTAAGTTGGGAGCTAATATTCATGCTTCCATTGACGGCGTAATAAAAGAAATTACAAGTAATTATGTAATTATATCTAAGGAATAACAAATGGAAATGAATTCAATAGGTTTAATAGAATTGTCAAGTATTGCGGCCGGTATGTTGGCTGCTGATATAATGTTAAAAACTTCGGAAGTGACATTGATTTTGTCAAGGTCAATTTGTTCGGGTAAATATATGGTTTTAATTGGGGGAGATGTAGCGGCAGTTCAAACAAGTGTTGATGCCGGTATTAGAAATCTTGATTATGCTGTTATTGACTCGTTTGTAATACCAAATGTACATGCCGATATTTTTCCTGCTATTTCGGGAAATAATAAAGTTGATAATTTGGAATCACTCGGAATTTTAGAAGCTTATTCTGTTGCATCATTAATTGAAGGTGCCGATGCTGCAGTTAAGGCTTCAAACGTGAAGTTAATAGAAATTAGATTGGCAATGGCGTTAGGCGGAAAAGCATTTTGTACTTTAACCGGTGAAGTTGCGGCAGTAACAAGTGCAGTTGATGCCGGTGCGTATATTATTGGGCAGCGTGGTATGCTGGTTAATAAGGTGGTAATTCCATCTCCCAGACCTGAATTGTTAAGTGAGATGATATAGAAATAAAAAAAGCCCGTAAGGGCTTTTTTTAATCTTTCTTTAATGCAGAAGTCAATGTCTCAAAAACAGAACTTTTTAAGCTGTCATAAGAATGTCCTTTAGGATAAATTGGCTTTAAGAATTTTACATTAATCTTTTTCCATGGCTTTGGGAATAACGAGCCGGTGGGTAATGCTTCAAAAGCACCGGAAATAGCAACGGGAACTACCGGTACATTTAATTCAGTTGCTAAAATTGCAAAAGTTCTTTTAAAATTCCCTAAATCGCCGTCTTTTGTACGGGTGCCCTCAGGGAAAATCATTATATTTTTACCGCGTTTTAGTACTTCTGCCAGTTTTTGTAATGAAAGCATTAAATCATTATTCAGATCCATTACTATTACATTATGTTTAGCTGCAAGAAACTTAACAAATGAAGTTTTAACATGTTTCTCTTTAGCGTAATAATAAGTCTCTTTTAGCTGTGTTGTTTTTAAAAATATGGAAACAAATAAACCATCTATAAAACTTTGATGATTAGGTGCAATAATAAATGGCCCATTTGGAATGTTTTCAATTCCTTCACCTTTTATTTGGAAATAAAATTTTAAGAAATATTTTGAAAGATTTTTTAATACTTGATGAGTAAACCAACTTTTAGGCAAAGAAAGATCAACTTTTTCTTTGAATATTGCACCCCAGTTGATAGACTCGGTTTCGGATTTAATTTTATTATCTTTAACATATTCAGCTAATGCTTGAACACTATTAAACCGTCCTAACTGTTCATTTGAAAAATCTAAGCCAAATGATGTTTTTAAAAATAATTGAAAACTTACTTTATCTAACGAATCAATTCCAAGATCAAGTTCAAGGTGATCGTTACAAAAAACTTCTTGAGATTTTAAATCTTTTAGATAATCTCTAATCATTTTATATTCTTTAAAAGTCGGTTCTTCATGTGTGGTTTTAATAACATCGGGGGTACTTAATAATTTATCCAATTCATATCTTTTAATTTTTCCAAGCCGAGTGCGGGGGAGTTCTTGATTTACAATAAAAAATCTGGTTATTTTTTTATAAGGTGCTGCAGATTGGTTATATTTATCAATAATATTCCATTTAACATATTCTTCAAAATCGTTTGATGCTAATTCGGCAACTTTTTTGGGATCAGGATAAATAATAATTTGTAATGAATCGCCCTTCAAAAAAACAGCATTTTCAAGTACTATATCCGAAATTGAACTGATTTTTTCTTCAATTTCAACAGGGCTAATATTTTTGCCATTAGAAAGTACAATTAATTCCTTTTTCCTTCCGGTAATAAAAACATAACCTTCAGAATCCAAATGTCCTATGTCTCCGGTATAAAGCCAGCCGTCTTTCATTATTTCAGCAGTTTCTTCAGGTTTATTAAAATATCCCTGCATTACATTTCTACCTCGCGTAATTATTTCATTATCTTCAACTTTAATTTCGTTGCAGGATAAAGATTGACCGGAAGCACCAATTTTTGCTTTGCCGGGGCGCGGAAAACTTATCATAGGAGCACATTCTGTCATTCCGTAACCAACTAAAATTTCAAATCCTAATGTGCGATAATCGCGTTCAACTTCGTAATCCAACGCAGCACCTCCGCAAACAAGGGTATCTAAATGTCCGCCAAATCCTTCATGTACTTTGCCAAAAATCTTTTTGGAAAAAGATTTCGAATCGATTTTTTCACATAATTTAAATATTAAACGAGTTGCTGCCTTTTGATTAATTTTATCTTTTATTTTACGGCGTAATAGCGAATAAAATCGTGGAACACCAACAATTAATGTTATCTTAAACTTTTTTAACGTTGCAACAATATCTTCTGAATTTAATGAAGGACAAAACGCAACCATGCTTTGAACGGAAAGAGGAATAATGAGGGTCCCCATCAATGGTAGGGCATGATGTAACGGCAATAAAATCATTGCTCTTTTTTCCTCTGTATAGATTTTCGCATCAACAACAGCTTCAATATTTGCTAATAAATTGTCAAACGATAACATTACTCCTTTAGGAAAAGCTGTAGTTCCCGAAGTGTAGATAATTAACGCAGTATCAAGAATATTATCAATTTCTAAATCTGAATCATCAGTTTTTATATCATCAAGTTTAATATCTTCAAAAACCAATAATTTTGGAGTATATCCCAAATTTTCTAAAACTTTATCAATTGTTTTTTTAGATTCTATTGAGCAAAAAATTACTTCCGGCGTACAATCGTTAAGTATGTATTTTACTTCATCGGTTGTTGACATATAATCAATTGTTACAGCAATACCCTTGTTTTTCCAAGCAGAATAAAATGCAAAGGCCCATTCAGGTCTATTTTCGGCAAAAACCACAATTTTATTTGCATTTACATCTTTATATAGAGATGCAAATTTGTTTATATTAATAATTGTTTCTTCGTAAGTATATGTAGTATCTTTGAAACAAATGGCGGTTTTATTTGATTTTTTTATTAACATTTGAGTTCCGTTTTAATTGATTTATAAATTTAATCAAAAAATATGTTTTTTGGAAATGTTTTTTGATTTTATGAACCATAGATTAGCGATATTAATGAATTATTTATTAAATAGTTCATTAATAAGGTAATAAAATGCTTTAGGAGATAAAATGAAAGAAGAAATAAAAGTTAAAGAGTGGGCACTTGTTACAGGAGCCTCTTCCGGTATTGGAAAAACTTTTGCTGAAAAATTAGCACAAATAGGTTTTAATTTAATATTAATAGCCCGAAGAGAAGAAAAACTAAATGAAATAAAAGAAAATCTTATAAGTAAATATGCTGTTAAAATTGAAGTTATTTCAGCCGATTTAAGTGATAGGAATTGCTTTTTGTTAATTGAAGAAAATATTAAAAACAAAGAGATTAGTCTATTGGTTAATAATGCAGGTTTTGGACAAAGTGGTAGTTTTTTAGATAACCCGTTAGACAATTATATAAAAATGATTGATGTTAATTGTACAACGCCTCTTTTTTTAACCAAGACAATTGCCGAAAAAATGAAAAAAAGGAATAAAGGATCCATAATATTTATTGGCTCCATATTAGGTCTTATTCCAACACCATATAATTCGGTGTATTCGGCCACTAAAGCATTTGAAGATTTTTTAGCCAGCAGTTTATGGTATGAATTAAAAGAATATAACATTAATGTTTTGTGTGTTAATCCGGGTACAACAAAAACCGAATTTCATTCAAAAGCGGGCTTAAAACAGAGTAAATATTTTAGATATCCCGAACAGGTTGTTGATACTGCACTCAAAAAAATTTACAAAAAACCTTCAATAATTGATGGATTTATTAATAAAATTATTATATTATTGGTACGCATAATTACAAGAAAACAATTAGTTACAAAAGTTGGAAATGTGTTTTATAAATTACAAAAGCCATTATGAAAAATAATTATAAAAGTATTATATTTCTGTTAATAGTTTTTTCAGTTGTGGGTTTATTATGGGCAGTAGCCTTAAACTATATTTCTACTACAAGCAAGAAGGATAAAAAAATGACAATTACTAAATTAACGCCAAATTTGATGGTAAAAGATGTTAACAAAACGATTGAATTTTACGAAAATATGTTAGATTTTAAAATGGTAATAAGTGTCCCTGATACAGGGTCATACGATTTTGCAATTTTATCTAAAGACGGCATTGAACTGATGATTCAGAAGAGGGAAAGTTTTGTAAGCGAAATTCCTCAAATGTGCGATTCAATAATTGGCGGGTCCTTTTCGTTATATATTGATGTTGACGATATAGATGCAATATATAAAAAAGTAAAAGGAAATTGCGAAATTTTAAGCGATATGCATGATACTTTTTACGGAACTAAAGAATTTTCGTGCAAAGAGATAAATGGGTATATCTTAACTTTTTCGGAAAGCGTGGAATAATTTTAATCCGCATGTTTTGCTTTACTTATTTAGAGGAAAATAAGACCTATTACAAAACAAACTGATAAATGGGTATTGCGCGCAATATTGAGCAAAGGGTAAAAGATAATCAAAAATATAATCTACCTTATAATAATTGTGGACAAACTGCAGTAGAATTAATTAATAGTCCGGGTTCTGTCTATGTAATTACAGATTCAAGGGTGCCCTCAAGTGTATATAATGACAAAAAAAACGTTATGACAGAAAGAAATACTAGAAAAAAGAGGAATGCGGAAATTACAATAGAAAAACAGCCGGATATTAAACAAAACGAGATAAAAAAGGGAGATCTACTATGATTGAAATTTTAAGAACAATATTGAACCCATTTCTCTGGATTCAAAAAGTTATTGAATTTTTCTCTGACGCAATTGATAATATACTTGGAAAAGGTGTTGGTATATTAATTGTCTATGTAGGCTATTTAATTGTATTCATTATCCTCGGATTTTTAACTTTAAAGTTCATTAAAAAGAAGAAATACTGGGCTTCAGCTCCATTGTTTATAATTTTATTGTTGATGTTCCTTTACACAATTGTAAATTTATTTAATATAGCAAACAAAGGATTTTGAATAATTTAGTTAATAAAGTTAATATATTTGTAAATATAGAACCATAGTTAGTAGTTGATGTATTTGATATTTTCTTAATTTAGAAACCGTTTAAAAAAAGAGAAAAGAAAATAAACTAATGGGAATGCGGAAATTACAATAAAAAAACAGCCGGTAATTAATCAAAACGAGATAAAAAATGGAGATCTATTATGATTGAAATTTTAAAATTAATATATGATACATTTATTTCCTGGATTTCAGATTTTATTTGGTTTTTAATTGACATACTTGAAAATATTCTCCCAGAATTTTTAAGGGGAATTGGGGTTTTAATTGTCTTTGTGGGCTATATAATTGTATTATTTACAATGGGATTTTTAACATTAAAGTTCATTAAAAAGAAGAAATACTGGGCTTCAACTTCATTTTTTATAATTTTTTTGTTGATGTTCATTTACATAACGATATCTATGTTAAATATAGCAAACAAAGGATTTGAATAATTCAGTTAATAAAGTTAATATACTTGTAAATATAGAACCATAGTTAGTAGTTGATGTATTTGATGTTTTCTTAATTTAGAAACCGTTTAAAAAAAAGAGAAAAGAAAATAAACTAATGGAAATGCGGAAATTACAATAGAAAAACAGCCGGAAATTAAATAAAACGAGATAAAAAAGGGAGAACTATTATGATTGAAATTTTTGAAGCAATATATTATAAATATTGTCTCTGGATTTTTGAGTTCCTTAGGTTTTTAATTGACTTAGTTGATAATATTCTCCCACAATCTGTAAAGGGATTTGGGTTTTTAATTGTCTATGGGGGCTATATAATTGTATTATTTACAATGGGATTTTTAACTTTAAAGTTCATTATAAAGAAGAAATACTTGGCTTCAGCTTCATTTTTTATAATTTTTTTGTTTATGTCCATTATATTAATGATAGCTTTTGGAAATATAGCAAACAAAGGATTTGAATAATTGTTAATGGAGTTAATTTTTATATCTTTCTGGAAAAGGTTTATTACAGAAAAAGGTAATCTTCCTTGGTAGTTATATTTCCTTATTGTTTTACAAAAAGAAGTGTTATATGAAAATATTAAATATGAAAACTTTAATTGGTTTATTCTTTTTTATCTTATGTTTTAATAATAATTATGCTCAAGATGAAAAAACAGAAAGTGATAGCACATATATTATTGAACTAAAAGAGTTTTATGATGGCAAAGGTATTGTTTTTGGAAGAGATAAAGCTAACCCCGCGCACCATGACAGCACAGATCAATGCCTGCCTATTGCAGGTAAACATGTCAATTTAAGCAAATTAATTCATGTTATGCAACCCCACTTTCGGGGGTTGAAACCGGTCTGAATGGTGCAAAAGGCTAATGATATGTAACGCTTTCAGCGTTATTACGTAATAAATTGATTTTCACAAGATAAATTTCAATTTAGATTGAAGCGTCCTGAAAAAGGTTGACTTATTTCAAGTTTATACAAGTTGTTTTTACAACAAATTCTATTGAAACTTTACATAGGCAATTTAGAAAAGTTACTAAAACAAATACTTTTTTCCCTACTGATGATGCTTTAGTTAAATCATTATATTTATTATTTTGAGATTTTTATAAAAAGTGGATTAATAAAGTAGTAAACTGAGGTTTGATTATTAACCGGATATCAATTATTTTTGTTTACACATAATTCTGAACAAGTTAAAAGGTGATTAATGGAATTTCTAAAAACAATATTTGAGACGGTTGGATTTTGGATTACAGATTTTATTATTTATTTATTTGAAAAATTAGCGACTTTAATTGGTGGATTTGCTGCTTATTATGTCTTATTAGGATTATTTTTCATCTCTATGCTATTATTGGGAGTATTATCGGTAAGGTACTTTCGTAAGAAGAAATATCGAACTTCAACTTGTTTTTTTATAATATTATTTTTGATGCTCAGTTATATAATAACATTTATATTAAATATTGCTAACAAATGATTTTAATGCTTCAGTTAATGAAGTTAATATTTGTATCTTTCTGAAATAGGTTGATTCAGGGAAAAAGGCAATCTATATCTGGCCGTTACAGTCTCTTTTAGTTTTAAAAAATAGAGGTGTTTTATGAAAATATTAAACATGAATTCGTTAATTGTTCTATTCTTTTTTGTCTTGATTTGTAATAATTATGCTCAAGATGAAAAAACAGAAAACGATAGCACATATATTGTTGAGTTAAAAGAGTTTTATGATGGTAAAGGTGCAGCGTCCTGAAATAGGTTGACTTATTTCAAGTTTATACAAGTTATTTTTACAACAAATTCTGTTGAAACTTTACATTGGCAATTTAGAAAAGTTACTAAAACAAATACTTTTTTCCCTACTGATGATGCTTTAGTTAAATCATTATATTTATTATTTTGAGATTTTTATAAAAAAAGTGGATTAATAAAGTAGTAAACTGGGGTTTGATTATTTGCCGGCTTACTATTATATTGGTTATAGATATGATTTTTTTTATTTACACATAATTCTGAACAGGTTAAAAGGTGATTCGAATGGAATTTCTAAATACAATACTTAATTCGGTTGGAAAGGGGTTCTTAGATGTTATTTTATATCTAATTGATATACTAATTTATTTATTTGGA